>JAPTWQ010000114.1 GCA_028064945.1 Nitrospiraceae bacterium | reverse complement strand
ATGGAGTACACAAGGCGGGCTCAATGTGACGAAGATCAGGCTGGCCTACTATTACAACGGATTTGACGCCTGAATGTATAAAAATCGGGAAGGGCGGGCAGGTCTCTACTTGCAAACGTTACCAAAAGATTGATGAGTTTGGAAAACTTCTGTCCGGTTTTCCGCCCATTTTGGATACAAAAATCCAAAATGTTCTGAACGAAATCGGAAAGATTCCGAAGTCCAATGGCGGCCAGGTTGGAGTTGGAATCGATCCGGGAACGATCACAAAGATGGCCGAGGATATCGCAAAAAACACAAAGAAACTGGACGCTTTGGAACCCACAAAAACCGGATTCTGGATCGATCAGTTGGGCATTAAATGGCTGACCCTCGGGGGAACCTTCGCGGGACTTGTCGTCACTGTCGGGATCATCGGAGCCTATATATACGGATCCCAAAACGGCCCGATTTTCGGTGCGATGGCAAAGGATTACCGATCTCTGGTTGCTTGTGTCAGTCCAGGCTGGACAAAGCAAAAGGTCACGATCAAGGGAGAGAATTATCTGATGTGTTCCCCCGGATTGGACCCGAAAACCGGAAACCTCTACGGATGGAGGATCAAAGACTTGGGAGGGATTCCTCCCTCGGAAGGGGGAGTTGGAGCCTGATGAAAAAGACATATGTTCCGGTCCGGATGCCGGACGATATCCTTGTCCGGGTCAAAAAAATGGCCGGAGACCAGGGAAGATCGGTCTCCGAAACGGTCGGGATTCTGGTCCTGAAATCGCTCGAATCCGGTCCAGTTTCCGGCCCGGAAATGGATCTGGAGTTGTTAAAAAAGGCGATTGGGGAGGAGCGGGACGAGCATGAAGAAACCCACAGAGAGCTGGCCAAGATGGGGCTTTTGCCCGATCCCCCAAACGGATCAGGACTCTCCCCGGAGGTCGTCCGCTACCTGGTCGAAACATTGGCGAGGATCGAGTACTTCTTTGAGGAGACGACGAAAGCCAGCCCCAAGGGGGAGGGGCTTCTCCTGAACAGGAATGTAAAGGCAAAAGAGGCGTTGGAAAATAAATTGAAGGAACTCCATATAGAAAAGAGGGTGTGATGGGATGGTTCGGCAAACAAAAAACGTACGTCAAAGAAATCGAGCATGTGCGCGGATCGAAAATCAGCTCCGATCGACCATCGAAAAATCAGAAAAAGCCCCGATGGTACGATCCTGCGGACGCGACCACCCACGATCTTCCCATCCGTCTTGAAAACTGGACAGGGGGGGAGGCACAGACTCTCTCCTGTTGCCTGGCGTTCGAAGATATCGAACTGGATCCGGAGGTCCCGACCAAGCATTTGGTTATTGCCGGAGGGACAGGATCCGGGAAAACCCAGGCGATCCATCGGCTCCTGGACCGGGTTTTATGGGGGGTGGCGGAAAACAAAGAGAAGGCCATTATTACGGATTCCGGAGGTCAGTTTTTTTCAAGACGGAGTCGGCAAAACGATCTTCTCCTCAACCCGTTCGATGGAAGGTCCGTCCAGTGGAATCCGTTCCTTGAAATTGAGGACCAATGGGATTACGACTCCCTGGCCGAAAGTCTCTTCCCTCTGAAGGAAGGTCACCACGGACAGGAAAACGAATGGGTGAAAAAAGCACGTGGACTGATTGCCTCGATCATGAAGGGCTTGGTCAGGGAAGGGAATCCGGATCCGAAACGGGTGATCGAAATCATTCAGCCCGGAGACCCGGAGCTTTTGCGCCCTTACATTGTGGGCACTCCGGAAGAAGCCTTGTTGATGCCGATGAATGAGCGGTTTTTGGGATCTGTGATCGGAGAGGCGTCTCTTGTCCTCCGCCCCTGGTCCATGCTCCCCCGGGACGGAACCTTTTCCCTCCGGAAATGGGTGAGGGAGGGGAATCCGGGAAGTTTGTTCATCAGCTATAAGGACAGTCAGATGTCTCTCCTTTCTCCCTTGATTGGCGGCTGGATGGGAATTGTCGTGAAAGAGGTCCTGGATCTGACCCCCGATTTCAACCGCCGAATCTGGGTGGTCGCGGACGAACTGGACAGCCTGGGACAAGTCGCGTATCTGAAGAATGCGAATACCCGGGGACGGAAGTTTGGCCTGTGCGTGGCGGGGGCGATCCAAAGCATTGCCCAACTTGAATCGACTTATGGAATTTTGGGAGCACAGACCCTTCTTTCGACTTTTTCCAGCAAGATTATTTTCCGGCAATGAAGCTTCAAGGACGCAGAATACTGGAGCAACGAATTCGGCCAGCGGGAAATTAATGAAGAGTCGAAAACTCTCGATGCCTTCGGATTCCCGGGAGAAGGCCTCACCACCGCCCAAGCTAAAAAAGTTGTCCAGACCGTCCTGCCATCGGAATTTTCCGGACTCCCAGACCTGGTGGCGTATTGCCGCTTCCCTGGGATGGAAGATATCCATCGAATCGAATTTGAAATTCGGAAATACAAGTCCATCCGACCAGCATTCCTACCACCTGGAGAACCGGAACCGGAACAGGAATTTTCGGATCCGAAGGTGGCAGAACAGAAGAAGGAAGAGACGACAAAGGAAGACCCGTTTCATATGCCCATCTTTCCAATTGTCGGGCTGGTGGCGTTGGGTCTGGCCGGGTGGTTCGTTGTCTCACAGATGACCGGGCACAATCCACCCGTTCCCCTCTCCTCTCCGTCAGTCATTCATGAAAAACCAAAGCCGGAATCCCGGGTCTTTCACTGGACGAACGGGACGTTCCGGTGCCGGATCGATCATTCGAATTCGACAGGAAAAAGACCATGGAACTGTGTTCGGGTCGGACCTCCGAGTTTACCGATTACAAAAAATCATCCTGCGGGGATCCTCGCAGGAAAAGCCGTCGATCCGATCATGAGTTTACCGATCTGGACAGGACCCTGGCCGAATTGGTGGCACTGTCTTTCGAAGAACGCCGGAAAGTGGGTTGTCATAAACCGTCCGATCCGGGATCGATACGGAAATTTTGTCTATCAACTGGTGGACAAGACGGGTGAGCGGATGCGCGTCCGGTGTCCGAAATGATCCGGATCGCAATCGACAAGCCATCGTATGACCAAGGGCGGTCCGATGGGGAGTCTGGTCGGGAATCGACCGTTTCCCCCGGGATCAACGAGTTTTCCTATTATTCCGGTTACGTCGAAGGAAAGGCTGTTCTGGAGAGGACAAAATGTCACCTTTTTGTCCCAGAGGATTGCAAGAAAGAGAGGGAATAATGGCGCTCGGAAAGAACATCAGCCCCGGTCAGGGGGAGAAATACTACCGGAAGGACGACTACTACCTTGAACGGGAAGGAGGGGAGGACCATAAGCTGGAATGGGGCGGACGGCTTGCAGCCGAAATGGGTCTGGAAGGTAAAGCGGGTGCGGAGGACTGGAAGAACGCCCTGAACGGACATTTTCCCGGAGGGATCGAGGTCAAGGGAGGATCGTTCAAGGATCCGGACACCGGAGAACTTCTCAAAAGGGCCGGAACGGACTTTGTGATCGAGGCCCCGAAAACGGTGTCCATGGCATGGGCCGCGACCGACAACCAGGAACTCAAGGACTGGATCATGAAGGTTCAGGGGGAAGTCGAACAGCTCTCTTACGATTATCTGGAATCGCAGATCGGAGCGCGGAGAGGGCATGACGGGAAGGAGTGGGAGACGACCGGGAAGGCTCTGTACGGCCACGTCCGGCACATGTCGAACCGTGAGGGGGAGTGTTTCATTCACGCCCACGGGGTGTTCCTGAACGTCACCCAAAATTCGGACGGCAAATACCAGGCCATGACCAACGACCGGCAGATGCAGTACCAACGCCTGGTCAAGGAAATGGGGGACGCGCATTGGGGCAGGCGACTTTCGGAAAAAGGGATCGAGATCGGCAAAGGGAAGTATGGAGAGGTCCAGATCGCGGACTTTTCCCGTGAGCAGATCGATTTTCATTCTTCCAGGGGCCAGAAAATCGAAGAGTACATCAAGGACAAATGGGGCGTGGAGTGGTCGAAACTCCCACGGGAGGAGCGGAACGAAAAAAGATGGATGAGAGAGGAAGCGTGGGAGCGGACCAGAAAGGCGAAGAAGGTCCACGAACTGGAAGGGCTTGAGACCCGCTGGAAGGAAGAGGTGAAGCTCTCCGGGGCCGATGAAGTGACCCGGAAGATTGAGGAACAGTTTGAAAAAGGGATCGGACAAAAATATCTCTCTCCGGAGAAACGCCTGGAAATCGCCCGGGACTCCCTGAAATTTGCCGTTGACCACCACACCGAACGGGAATCGGCGGTGAAGGAGGGGGAACTGATCCGGACGGCCCTCCAGGACGGACGGGGAAAGATCACTTTTGAAGACCTGAAGAAGGCGGTGGCGGAGGCGAAAGCCGAAGGCTCGTTGATCCGGCAGACGGACGAGCTGGCAGGGAGGAAGCAAAACCTGATGACCAGCCGGGAAGCGCTGGAGCGCGAGAAACGTATCCTCTCTTACGAGAAATCCGGTCGCCATGCAGTGGTCCCCGTCATGAACCCTCTCCAGGCGGAGGCGACCCTGAAAGCGATTCAGGAAAGGGATGGACTGACGTTGAACGCGGAGCAGAAAGCGGCGGCCCGGATGATCCTCACGACAGACAACCGATATTCGGGGATCAACGGCTATGCCGGAACGGGAAAGACGACGATGCTGAAACCCGCCATCGAATCCCTGCAAAACGGAGCGGCGGTTTCCGCCTTGAAAAATGCCGGATACGAAGTCATCGGCCTTGGGCCGCAACATTCCGCCGTCCATGCCTTGCGCGATGCGGGAATCATCGAGTCCAGGACGCTTCAAAGCTGGCTTGCGGATCGCCAGGCGGGAAAGGATCTGAACGGCAAGACCGTTGTCGTGATCGACGAGGCGGGGTTGACCAACGCCAAAGATCTGGAATCGGCCATGAAGCGGATCGAAAAGGCCGGATCCCGGGCGGTCCTGGTGGGTGACATCAAGCAATATGAAAGCGTGGCCGCTGGACCGGCCTTTGCCCTTCTCCAGAAGAAAGGAATGGAAACGGTCTACGTGACGGAGATGCAGCGCCAGAACAAGGCGAAGGATGCTGTCCGGGAAGCGGCCAGGCTCTCCATCGATTCCCCGGCAAAGGCCCTCGAAAAGCTTGAAGTCCGGGAGGTCCGGAACCCGCAGGAACGGTTCCGGGCCCTCTCCGAAGAGTATCTGAAATCGAAGGATCCCAAGGAGACCCTTGTCCTGACAGGAACCCACGAGGCCCGGAAGGCCGTGAACGAGAATATCCGGGAGTCTATGGGATTGAAAGGCAAAGGGGAAGAGTTCACCCGCTACGAAGCAGGGGACTTCACGGAGGCCCAGAAGAAGCGGATCGACAGCTACAAAGAAGGCCAGGATGTGCGGTTCGGGAAAGACTACCGGGGAATGGGCGTTTCGGTGGGGGAGATTGGTCGCGTCGAGGCCGTGGGGAAGGAAAACGGCACCGTCCGCCTGAAGATGGAAGACGGACGGTTCACGACCATGACTCCTCGGGAAACATCCGGAAAGGGCCACGAGATCGGGAAGATTGAAAGTATTGAGCTTTCCCCGGGCGACCGGGTCCGGATCACTGGGAACGAACTCAAGAAAGAGGGGATTACCAACGGAATGAGGGGAGAGGTGATTGAATCGAAACATGATTCTTTAAGGATCCGTTTGGACAACGGGAAGGACTTTGACCTGAAACCGGAAGGGAGGCCGGTCGAGATCGACCATGGCTATGCCCAGACCGGGCACAGCGCCCAAGGGTTGGGGTCGGAGAACGTGATTATGGATCTTCCCTCGAACTCCCAGACCTTGAACCAGCGGAGTTTTTACACGAACCTGACCCGGACAAAAGACCAAGTGGTCGCCTTCACCGACGACCAGGAGAAACTGAGCGGGGCGGTGACGCGCGAAAAGGACAAGACCATGGCGCTGGACGTGGAAAAGGAAAACAAGGAATTCGAGAGAATGGCGATCGGGAAAGAACGGGAAAGATCAGAAGAGGAAAAGAAAGAAGCCACGAAAGGGCAGGAACGTTCCAGGGAGAAAGATCCGTTCCCGAACCGTCCGGAAGACCGCCCAGAACGCAAACAGGAAAATACCCTTGCCGACAACGAAAATCGGCGGGAGGAAGACCGGGAGAAGAACGAGGACCGGAGCCGGGAAACGGAAACATCAAACGGAAGGGAAAAAACGATGGAACGGAGCGAGGAAAAAGAATACGAGCATCTGACCAGGCAAGAGCGGGAACGATTCGACAAGTGGGAGGTCGGACAGAGATTGCGTTTCCCGCAGGAGAACAAGGAATTGGGGATGAAGGCCGGGGAAGTGGCCCGGGTCGAGGAAATGGACCGGGAGACCGGCGTCATCACCCTGAGGAAGGAAAACGGGCAGGAGGCGAAGCTGGTTCCGGAGCACTTGAAGCGGGAAATGCAACGGCAGAAGAGGATGGAGGAAGAAAAATCCCCGGAACGAAAGACCATGGAGCAAGGGAAGGAGGAGATGAAAGGGGAGAAGAAAGAAGCCACGAAGGAACAGGAACGTTCCAGGGAGAAAGATCCGTTCCAGGACCTTCCGGAAGACCGCCCGGAACGCAAACAGGAAAAGGAACGGGAAGAAAAGAAAGAAGCACCCAGGATCGAGCGGAAGAGAGAAAGAGGACATGGCGGGATGGGATATTAATCACACTCACGACAAGGAGGAACAAAATGATCAACTCAAAGATGTGTGAATACAACCATTACTTGGCGAAGAATGTCAACGCCGGGATCGAATTCTTTGGGGATTCTGGTCCGATCAATAATATGGGGC
>JAPTWQ010000103.1 GCA_028064945.1 Nitrospiraceae bacterium | reverse complement strand
GTCCGCTCGGAAGAAGCCGGATGAGAAAATGGACCTTCACGCTTTTCGCTCCTTCCAGAATCACAGAACTCTATCACCCTCGTAAAAGCTCCAAGGTTCCTGCTCCAATTTCCGGCAGCAAGACACCAGAACACCCGGCGTCTTCTTGGATACCCTGAGTATCTATCCCATTCGAATAAAAATCGCAAGTGAACGCAGGCGATACCTTCGCACAGAAATGAATAATATAGAGAATATAGAAAAGTACCCCTCTGGGCGGAACCAGACCGATCTTCCAGACCGTTCGGACGGGGTGGAGGAGAGAAACAGATCCGGGATGGGGTCCAGAACGGAAAAGGGTCTCCCGTGGGCAAAGTGCGACGGCAAAATTTCAGCCGCGAAGAGAGAGATCCAATGGAATTCCATTGACATTGTTCTGAAGGTACGGACCCGTGGGATTTTATGAGGAGAGCAAGAAGGGGTAGGAGTCGAAGAGCTACCGGGCCCGTGCCTCCCGGAACCAGCGGGATGGACCGGATAGAGTGAAGCCTTCAGTAAGGATGTCGCTTTCCCTCCGTCTGGAAGGCAAACGAATTTCGACCGGTGACTGCGTGAGATCCTGGGATTGTCTTTTGCAGGGTGACAAGAGAGTGACAAATTCGGTTTTTCGGGTTTTCAGATTCTTTTGGTATTGGCTCTGGTATTGGCGCGCCTGGAGGGAATCGAACCCCCGACCTTTAGATTCGAAGTCTATCGCTCTATCCGACTGAGCTACAGGCGCGTTTATCTGGAAGTTCTGCCCTTTTTTTTCCGGAGAACAAGATAAAGGAGAGCGACGGACCAGACCACGATAAGAAAAATCCACATGCCGGTCGCCAGATGATCCAGAAAATACCTGGCCGTCTGTTTGTCCATCCTTTCTGGCCTCCCGAACTCCGATTGAGCATTCTTCGATCAATCAATATACTGAAAGAGAAGCCTTAAGGCAAAACTGTTTCCCCTCCAACCCTGACCGGGGGAAAAATTGATGAACTGGTATGTCTTTTTCATGTCCCTTCTCATCTATATGGCACTGACGGGTTACCTGACCGCCTGGTACATCCGGGTCGGCAAAAAAGGATCTGCTGTCGGGAGACGAATCGGATCGCTGGTCACACCAGCTTCCGCAACGGATTTTATCCGGATCCGGCGGGGACACATCTTTTCGGCCGTGGTCGGCTTCGGGTGCGATATTTCGGGCACCCTGATCATGGAAATCGAACGAATAAGGGGACGCATAAAATTTCATCCCGTTCCTCCCGCACTGGACTGGTTCCATCTGATTACTGCGCAGGGTGCCCTCTATCTGTTTCTGGTCGTGATGACCCTGGGCTTTCTGAAGAGAAAGGGCGCACCGATCTCCCGTTTTCACTATCCCGTCGCAAAGATTTTTTTCCTGTTCTGGTTTTCAAGCTCTATCTCCGGCTGGTTTTACAGAGTGCATTAAGCAAAATCAGTTGCCGGGCAAGAATCGATCTGCTAGAATTTTCCTTCGTTTCGTTCGCAAGGCCCCTCGAAACAAAGTGCGGCGGCGTAGCCAAGTGGTAAGGCAGAGGTCTGCAAAACCTTTATTCGGCGGTTCGATCCCGCCCGCCGCCTCCAGCATTTCAGGCAGTTTTCCTCTCCCTAAAATATAAGGCTATGTTGCCGTTTCATGTTGCAAGCATCCTGATCAGGTGTAGGTTTGATTCAGGAGGTGATTCCCATGAAGAAACCTACATTCCAACAATGTCTTCGAGCTGTTGGCTCCATGACATCGGCGCAGAGACATGATCTCAAGGTTGCGATCGAGTGGCGGGACAAGAAAGACCTGGTCTCCGAGGTGATCTCCTTGGTGGGAACTCCCACCGCTTGTCCTCATTGCCACCACCCGGAGATCCGACCATGGGGGCACGCGGCCGGACTCCCGCGATTCCGGTGCCGGGGATGCAAACGCACCTTCAATGCGTTGACGGACACGCCGCTTGCGGGTCTTCATCACAAGGACCGCTGGCTTTTCTTCCTGGAAAAGTTCCACGAAGGGGAGTCGGTCCGGAAGGCGGCCGGACGATGCGGGATCAACACGAAAGCAGCCTTTTTGTGGAGACACCGATTCCTGGCCTTGCCCGCCAATCTCCAGGCCCGGAAGGAAAGCGGCATCGTCGAAACCGACGAGACCTGGTTTTTGAGATCCTATAAGGGGCAACGGGGCGGGCTCCCGAGACGGGCCCGAAAACGGGGCGGGCGAGCCGCCAAACGCGGGCTCTCCCGGGAGCAGGTCCCGGTCCTGGTAATTCGCGACCGGTCGGGCGCGACCGCTGATGCGATCCTTCCGAAGGACGACCATCGGGAGATCGAAGCGGTTCTGAAGCCTCTCCTGGCCCGGGATGCGGTTCTCTGTTCCGACGGAGGAGGAAAGGGCCCCATCGCCCTGGCGGCCCGGGAGATAGGCGTGGCTCACCGGGCGGTCAACCTGAGCAAGGGAATCAGAGTATTGGCCGGCGTCTACCATATCCAGAATGCGAACGCCTACCATTCGCGCCTGAAGGAATGGATGCGACGGTTCCATGGGGTGGCCACCAAGTATCTGGACCACTACCTGGGCTGGCGTCGCATGATCGAGACATTTGGAGAGCATCTCAACTCCGCTCTGTGGTTGACTGTATCAGCTGGTCGCTATGAGCTACAACATGAAACGGCAACATAGCCATAAAAAAAGAGCCTTCTCCGAACCACCACTATTCGGGAGCCTTCATTGACAGGACCGGAATCCTCCAGATGAAAAGGCATCATGATTCGCTTTCTTTTCTCTCCCTCTCCCTCCGTTTCTCCTGGACCGTCCGAATCTCCTTTCCGTAGCGAATCCCGGCCTCTTTCAGGAGCCGGACCACGACCCCGGATCGGGTACATCCCCATGCTTCCTGAAGGTCCTCCAGAATAAACTTGTCTGAAAGCTGGAGGGAAAACTGCATCAGCCGGAGCGCCTTCACCCCATCGATGGCTTCACGCCGTTTCCGGGAGGCTTCGGCCCGTTCGCTGGCCGTGCTCCAGACCTTTTTTCTCCCCATGTGAATTCCTCCTTTCGTGAATCGTATCATGATTCGATATAAGCACCAAAGCAGAGGTCATAATTCTCAAAATTCATGCGGACTCCAGGGAAGGTGATGGGTAGAATGCGAAGGTTCTTATAAGATCAAAACCAATCGAAGGAGTCCAGATGAGGTCGAGACGGCGTTGGCCGTTCGTGTAGGTAGATTCACTCTTTGGGTTCCTCAAAAAAAGTCGTGGATTTGAGAGGAAGGGCAGAATTGAAAATCCTTTCGTTCGTGCAGATGAACTGGTTTCGGAGTATTGGGTATTTTACAGTTATCGGTTTGTTCTTTTTACTAAATCCTCAACCCTCATCAGGCTTTTCTTTTTTATCAACCACTTAGCCCTGTGGAAAAGTCGAATTCAGGAAAAATCAGGCTCAAAAATCGAAAAATGGGTGAGGAAAACGACGACAAAAACCGGGAGAGCGATTGAACAATCGGATCGGCTCTCTCACAGGGGAGGAATGCTTTCGGGAAAAAGGGACAGGTTTAATCCGGAAAAACGGACAAACTTTTTTCCTCTTGACACCGGTGGGTGGCCAATGGGGACAATGTGGTTTTTCTGGGGCCTCCCGGCGTGGGAAAGACCCATTTGGCCATGGCCTTGGGCGTGGAAGCGATCCAGGGCGGCTATCGGACCCTCTTTGTCGGAGCCCAGTCCCTGATCGCCTCGTTGACCCGGTTCCATCAGGAAGGACGTCTGGAAGAAAAGCTCAAGCAGCTGGCCCAGTACAAACTCTTGATCGTCGACGAAATCGGCTATATCCCGATTGACCAGCTTGGGGCCAACCTGTTTTTCCAGCTGATCTCCCGGCGGTACGAGAAAGGTTCGATGATCCTCTCTTCGAACCAGTCCTATGCCAACCGGGGAGAGATCTTTGGAGACCCGATCATCGCCAGTGCCATTCTGGAGCGGATTCTGCATCACGCCACCACGGTCAATATCAAGGGAGAGAGCTACCGGCTCAAGGAAAAGCGGAAATCAGGACTCTTGTCCCGACATCCGGAGGAACCCAAAAGAGAGACTCTTTAAAAACCAGAGGGGGGTATTTTTCAATCCTATTGACACAGCTAAAGCGGACCGGCTAAAGCCGGTGGATTAAACCTTGTGATGGAGATTTGAAAATGGCCAAATCTGACAAGGAACTTGAGAAAATGGAAAAAGGACGGGACATCTGGCTGGAAGTTTTGGACGGCGTCCGGGAAATTCAGGCCGGAAAAGGGAAGAGGGTCTCCGTTTCCCTTCCGGCCGCCGCCCGGATCCGGAAGGCTTCGGGTCTTTCCCAAAGCGAGTTCGCCGAAATCCTCGGCGTCTCGGTCCGGACACTCCAGGATTGGGAGCAGGGACGACGAAGACCCTCAGGAGCCGCGGCGACCCTTCTTCGCATCGCGGAAAAGCACCCTGACTTGCTGGAAATCGGCATAGGGGGCGGTCGAGCCGCACCCTATGCCGATTCGATCCACTGAAAACCAAGAACCCCTCGTTTTCGTGCCAATACCTTTCAGCCTTCCCGGGGAATCCCCTTTTCCACCCCACCATCCGATATCTTTTGTTGTCCCGGAGCTTCCGGTTCCTCCGCCCACCAAACCGCATCCTCCGGACGGGCCAGGACTCCCCCTATTTCCCCCGAATCGGCTACCACCGGTGTCGACCCCCGGAGGGAACGGCTCGCGGTCTCCTTGACGAACAGACTGACGGCCAGACCGATGAACGCCGCACCGATCAGAAAATAAGCCGGAATGAGCCGATCGTGGAACTGGCGTACCAAAAGGGACAAAACGAGAGGCGTGGTTCCCCCGAAAACGGACGTGGAAAAATTATAGGTGATCGCCAATGCCCCATAACGGACCTCCGTAAAGAAGAGGGATGGCAAAGTCGAAGTCATCGTACCTTCAAAAGCCGCCAGATGGGCTCCGAGCACGACAAGCCCCGCAAACACGATTTTGTCCTGCCCGTTCTGAACCAGGAGAAAGGCAGGCACCGTGAAGACGATGAGGCTCACAAGCGCACCGCGAATGATGGGGTTTCGCCCCCAGCGGTCGCTGGCGGCGCCAACCAGGAACACGACCGGGATCATGATGAGCATGACGACAAGGATCAGCAACAGCCCTTTGGTTTCCCCGTACCCAAGAACCGAAGAGAGATAGGAAGGCATGTAGGACAGGACCATGTAGTCGATGACGTTATAGAAGAGAACCAGACCGAGACCGATCGACATGGGCCGCCAGTGGACGCGCAGAAGATCTCCCAACGACCCCCGGGGCTGCCGGTCTTCCGGACTCTTTTCGAGGGATTCGAAAACGGGGGTCTCTTCAAGCCGGCTTCGGAACCATGCGGAAAAAAGTCCGATCGGAGCTGCGATGAAAAAAGGGAGGCGCCACCCCCATTGAATCATCTTTTCCGGTCCCAGCCAGTATGTGAGGGCCGTGACCATTCCGGCGCCGAGAATAAAGCCCGTCAGGGTACCAATCTCCAGGAGGCTCGCCATCCTTCCACGCCGCTTGTCCGGAGAATATTCCACGACGTACGTCATGGCCCCGGCGTACTCCCCACCCGTCGAAAAACCCTGCACCAGGCGGGCCAGGAAAAGGAGCAGTGCCGCGGGGAACCCGATGGTCCGGTAACCGGGAATCAGTCCGATCGAAAACGTGCTGATGGCCATAATCGCCAGCGTAACCACCAGGACCGTCTTCCGACCGATCGCGTCACCCAGTCGTCCGAAGAAGACCGCACCTGCGGGCCTGGCAACGAAGGCCACCGCAAACGTTGCGAAGGAGGCGACCAACTGGGCGTCGGGATCGACCTGGGGAAAAAAAATCCGCCCGATGGTCACCGCCAGATAGGAATAGATCCCGAAATCGAACCATTCCATCGCGTTTCCGACAGCCGCTCCGAAGGCCGCCTTTCGGGCCACGTCCGGACGGACAACTGCGATATCCCGTCTTCTGAGCTTGGCCGCCATGCGCATCCCCCGTTCTATCTGTCTGTTCTTTCTGATTGACCTCCGGATACAAAAACAGAATCCCCCTGACTTTCTGAACACAACAGGATCAGAAAACCAAGGGGAATTTCCTCATGCTAGCATCGACACACCATCACGGCAACCCATAAAAAGACTTTTTTTAATAAAAAAATCCCAAAAAGATTTCCGGCCCGACGAAAATGAATCCAAAAAAAATAAAAAACCCCAAAACAGAAAGACAAAATCAAGAAATCCGGTTCCAAAAATGGGATTTTGGGTTTGACATTCTTTTCTTCAGTTGCAAGACTATAAACATGCACAAACGGTTCGAGTGATCTTCGGGGCTTCATCGGCCGACGCGTCCGGAAAGGCTTTTCCGCGCGCCAGACGTGATGATGCGTAACAAAATAGACGGCAAGAAAATCAGAAAATAAATAAGAGAGGAAAAAATTTACTGCCCTATCCGGGAGAGGACTTCCGGGTGCGCAGCGGTCAGCCCCTGAAACCACCAGTCTCACCCGACATCGAACTCCGACAGCGCACCATCCCGCAACGTTCTGGACATAGGCGCCACAACAAGATTCTTTCAGGATCGGCCAGACGGCCAATTGTTTTTTTCCGGTGACGCGTCTTTTATAAAAGCATGGACCGTTTGCCATCCTGACCGGACGCCCGTTCCATGACATCCCACTAAGGAGGGTCGCCCGTGACCAGTGAAAACATTTCTCCGGCTCTTTCGGATCTCCCAGCCTCTTTTCGCGAGAGATCCGGGCGTTCTATCCTTTTT
>JAPTWQ010000086.1 GCA_028064945.1 Nitrospiraceae bacterium | reverse complement strand
CGATCCTGAACCAGAAAGAGGAACTGAAGGAAACTCAAGAAACACTGAAAGACGCCGTCAAGCAACTCGCGGACGAACTGGGCGTGAAACCGGCCGATATCACCAAGATTCTGGGCCTCGTCGAAAAGGAACGGGCCAAGGGAGGAGTCATTGCCGACGAACGGGACATTCTTGATACCGCGGGAGAGCTTATATGAAGAAGGATCCCTACGAATTTCTTGAACGGGCCCTGGGCCGCCCGCTCCTCGCTCCGGTTCCCGATCGGGAGGGCTCCGAGGAGGAGTGGAACGATTTCTACCGAAAGGACAGGGATGCCTGCGAGATCATTCTGGCAATCTCGAAAATTTCCAGAAAACTCGGAAAACGGCCGGAGGGGGGAGAATGACCAGAGCCCCTTTCCTTCCCGGCCTCCGGGAATTCAACTCCGAACCCCTTCGGTCGGCCTCGCTACGGGACGAGCCGGACTGGGTCCTGGTCGAACGCATTACCGGGAAGAAATGTCCCGAGACTGTCAATCTTCGAACCCTCTCCCGGATGACCGAAACGGAACTCTCTCGGACCCTGAATCTCTCCGATACCCAGGGGAAAAAGCTCTCCGCCGCCCTGACCATGGCGGAACGCCTTGCCAATGAGCCGATCGAGCGGGGAATGTCCGTCAAAAGCGGCGAGGATATTTTCAGGATTTTTAATGGGCAGATGAAGGATGCGAAGAAGGAAGGGTTCTATGCCGTCACTCTGGACCAGAAACACAAGGTCATCGACCTCCACCAGATTGCGGAAGGGACCCTTTCGATGTGTCCGGTCCATCCCCGGGAGACCTTCCACCCGATCATCCGGGACTCGGCCGCGGCAGTGATCTTCCTGCACAACCATCCGTCAGGAAACCCGGAGCCGTCGAAGGACGACTGGAGACTCACGGAGCGACTCTCGGAAGCGGGAAAGCTTCTCGGAATCCGGGTGCTGGACCATGTGGTGATGGGTGACGGGGCCTTCGCAAGCCTCCGGGACCTCGGGTTCGATTTCGAACGGGGGAGCGGAATGAGTCAGGCCGCTGAAAGCTACAGGGGGAGGAATCCACAGGAAGAACTCCCGGGAGAAAAACTGTCGACAGCGATTTTGAGGACCCGGGCATCGGAGGCGGAGCGCAACAATGATTGGAAAAAAGCCGCCGAATATTATCGGACGGCGATTGCAAATTATCCCGCACACCATGCAAATAGTGCGTTGGCCAAGCGGGATATCGAGTTACTGACCGGATCCATGAAGGAATGTCTCAGGATGGAGACGGCTTCCTCCGGTATCCGCCATTCCTCCCCGCAAACCCGGGAGGAGAAGTCGGTCCCGCCCTCCATCGCCCGCCAAAGATCACGGGACGGGATGGGCTTCTGATGGGACTTTTCGGATTCGATAAAAAAACAAAGTCAGGCGGGTCCTCCGGTCACAAATCCCCGGCGGCGGGAACGGCTCCGCTCCGGGAGGGAGGGGCCGAACTCGTTCGCTTCCGGAACGATTTCTACAAAGACGAGTACCGGAACAAGGCGGAAGTTCTCCGCTATGGCGCGGGAACTCTTCTGGCGTCGGTCCTTCTGAACGGTGCGCTGGGATGGGCGCTCGTCCACAAACGGCCTGTCTACTTCGCCGCGACGAACGACGGACGAATTCTCCCTCTCGTGGCACTCTCCCGGCCGGCGATGGAAGATCGCGCCGTTATTTCCTGGGCCACAACCGTGGCCACCTCGGCCTACTCGTACGATTTCGTGAACTGGCGGTCCGCCCTGTCCGGGCTTTCTCCCGACTTCACGAAAGAGGGATTCTCCTCGTTCATCGGTTCCCTCAAGGCCTCCGGCAACCTGAAGCTTGTTTCCGACAACCGGATGGTGGCGGCCGCCGTTCCCACCGAGGCGGGAGTCATCGTCGCCAAGGGGCTCTTGAAAGGCGTCTATGTCTGGAAGATCCAGGTGCCCATCCTTGTCACCTACCAGGCGGCCAAGTCCTCCGTCTCCCAAAACCTTCTCGTCACGTTGATGGTGGTCAGGCGCAGCGTCCTGTCCCATCCGAAAGGTCTGGCCGTCGCCCAGTTCCTGGCGAAGGAGCGCAAGCTCTGACGGACGGATCACAAACCTTCCCGTTCGAACTCAGGCGGGGCCCGCAATCGAAGGAGGTAATCTGATGAAGAAACTCTTGGCGCCACTCGTTCTGGGAACCATCGTTCTTGGCGGTTGCACACTGGCCATGCCCGAAGCCCCCATGAACCCAATGGTCGACACGAAAAAACCCGGAGATCTCAAATCGACGGAGGTGTGCAACGGCACTTTCGCCGCCGACACGACGACTGACAGCGGCAAGACGGTCCGCGATGCCGCAAGAAAGGCCGGAATCAAAAAGATCTTTTCGATCCAGTACGAGACGAAGGATTATATCTTCTTCACCCGCTTTTGCGCGGTCGTGAAAGGAACCTGAAAGATCCGGGGGCTTACGGACAATCCGTGAGCCCCTTTTCTACTATTCTTTTCTCGTTTTACCTCTCGATCGGCACAATTTTTTTCCCAAGCGGAGTCAGGGAGATCCCGGCCAGTTTCACGTGCTGCCAGGCGAATGGGATTCCGATGATCGTCATTGTGCAAAGAAGAGCCGAAAAGAGGTGCCCAAGGGCGATCCACCAACCACCGACCAGAACCCAGACGACGTTTCCGATCAAGGACATCGTCTTCATCGTTGTCCCCTGATTGCGGTCGACCATTTCCCGACCAAAAGGCCAGAGAGAAAAATCGGCGATCCGGAAAGCGGCAATCCCCCAGGGGATCCCGACAATCGTGAGAGCGGAGAGGATGCCGGCAAGGACCCATCCGGCCGCCATAAAGAATCCTCCGAACAGAACCCAGACGACGTTTCCGATGAGACGGAGCGGACCTTTGAGAGAAGCGACCTGGATGGTATTCGAGTCGGGCACGTGCTGCCCTCCTTCAGAAATTGTTCGTATCAGGCCAAATAGGCCGTGGCCCCGATGATTTCAGGGGTGACGGGCGTCTCTCGGAACAGTCGCACGACATAGATGCCAACGGGATCACTCCCGATTGTCTGGGGGAATTCCCGAGGGGTGAAGTCCGAACTTCCCTCCAGGTATCCTGTCCTGGAGAGAAGAATCTCTCCCTTCCAGTAATGTCCTTCCTTTTCTAGTTCTACGGGGGCTCCGAGAGAAAGCGAGAAATCGAGGTACTCGGAAATCGGGCAGAACACCTCGACCTCCCCCATATACAGGAATTTCTCGAGGCTGATGTCCGTCCCGTCCGGACCTTTTTCCCAGCTTCCAACGATTCCAAGACGTTTGGGCATTTGGACTCCCTCAATTCAACTTGAAATGATCTTTCATTTTAGGCTGGCTCCCCGCAAGGAGTGACTGCGGTTCGGCTTCTGCGGAAATTACTGTTGTTCCGGAGAGGACGACGAAGATTTGCCTGAAGGGTCCTCTTCAGGTGTGGAAGGATGGGTAGGGAGGGTTCCTTCAGTCCGCTTGAAGGACTCGAAACAAGTCGAACACAGAACTTTTTTATGGATGATCGCAAATTCCGTCGCCCAGATGCCACACTGGTCGCACCGACGTACAGGATTCAATTTTCGGCTCCGCTTAAATAAGACTCAATGCCTTCAGCTTTTCAGCCTCCCTTTCAAGATCCGGCTCGGTTTGAAATAAACGACCTTCTTCCCCGCGACCATAACTTTCTCGCCTGTTTTCGGGTTCCGGCCTTTCCGTGGAGCGCGGGACCTTACCCGGAGAACTCCGAAATCCCGAAGCTCGACGGTATCCCCCGAACCCAAAGATTCTTTCATGCCGTCCAGAAAGAGGTCGATCATCACTCGGGCATCCGCAAGTCGGATTCCCGGAAACTGCCGGGCCAGGAGCTTTGCAATGTCGGACTTTGTCATAAGATTCCTGCGCTAATAGGTGAATGACTGATAGAATGAACTTTCTGAGGATTTTACAGGTCCTGGAGTCCCGCATCAAGTGAATGAAAGATAAAGGAGCAATCACATTAAAATAAAGATCGTTAAGAAGGCTCGCGGGGGATCCGGAAAAGCCTGTTAATGAAAATGTCGCAAGAGGAGAGAAAGAGGAGTGTCTCAATAAAAAACTTCCCGGAAGAGTGTCTTCTGCCCAGTCTCACGACCGAATGGGGGTTCATTAATGCCGCCGCCCTGGGTATGATCATCAGACAGAAAAGGATCCACAAGACCCTTTATTCCCGAGGGGACAATCCCTGACGGGAAGAATAAACAGACTAGGAACATGAAGAAGTTTTTAAAGCCTTTCCGACTCCGAAAATAAGGAGGCCCTCATGCCGGATTTTATCAAATCCATCCGATCGCTTGGGCTCGTTACGGTTTTTCTTCTTGTGACGGCGTCTCTCCTGCTTGGAGGATGCCAGGGAAATGATTCCGATAAGACCATCAAGAAGCAAATCGATAAAGCGATGAAAAAATAATCCTTTTTGATCCCCTCGGATAAAGATCGAAGGGAAGGGATATCCCCTCCCCTTCCCTGTTTCAATCAAAAGCTTCCTTTTCCTTTCGAGGAGTGCGAATCCTTCGATCCGAACCAATAGGCAAGGGCCGCCGTTCCGACAAAGAAAAGGGTCATGACGAGAACGATCGAAATCGGATTGTAAGAAGGGCCGAGTCCCATAGAGCGTCTCCTTCCCCGTTAGAAGGTTTCTCATGATGAATTCTCCGCCTCAACACCGAGGCTTGTTCTTTGATCCCCACTATCCGAAGAATTCATCCCATGCTTCAAAAAGCAACAATCGGACCATTTTCGGTTTTTGCAGAATTTCTCCATTTTTATCCTCCATGATTGAGAAAAGGACGCCGGAACGTTTCATAAAAGCAACGCAAATGTTTCAACGTTTCATATCACACGCATTTTCTTGGGATTAGTCCCTTGGGACTCGCCCTGTTCAGGGATCACCCTCCGTTTCATCTGGCAGAGATCTTCGATCCGTTTGGCAATTTTCTGAACAGGTCCTCTCAGGATTTCGACGGTGGAAATCACATACCCCTCGGTGACATCGCCGGATTTGTGGTTCAAAAGCTTCTTGAGCAGATAGGGAGGGATGCCAATCTCTGCCGCGATCGTCGCAAAAGTTCGCCTGAGATCGTGAATCGTGAA
This sequence comes from Nitrospiraceae bacterium, assembly GCA_028064945.1. Next base: position 1,687 of record JAPTWQ010000086.1, on the reverse strand, counting down.
GGAAACTCCGGATTCTTTGATCACCCGAAAGCGGGAGTCGTCAATATCCCGGATTCGATCAGTCAGTTTCTTTCCTGGAAAAACATGGGAGGAATTCTCTCCGTCAGGTTTTCGTTCCCGAAAAAGGCGAACCAGAAAATCCGGAAGCGGCAGGGTATGGTCCCGGTGATTTTTTGTATTTCTGACGGTCAGGGTTCGCCCCCTGAGGTCGACGTCTTCCCATTTGAGGGACATGATCTCCGTTTTTCGGAGACCGGTAAAGAGTCCGATCAGGAAAATATCCCGGGCGATGCGTTCCTGGCGTGTTTTGCTCTGGGAAGAAACGGCCTTGTACCATTTCGGAAGGTCGTTCTTCTTGATAAGGCGTGACTTTCTGACAGGGGTGAGCGCGATTCCGGCAACACGAAGAATCCGGCCGATATTTCGTTCCGGAATTCCGAATCTTGCAATCGCATAGGAGTAAATGGCTTTCAGAACCCTGATCGCAAGCGCCGCCTGGGCGGGGCCAGACTTCTCCCGGATCCCCGCATATTTTTTAAGAATCTCGTCGTCCGTCAGAGACGAGAGGTCCCGATCCAGCCAGTCGGCAAAATATTTTAGAACGACACGGTCGTAGCCCGTTTTTGTCGATTGGCGTAGAACTCGCAAGGAGACATAGCTGTCATAGCATGCTTGAAGGGAAATGACCGGCACAACCGGATTTTTAAAGAGACAGGAAGAGGAACAATCAATTCGGATCGTAAGGGAATGGGATGAAGGGGGAACAACGATAATGATTGGAGTCTTCATGAAAGTCTTATCGGAGACTTCTGGCAAAAGGAAGACAACCAATTAATTTGGGGGGCGGATATTTAACAGGGGTTTCTCTTCCCTACGGCGCCATTGTTGATACATTGTGTAATGGTTGGCAAACGATAGGGGCCAGAGTTCCCAACTATTTAAACGCAGGAACGCCTCCGTATTGTGCCGTAGGTGGAACGCCAAATTATGTCGTTGGGGTCAACACCTGTCAGACGAGCACTCCTGCAAATCCGACAGAAGAGAACGCTTGTTAACAACCAATCACGGCCACATCTGGCTCAACCAATATCGGCATACCTGGAATGGGACCCTGGTACAACTCTCAGGCTGTGACGGGGGTATTATTCTATGTGGGTGGATATCCCGTTTGCGAGGACAATATTGGGGCACATGGTCTTGCCTTGGGCCCATGTTGAAAACCTTTCATCGCCAACCAATCTACTCGGGCGCCTGGTTCCCCTCGCAGGCCATTTGGATTGAGACCCCTTGCGGTTGGGCCTATCTTTCGGCAGGTGACTATTTTAACTGTGGGCCGCAAGGAGGCTTTGCCTGGAGCGGGATTATCAATTCTCAGGGACTGGCCTATAGCACATGTTCCCAAAATGGAGCCAACGGAAGCCCAGCCTCAACCCTTGAATGCTATGAATCATGGCATTGGTAAGTTCAAGGAAGGTATGCCAAGAAAGTAACAAATATCCTATAGGATCCACATAGGGCTCTCATGTCTCAGATTTTACCAACCTCCATTTGGACCAGAAGCACATGGAACAAGAACATAGCCAAAATCATTACCGCCATTACCTGTGCTGTTATTCGCAAAAGTCCATGTGCCATTGATTCTTCCTCCCCGCACAGTCTGCGCTCCAAAAGGTGCCAAACACAATGG
>JAPTWQ010000020.1 GCA_028064945.1 Nitrospiraceae bacterium | reverse complement strand
CCTCACCGGAAAGCGGAAAAATCCGGACAGTCACACTGGAAGACTTGAAGCAGCAAGGACTTGAAGATCCGCTGGAGTCCGTCTTTCGGCTCTTTGATGCCTGGGAGGCAAACGACAGTAGACTTTACGGACAATGGGAGAGATTCATCGACAACGGACAGTCTCCCTTGTCTTTTCTCTCTCTCTGGCACCGTCAGTGGAGACTTTATGCGATCGCCCGGGAGGAGATCCGCTCCCCGTCGGACGTTGGAAAATTTGCGACGAAGAACCGGATTCCCCCTCCTGTCGCAGAAAAAATACGGAAAACAGCCCGGGCCATGACAAGAAAAAACCTTCGTGAAGGGTATGCTCTTCTCCGGGAAACGGACCTCTCCCTGAAGTCGGGAGGGGACCCCTCCCTGATCATGCTCCGATTTCTGGCCGGCATGTCCTTTCTTTCCCCCGGGAAGAGGGAAAACCACACCAGAAAGATCAGGACAGGCCGTTGACCTTCAGCGTCAGGCGGGAGATTTTCCGGGAAGCGGAATTGCGGTGAAGAATGCGGCGGTTGACAGCGTGATCAATGACCGGAACCACTTCGCCCAGAGCCACGACAGCTTCTTCCTTCTTGCCCTGGGACACCAGGGTTTCAACTTTTTTGGCCATCGTCCGGATCATGGACACGGCCTGCCGGTTCCTGGCCCGTCTTTTTTCGTTCTTTTTGATATCCTTGAGTGTTGCCTTGTGAGACGCCAACGTCCGCTCCTTTCACGAGTTCTTGGGAAGTCTTCCGGCATTTTGAATGCCGGGACCGGTAAACCTTCAACCCTTGGAATATAATGGAACTCTCCGAAAACGTCAAGGAATCCACCTCCTCGCCCGACGCTGCTGTCCACCCGATCCGGAAACGGATGCTTTCCGTTTCCGCCGCGACTTTTCTCTCCCGCATCACGGGATTTGTCCGGGACATGCTCATCGCGTACGGCTTCGGCACCGGGGAAACGTCTGACCTTTTCTACATCGGGTACCGGATTCCCAATATGCTTCGGGAACTTTTTGCCGAAGGAACCCTCTCTTCCGCATTTATTCCCGAGCTGACCAGAACACTGAAGGAGGAAGGGGAAGAGCGGGCATCGAGACTGATGACCGCCGTAAGCCTTCTGCTCTGTCTCATTCTCCTGGTCATCCTGGTCGCAGGGGAGGTTCTGGCTCCCGTCCTTTTCCGGATCCTTGCTCCCGGATATGCGTCCAACCCGGACACACGAGGGGTCGGAGTCGCCCTGATCCGGCTCATGTTCCCGTTTCTTCTTTTTATTTCTTTTTCCGCTCTCGCGATGGGAGCGCTGAACGTTCAGGGACGATTCTTCATTCCGGCACTCTCTCCCGTCTTCTTCTCGGCCGGTCTGATCGCCGGGGTCTTCTTCCCGTCCTCCCTGACCGGAGGTCACCCGGTCTTCGGGCTGGCATTCGGAGTCCTTCTCGGCGGTTTGTTGCAGTGGGTGGTGCAGTGGGGTCCTCTCGGAAAAGGACGCATTCATTTCCTTCCTTCACTGGAGATGAGGAAAGCATGGAAAGACGCAGGGGCCCGAAAAGTCCTCCGACTGCTCCTTCCATCCATCGGCGGTTTGTGGGTTACACAGGGGAATCTTCTGATTGCCACTTTTTTCGGTTCCCTGATGCTGTCCGGCACCATTTCCGCTCTTTATTACGCCATGCGACTTGTCCAGTTTCCGCTCGGACTGATCGGAGCGGCCATCGCGACAGTTCTTTTGCCGGTTCTGTCCCGCCAGCGCCTGGAAACCGGAGGAACGGAACAGTCGATCAGGACTCTGGCCGATGCCTACCGGCTCTCCCTGTTTTTCATGCTTCCGGCATCCGCTGGACTTGTGGCTCTGGGAGACCCCCTGATCAAACTTCTTTTCCAACACGGATCCTTTGCGGCGCAGAGCACCGTCATGACCCGGGAAGCCCTCTGGGGATACGCTCTGGGCCTGTGGTCTTTTTCCGGCGTGCGCATTCTGGTCCGCGTATACTATGCCCATCAGGACACGCGCTTTCCGGTGTGGGCCGCGTTCTGGGGCCTTTTGACAAACCTTGCCCTTTCGGCGGCACTTTACCGGTCCATCGGGATTCTGGCCCTGGCTGCGGGCATTTCCGTCGGATCTCTTGTTAACCAGACGATTATCTTTGCCGGCCTGAAAAAATATCTGACAAAAACACCCTGGGAGATTTTTGGAAACACCCTTCCTGTTCTGGGAGCATCCGCGGTCCTGTATGCGGGAGTTCGGCTTTTCTGGCAGGGAGTCGCCAGCGTATTTCCCCCCCAAGGTTCCCTCTGGCTGGCGGGAGAAATTCTTCCGGTGATTGTTCTGGGGCTGGGATTGTATCTGGGAATCACGTCCCTGATCGGAATAAGGGAAGGCGTCTCCATTGTTCGGGAGATCCGAAAAATCGGAAAAAAGAACCCCTTCTGACTTCGGTCTACATATGGGGCTCAACCGTTTGGGAAAACACCGTCCGGGAGGCATCATACAGGTAGTTTTCCCAGACTTTGGGGCCACGGCAATTGAGGTTCATCATCACCAGAATCGCTGGAGACCAGTGGGGACGCTCGGCTTTTTTCAGAAGTTTCATGCCGGCCTCTTCGGGCGTTTTCCCCGATTTCCTGTGATTGCATTTCCGACAGGCCGTCACGATGTTTTCCCATGTTTTCGGACCTCCCCGCGCAGCAGGCAACACATGATCGAATGTCAGATCATGCTTGTCGAATCGCTTGCCGCAATATTGGCAACAGAAGGAGTCCCGTGTAAAAAGAGTTTCCCGGGAAAACTTGACCATTTGGCGAACGTGATGAAAGGAAACGAGGCGGAAGAGACGAACGACGGCAGGCATTCGCATGGTCAGATGGGCCGATGCGATCTGCCTGTCGTACGTTTCGACGATTTCAATTTTTCCCTGAAAAAAAAGATGAACCGCCTTCTGCCAGGGAACAACCTTCAACGGTTCGTAGGTTGCATTGAGAAGAAGGACCTGTTCCGCCATGAAACCCTCCCTTCATCTGGGAAAAGCCGACACGGACGTTTTTTCAGAAACGGGATCTCATCAGCCGCCCAAAAGGTCCAGAATATCGGACATGGATCGGGAAATGGCCGTAATCCCCCGCTGTGAATCATCGATATACCGGTAGATCTGGGCCCCCTGAAAGGCATCGTTAAACTGGACAAGGAGCTCGGGGGAATCACTTTCGAGAACCATCACATAGTCGGATTCATCAAGACCATAACTGGCCATGGTCGTCAGGCGGACTCCCGGATAGCGGGGAGCGATGTCCCGGGCTTCCTGCTCGATGACTTCGCGAATAAAAGGAGCGAGTTGATGCCATTCGCGGGTCATGACGACAGGTTTGACATGAATGAACCGGCTCTTGCTGGGCGTAAAAAGCGAACGGCTGTTCTGGTGGGTCAGATATCCCATGTAGTTTTTTTCCGTCAGCAGATATCGTCCGAAAAACGTCGACAACATTTTTCCGGTCATTTCCTGCAGTACCTCGAGGCTCGTACCGGTCCGCCAGAGAAGGAGATCCCCCGATCCATGAAGTCCGACCAGACAGTAAGAATAAACAGCGATCTGGTTCGAATAGGACTTCACGACTTCATGGAACTCTCTCTTTCCATGGCCGATCTCTGTGGGATGAAGCTTTCTCCAGGCGGGATCGAGGCGAAAAAGGGAAAAGCTCGAAAAATCTCTCGAAAGGGAAAAGGACGATCCCGGGGAATCCCCTTCTCCGACCTTGGCAGAAGCAGTCCGGGAAGTCGGATGAGGCTCTTCGCCCGGAGTCTCCGCGGGAGAAGATGCCGTCTTATATCCCGTACCGGAAGAAGAGGGTACCGACGCAGAGGCAGGTGCAGACTCGGTCTGGGAGGACTCTTCCGGAACTCCGGGATCTTCCGACCGGTCCGTCTTCAGGGACTTGATGCGGGCAATCACGCCGGCATCCACTTTCCCGGAAGAATTCTGGCGGGCATATTCCTCGGCCTCTTTCTCAACGTTCTTCCGTATAAAAAAAGGAACTTTTTTCAGCAATGCCTGAGCATCTTCCGTCCAGACGACGCCCTTCTCGGAATCCGGCACTCCAGTTTCTGGCATAAGTCGATCACCCTCCAGGGTATTGTCCGTTGCAAAACCCGTCCCGGCACTCCATCCGGAGACTCCGGGGAGATGCCACCTAGGTTGCCTCGACAGACGGCCGCGCGTATTATGCCATATCATCCGAAAGAAACTCAAACCAATCACGCATGTCTCTCCCGGAGTCGCCTTGGCTTTTACCGATCTGGGCTCCATGACCCGAACACTGGCGCTTCAATGGGCGTCCAATGACGATCTCCTCCTTGCCGCCCTGCGAAAAGACTGGGAGCGATGTTTTCCGGGTCCTGTTTCTGCCCACTCCCGACCCTGGTCCTATAGCAGGAACATCCTGGTCATTGCCGTGGACAGCGCCCTCCACCGAAAGGAGTTTTCCTTTCTGGAGCCTCAGTTTCGCCAGGCGATTCGTCGCCTGTTTCCGGAAGCTCCGGAGATGACAATCCGTTTTCGCGTCCAGCGAATCGCATCCGAAAAAGTATCCGGACCCCGTCGGATCCCGATGCCTCTTTCCGGGAACCGTCTGGAGAGTGTGGAAGAAAAAGCCCGCAAAATCGCTGAAAACATTTCCGACCCGAATCGTCGTGAGGCCGCTTTTCGCTTCGCTCTGGTTTGCCTGATAAGAGGAGAGGCCCTGGGTCTTCCCCAAGAACCGTCTTCCCCCTGACACCATCACGATTTCTGAGCCGGACATGATCCCGGATTCTTCCTTCTGTTATACTTTCCCAAGAGAAGAAATTCTCCCGTGTATCGACTGCAGCCATCACGCTTCACATCAATATTGATATCCATATTATTTGATCCCGGCACGACGGCCGGGATGGCAGGGGTTTTTCAGGACATGACGGTTTCAGGCTTTCAAAAGGAATCCGATGATGAAAAAGAAGGAAAGAACATGCTTTCCGTCTACAATGCGCAGACGGGGACACGGGGACATGTCACCTATCGCCGGAAGGTCCATCGACTTCTGAAGGACCTCGGCCTCGACCCGGAAACCGTCCTGGTGATTCAGGGAGAACAGCTCCTGACCCAGGACGAAACGCTCTCTCCCGATATCGAAGTGGAGATCCGCCCAGTCATTTCGGGAGGCTCGTCGTGAAGTGCCGTGTCTGCCGGGAAAAGGCAGTCATCGACCTCCCCCGGCACAATGCCTCTTTTTGTGCCGCGTGCTTCGACTCGTACCTGATGGACCAGGTCTGGAAAGCCATTGACGAATTCGAGATGTTCGGCAAAAACGACCGGATTCTGGTTGCTGTTTCCGGCGGGAAGGATTCTCTTGCACTCTGGGATATCCTGAACCGGCTGGGATACCAGACAACCGGGTTTCACCTGGACCTTGGAATTGGAGGGTACTCCGGAGAATCCGTCGAAAAAACCCGTGCGTTCGCTCTCCGTCATGGACTTTCCCTGCACGTTGAATCCCTGGTTCAGGAGGTGGGCGCTTCTGTCGCCAACATTGCAGATCTGACGAATCGCCCTCCCTGTTCCGCGTGCGGCGTTTCAAAGCGCCATCTCTTTAACCGGGCAGCGAAAAAACTGGAATGTCAGGTTGTGGCGACCGGTCACAACCTGGACGATGAAGCGTCCCGGTTGCTCGGGAATATTCTTCACTGGCAGGACGGATATCTTGAAAAACAAAACCCTGCATTGCCAGATGAAGGGGGGCTTGTCCGGAAAGTCAAACCCCTGAATCGCCTGACAGAAAAAGAAATGGCGGCTTACGCCTTCTTGAAGGGTATCAACTACGTCGTGCATGAATGCCCGATGTCGGTCAATGCCAAACAGCTTTTTTATAAAAAGATCATGAACCAGGTCGAACAGGAATCTCCAGGGACCAAACAGGCTTTTTATTTTGGCTTTCTCGACCGGCGAAGTCATTTCTATCCGGAAAAGGCAGAAGAAGCTCCCACCCACCTCTGCCGGGAATGCCAGACCCCTTCCTACACAGAAGTCTGCACTTTCTGTCGCATTCGTCTCAAGGTCGCCCGTTCGGACCAGAACCAGGACGCCACAGCCTGATTCAAAACACAGCCATTTTTCCCTTCCCCTCCCTGAAAGGCATGCCAGATGGCCGAACTCGTCAACCGATTTTCTTACTCTCTCTCCCAGGGAAGCCAGTTTCGAACCTGCGAACGACAGTACTGGTTTTCACGCTATGGTTCCTGGGGAGGATGGGAAAGGGAGGCATCGCCGCTTGCCCGGGAAGCCTACCGCCTGAAGAAGCTGACCAACCGTTATCTCTGGACCGGAAACCGTGTTCATGAAGCCATCCGGGAAACCCTGGAGGTCTTCCGCTCGGGAGCTCAACCCGACCCGGGAGATGTTCGGGAACAACTCCTGAAACGCCTCCGTGAAGACTTTCGCGGATCCCGGGATCATCCCCGAAAGACACCCGGTCCCAAAAACAAGGTTCTTCTGCTCGAACATGAAGATCCCGATAGCGCCGTTTCCGACCAGCAGTGGAAAAGCGTTGTGGAAAGAGCCCTTTCCGCCATCGACGGTTTTTTTCGTTCCGAAGCCCTGCGACAGATCCAGAAAAATGGCTACTCCTCCCTGCTCCGGAACGATGATGTCCTGGAGTCGATGGACGCTGAGGTGGCGAATCTCCATTTCCCTGTTTTTGTCACGATTGATATCGCCCTTGAGAGTCCGGACGGCATTTTGATTCTGGACTGGAAAACCGGGAAACCAGAGAAATCCGGAAATCATGAGGAACAGCTGGGTCTCTACGCGTTGTTTTCAAAGGAAAAATGGAAGATCGAAAGCGACAGGATCCGGTTTGCCCCGGTTTACCTGTCCTACTTTCCGGACCGCCTCGACGTCTCCCCGGTTACGGAAGAGATGCTTGACCTTGCCAGGGAGAATATCCGGTCAATGGCAAAAGAAATTCTCTCCCGGATAGACGACCCCGAACGGGGAATCGCCCGGATGGAAAATTTCCGGACGACCACCGATCCGGCAGAATGTCGACGCTGCGTCTACAGAAGCATCTGCCCGGACGGACCGCTGGGCGCTCTTTCCGAACTCTCCGGTCCCGTTTAACCCATCCAGTAGGGGGCCAATCCCTGAAGCCGTTCCCAGTCGATCATGAAATCCGAATGGTTATGGGTTTTTGTC
>JAPTWQ010000012.1 GCA_028064945.1 Nitrospiraceae bacterium | reverse complement strand
TTGAAAGGCGTCTACGTCTGGAAGATCCAGGTGCCCATCCTGGTCACCTACCAGGCGGCCAAGTCCTCCGTCTCCCAGAATCTTCTCGTCACGTTGATGGTGGTCAGGCGCAGCGTCCTGTCCCATCCGAAGGGTCTGGCCGTCGCCCAGTTCCTGGCGAAGGAGCGCAAGCTCTGACGGCCGGATCACAAACCTTCCCGTTCGAACTCCGGCGGGTCACGCAATCGAAGGAGGTAATCTGATGAAGAAACTCTTGGCCCCACTCGTTCTGGGAACCATCGTTCTTGGCGGATGCACACTGGCCATGCCCGAAGCCCCCATGAACCCAATGGTCGACACGAAAAAACCCGGAGATCTCAAATCGACGGAGGTGTGCAACGGCACTTTCGCCGCCGACACGACGACAGACAGCGGCAAGACGATCCGCGATGCCGCAAGAAAGGCCGGAATCAAAAAGATCTTTTCGATCCAGTACGAGACGAAGGATTATATCTTCTTCACCCGCTTGTGCGCGGTCGTGAAAGGAACCTGAAAGATCCGGGGCTTACGGACAATCCGTGAGCCCCTTTTCTACTTCCCTTTCTCTTTTACCTCTCGATCGGCACGATTTTTTTCCCAAGCGGAGTCAAGGAGATCCCGGCCAGCTTGACGTGCTGCCAGGCGAATGGGATTCCGACGATCGTCATTGTGCAAAGAAGAGCCGAAAAGAGGTGTCCCAGGGCGATCCACCAGCCACCGACAATGACCCAGACGATGTTTCCGATCAAGGACATCGTCTTCATCGTTGTTCCCTGGTTGCGATCGATCATTTCCCGGCCAAAAGGCCAGAAAGAAAATTCGGCGATCCGGAAGGCGGCAATCCCCCAGGGAATCCCGACAATCGTGAGAACGGAGAGGATTCCGGCGAGGATCCATCCGGCCGCCATAAAGAATCCTCCGAACAGAACCCAGATGATATTTCCGACGAGACGGAGGGGGCCTTTGAGAGAAGCGACCTGAACGGAATTCGAGTTGGGCACGCCATCTTCCTTGGAAAATTGTTTTAGTCAGGCCAAATAGGCCGTGGCCCCGATGATTTCAGGGGTAACGGGCGTCTCGCGGAACAGACGCACGATATAGATGCCGACGGGATCGCTTCCGACTGCCAGGGAGAATTCCCGAGGGGTGAAATCCGGACCTTCCTCCAAATCAGGGTCCCGTCATCTTTGGTGAGAAGATCTTACCTGAGAGGGATTTTTTGCCCCCTCTGGCTTTTTTCGACATTCTTCGTTAACATGGAGTCATGAGCGACTCCACACCCCTTCCCGATCTCCGACAGATCACCGTGCGCCCGATCCATCCTGAGGAAGAGGCCCGGTGGAATGAGCTGATGCAGGCCCATCACTATCTGGGTTTTCGCATTCTGGTCGGGGAGTCCCTCAAATATGTCGCCCTCTCCGGCTCCGAATGGGTGGCCCTCCTGGGGTGGGGAGCGGCGGCCTTCAAGTGCGGCGATCGGGACCGCTGGATTGGCTGGGCTCCCTCAGAACAGTTCCGCCGTCTCCGTTACATCGCCAACAACCAACGCTTCCTGATCCTGCCCTCCCGTCGCATCCCCCATCTGGCCTCCCGGATTCTGGGGCTGTGCCTTCGCCGTCTCTCCTCCGACTGGAGGCGCCAATTCAATCATCCGATTCTTCTGGCCGAGACCTTCGTGGATCCCTCCCGTTTTGCCGGCACTTGCTACAAGGCCGCCGGATGGACCTGCCTGGGAGAGACCCGGGGGTTCGGAAGAAACGGCGGCGTCTATTATGCTCACGGCCAAAAGAAGACGATCTGGGTCCGGGCCCTCCATCCTCGGGCTCCGGCCGTCCTTTCGGCCCCGTTCGATGACCCTCTTCTTTTGGAGACCTCTATGTCAGCGATCCCTCTGGCCTCCCTCCAGCTCGACGGAGAGAGCGGACTGTTCACGCTTCTGCGGGCGACCATGAGCGATCCCCGGAAAGCCCGGGGAATCCGTCACAGCTACCTCTCCGTTCTTCTGATTGGTCTGGCCGGGGTCTTGGCCGGCAAGCGCTCCTATGAGTCGATCGCCCGCTGGGTCCAGGATCTCTCCCAGGGACAGCTCAGGCGCCTCGGATGCCGGTGGTCGCCGGACAAGAAGCGATTCCTCCCTCCCAGCGAACCCACGATCCGAAGGATCCTGTCGAAGGCCGACCCCGCGGCGCTCGACCAGGTTCTCTCCCACTACGTCGTGGCCCACTCCTCCGGCCGGGCCATCGCGATCGACGGCAAGACGATCCGCTCCTCCTCGGTCGGTCTCATGGCGGCGCTTATCCACAAGGACGGCACCGTGGCCGCCCAGAAACGTCTCGAGGGTCCCAAGGGCCACGAGATCCCGGCCGCCCCCCAGCTTCTGGAGCCGCTCGACCTCGCCGGCAAGGTCGTCACTGCCGACGCCCTCCATACCCAAAATGCCCTGGCCTCCCGGATCCGGGAGAAGGGCGGTGATTACGTCTTCACGGTCAAAGACAACCGAAAAACTCTCAAAGACGAGATCGCCCGCCTCGACAACGAGGCTTTTTCCCCCTCCCCATAAGGCCACCTTCTCTGGACATGGCCGGACCCCCGTCCAGACCATCTGGGTCTCCTCCCAGCTTGCGGGATACTCCGACTTCCCCCACCTTGAACAAGTTTTTCGCATCGATCGGCTCACTCGGGACAAGAAAACCGGACGAACCCGCCAGGAGAGCGTCTTCGGGGTGACCAGCCTCTCCGCCCAAAAAGCCTCTCCCCGGGACATCCTGGACTTCGTCCGGGGTCACTGGGAGATCGAGAATCGACTCCACTGGGTCCGGGATACCGCCTACCGGGAAGATACATGCACCACTCGAACCGGAAATGGGGCTCATGTCATGGCCACCCTCCGAAATATGGCTATCAGCCTCTTGCGAGTCGCCGGATCTCCCTCCATTGCTCCGGTCCTGGACCGCTTCTCCAACAAGCCGTCCCGGATCTTTCGCTTCCTCGGCCTCTGACCGGACAGATCTCGTCCCCGTCTCCTTCTCTCCTGCCTCGCATTGACAGGAGAGCTGCGTGTTTATGCCGTGTCGAGGATCCTCATTCCTCCTTCCAAAACTCAAAAAAAACTCCGAAAATCATCCCGACACCCTTGGCTCTCCAGCCCTCCACCCTCCGGCGTTACCTTTGGATCACGACTTTGACGGGAACCTGTCCTCCAAATATCCTGTCCTGGAGAGAAGAACCTCTCCCTTCCAATAATGTCCTTCCTTTTTCAGTTCTACAGGGGCTCCGAGAGAAAGCGAAAAATCGAGATACTCGGAGATCGGGCAGAACACCTCGATCTCCCCCATGTGCAGGAATTTCTCGAGGCTGATGTCCCTCCCGTCCGAACCTTTTTCCCAGCTTCCAACGATTCCAAGACGTTTGGGCAATGGGACTCCCTCAATTCAACTTGAAATGATCTTGTATTTCAGGATGGCTCCCCGCAAGGAGTGACTGCAGTTCGGCTTCTGCGGAAATTACTGTTGTTCCGGAGGGGACGACGAAGATTTGTCTGAAGAGTCCTCTTCAGATGTGGAAGGATGGTCATGGAGGGTTCCTTCAGTCCGCTTGAAGGTCTCGAAACAAGTCGAACACAGAACTTTTTTATGGATGATCGCAACCTCCGTCGACCAGACGCCGCAACGATCGCACCGACGCACAGGATTCAATTTTCCGCTCCATTAAAGCCCAATTGTTTCAGCTTTTCAGCCTCCCCTTCAGAATCCGGCTCGGTTTGAAATAAACGACCTTCTTCCCCGCGACCATCACTTTCTCGCCTGTTTTCGGGTTCCGGCCCTTCCGAGGAGCGCGGGACCGGACCCGGAGGACTCCGAAATCCCGAAGCTCGACGGTATCCCCCGAACCCAACGCTTCTTTCATACCGTCCAGAAAGAGGTCGATCATCACCCGGGCATCCACAAGGCGAATTTCCGGAAACTGCCGGGCCAGGAGCTTTGCCATGTTAGACTTTGTCATAAGGTTCCTGCGCCGATAGGTGAATAGCTGATAGAATGAACTTTCTGAAGATTTTACAGGTCCTGGAGTCCCGCATCAAGGGAATCAAGGATAAATCCTATGAAGCAGTCACATTAGAAAGACATCGTTGAGAGGGTTCGCAGGTTATCCGGAAAAGTCAGACAATAAAAATATCGCAGAGAAAGAAAAGATTTCCAGGAAGCATCTCTTTCTTCCGGTCCTCGATCGGGGTGAGACGAAAAGGGCCGAACGGGGGTGCATTAATGCCGCCGACCTGGGTATGATCATCAGACAGAAGAGGATCCACGAGACCCTTTATTCCCGGGGAAAGATCCCTGACTGGCAGAGCTAACAGATTCCAGAACACGAAGAGTTTTTAAAGCCTTTCCGACTCCGAAAACAAGGAGGCCCTCATGCCGGATTTTATCAAATCCATCCGATCGCTTGGGCTCGTTACGGTTTTTCTTCTTGTGACGGCGTCTCTCCTGCTTGGAGGATGCCAGGGAAATGATTCCGATAAGACCATCAAGAAGCAAATCGATAAAGCGATGAAAAAATAATCCTTTTTGATCCCCTCGGATAAAAGTCGAAGGGAAGGGATATCCCCTCCCCTTCCCTGTTTCAATCAAAAGCTTCCTTTTCCCTTCGAGGAGTGCGAATCCTTCGATCCGAACCAATAGGCAAGGGCCGCCGTTCCGACAAAGAAAAGGGTCATGACGAGAACGATCGAAATCGGATTGTAAGAAGGGCCGAGTCCCATAGAGCGTCTCCTTCCCCGTTAGAAGGTTTCTCATGATGAATTCTCCGCCTCAACACCGATGTAGGTTCTTTGATCCCAGTCATTGGAAGAATTCATCCCCTGTTTAAAAAAGCAACAATTGGACCATTTTCGATTTTTGCAGAATTTCTCCATTTTTATCATCCATAATTGAGAAAAGGAGACATGAAGGTTTCATAAAAGCAACATGAATGTTTCAGGGTTTCAGATCACACTCATCCTCTTGGGATTGATTCCTTGGGGCTTGTCTTGTTCAGGGATCACCCTCCGTTTCATCTGGCAGAGATCTTCGATCCGTTTTGCAATCTTCTGAAGAGGTCCTCTCAGGATTTCGACGGTGGAAATCACATACCCTTCGGTGACGTCTCCGGATTTGTGGTTCAAAAGCTTCTTGAGCAGGTAGGGCGGGATCCCAATTTCTGCGGCGATCGTCGCAAAGGTTCGCCTGAGATCGTGGATCGTGAAGGCAACTCCGGATTCTTTGATCACCCGAAAGCGGGAATCGTCAATATCCCGGACCCGGTCGGTCAGTTTCTTTCCTGGAAAAACATGGGCGGAATTCTCCCCGTCAGATTTTCTTTCCCGAAAAAGACGAACCAGAAAATCCGGAAGCGGCAAGGTATGGTCCCGGTGATTTTTGGTATTTCTGACGGTCATGATCCGCCCCCTGAGGTCGACGTCTTCCCATTTGAGAGACATGATCTCCGTTTTCCTGAGACCGGTAAACAGTCCGATCAGGAAGATATCTCGCGCTGTGCGTTCTTGCCGGGTTTTGCTTTGGGAAGACACGGCCTTGTACCATTTCGGAAGGTCGTTCTTCTTGATAAGCCGTGATTTTCTGACAGGGGTGAGCGCAATTCCGGCAACACGAAGGATCCGGCCTATATTTCGCTCCGGAATCCCGAATCTTGCAATCGCATAGGAATAAATGGCTTTCAGAACCCTGATCGCAAGCGCCGCCTGGGCGGGACCCGACTGTTCCCGGATCCCCGCATATTTTTTAAGAATCTCGTCGTCCGTCAGAGAGGCGAGGTCTTTTTCCAGCCAGTCGGCAAAATATTTTAGAACAACACGGTCGTAGCCCGTTCTTGTCGATCGGCGCAGAACACGCAGGGAAACATAGCTGTCATAGCATGCTTGAAGGGAAACAACCGGCACAATCTGCTTTTTAAAGAGACAGGAAGAGGAACAATCGATTCGGATCGTGAGGGAGTGTTTCGAAGGAGGAACAACGATAATGATTGGCGTCTGCATGGAGTCTTATCGGAGACTCTTGCCAAAAGGAAGACAACCAATCACGGTCGGGGAGGTCTACCCCCAGTTCAACCAGGTCTCTATTTATAACCCATGCAGAATTTCGCCTTATACAGGCGGCAATTCCTGCTATGGAACCTGGGGGCTGGGGACACATGCGTATTGTGCCTTGTCGGCTGTTGTTGGACAGCCTGCCGGAAATGTTATGGTGCTCCCTTTTTTTGGTGGCGGACTGCCCTCATGGACGCTTTATTCCTGGTTCTATAGCTCTGGGGCTGCCCCAGAAGTCACATGTTTTGATTGAGCATAACAACCAATCTCAGCTTCGGCATTGTATCTTTCGGATACCGGCAGTGAAATCTCAACTTATGGATACTGGTCTGGCAATCATGTCATAGGTCAGCATGCTTATTGCGCATTGGGAGGGTTTGCCGCAGACTATGGGACAAACGCATCCGTCCAAATTGCATACACACCTCCAGGAGAAAATCCTGTCTGGGAATTGCTATCAGACGGGAGTCTGATTTCTGCTATTTGTTTTGATTGATTCCCTAAATTTGTAAGGAAAAATTAAGTTCAAACGCAGGGCATGAGGAAAATCCCTGTGTTACCATACGCCCCCCAGTCTACATAACATATTGGTTCCCCGCCTATAGAAAAACCCGCATATGCTTCCCATCTTTGGTAGCCCGGGCCACCGCCACATGTGTTGTTTGAACCACCATTACACTGAGTATACCCTGTGACTCCGTTCATATTGACGATTCCCGAGTAGATTGGTTGTCCATTCGTGTTGATCGCCTGGGTCGAGATGGTCCCGTTCGGACTCGTGAGATTGTAGGTATTGACGGTTCCGGCGTTGTTCAGGTTATTCCCGTTCATATTGATATTGGTCTGCATCTGGTTCGCCTGGGGGAATCCTGGCACATTCGAGCGATACAAGAAGTCCTGAGGAAGGTTGTTTGAATTGTAACTCTGAAGGGCGATCAGACTTCCCGGGCCCACTCCAGTGAAGGGATACTGGGAGAAACTCGCCTTCCAGGTTCCCCCGGAGCCCTGATAGCAGTTCGTGCCGCAGATTCCTGGAAGGGACTGGATATCTGAGGTGGGGACAAATCCTCCCTGGGCCCCGATCAGAGTCGCGAGCTGGTTCAGGTGCGAGCCGGCCGGGGGCGTTCCTCCCTGGGTAACCACAGCTCCGACAAGAATGCCCGGACTGGGCTGAAGAATTTCCCCGACCACCGTCTGACCATAAGGATCCACGGAGTTTGTCCCTGTCGGAAGGAACCCGGTGGAGATAAGGGCATATACCGGAATGACCGCTGGCTTGGTGGCCGTGGCGACTCCTTCAATGGCTCCGGCATAGGCCTTGGTATACCCGGCCAATCCATCCGAGACTTGCCGGATCTGCTGCGCCGTCGTCTGATCCATAAGCGCATGATGCTGGGTTTCAAGCCAGAAAGGCACCGTATTCGCGATCAGGACCGTTCCGAGGATCGTGGCAAGAGTCATTCCAAGCAAAGATGAATTTCCCCGATCATTCAGACGGAAATCCGTCAAGGATTTCAGAAAGCGATGTTTTGACATTGATCAAACCTCCCAAAAAGACACGATGGCTCCGTTCGGAACGAACGACGGAACGCTGATGGAAACAGAAATTCCCGAGGGGGACACAAAGGCTCCTTTTTTATTCACCCCCACAAGAAGCGATCCGAAAGACTTGGCAAATTCTGGTCCCATCACCGCTCCAGGTGAATAGATGAATGAGGCGGATGGAGCAATCCAGGACCAGGCAACCCCGCCCGAAACGGCATTTCCGAAGGTCGGCGGAATGACCGTCCCGGCAGGAAGAATCAGCGCCGAAAGGGGGATGGTCCCGCCATACCCGGGGTTCTCGTCGAGGTAGTTTGCGACCGCCTCGCGATACAACTGGAACAGGGTCGCTTCCTGATTCGCCTCGAGATTGATCCGGTTCGCGTTTTCAAGGACCGGAACGCTCGTATGCGAGACCGTTAGGAACATCCCGCCCAAAAGGAGACCGAGAGGCAGTATTGCCATGAGGAGCCACATGGAGACCTCTCCTTTTCAGTCAGACACCCAGGTGATCGTGTCTATTCCGGAAGAGCAGACTCCCTGGGCCATTTGCACCGTCACGGGCTGGGTGACCGACGATCCGTTCACCATGACCTGATACCAGGAATTTCCCGCAGTCGTCTGTTCGATGATTCTCATACACCCTGAAGACGTTATTCCTGAAAGAGTGATCGAAAAGGTATTGTAGTTCCCGGTCACCGTGTAGAAGGAGGTTCCTGTCGGCCCCTGGAGCGTCGACATATTTCCTGGGACGATCATGCTGCTCGGCACGGATTTCGCGGAAATGAGAGCGGAGGTCAGGTCTCCGGTCCCGTAATTTCCCGGGCTCGCCACCTGTCGGACGCCTGTCTGAATTTCGAAGGCACCGGAGGAAGCGATGGCGCTGGTCGTACTCGAGAAGGCGAACTTGAAAACCCCCACCAGAGCGGCCAGGAGAATAATCCCCAGCCCGATCCCCAGAAGAATGCCCATTGGCCCCTGGTCAACCCCGCCTCGTTCATCTGACAAGGTCCGGAGAATCTGGAGTCGATTCTGTTTCCACCCGATAATTGTCTTTGTCATTATTCTCCCCCCATTAAATAAGATGGTATTTTATTATACTACTTATTTGTTTACCGAAAAAATTTTTCTCAGATCCCCAGGCCGCCCATCGCCTGCTGCACGATCTGGAGTATCCCGATCCCCAGAAGCCCGATCGCGACGGCGGCCAGCGTCATGGCGCCGTAATTCAGGTATTGGGCCTGACGTTCGATTTTCGGCAAGCCGTCCTCCTTCCAGTCCCGCGCAAATTCTGCCAGGGCCTGTCCCAACTCGCCATATTTTTCCCTCAGGGACAGGCGAACAATGATCTCCTCCGACGGAAACCGGGTCCGGCTCCTTTCCATGGCATCGCCCATCTTTCCCGTCCGCCTGTATATTTTCATAATGGGAACAATCCGCGCCCGGAGATACGGCGGCGCCGTTTTCCGGATCTGCTCGAAGGCGGCCATGACAGGAATGCCCGATTCGAGCATAGCGGACAACCCCAGCAGAAATTCCGTTCCCAGCATCATCCGGTAGATGGACCAGGGCGGAAGACGGTCAAGAAATCTGCGACCCGGAAATTCCCGACGCAGAGACCACCACACGACAAGAACTCCGACAAAGGGAGAGAGGACGATCAAAACCCAAAAATGCTGCACGAAGGAAAAAAGGTCGAAGGACAATCGAGCGAGACCGAACAGGCGATCGCTGGAAATTTTGAATGACTGGAAAATCTTGGGCAAGAGAGAATCTGAAATATAGACGGTCACCGCCCCCGCGTTCAGAAACAGAAAGGCAGGCTCCCGGAGAGCTCCCAAAAAGGTTCTCCGGATTTTCCGGGTTTCATCCATGTTCGCGGCGAGGGTCGAAAGAAGCCGGACGAGAGTTTTGGGGTCTCCGGTGGATTCCGCCGCATGGAGGATCATGGATTCCGACTCCGGAGTCAGATTCTCGATCGCCCTCGAGAAATCGAGACCGCGGCCGAGTCCCGCTCCGATTTCCGAAAGAGCGGGCTTGGGAGCCCCCGGAAGCTTCTTGAACTCCTCGATCGCGACCCGGATCTGGACCGGGGCGGTCGAGGAGTCTGTCCGGAGAATGGAGGCCAGGTCGGCGTAGAACTTTCGTCGAACTCCCGGGCCGAACGAGAGTCTCTTTTTCAATGAATAGATGCGGCCGGAGACGGATATTGGCTTCACGATGAAAGCCCTCCAATGATCTCCCGGATCGTCCGGCTGTCGAGAGATCCCTTGTGGATCCATCCCAGGCGGGCCTCGACATCGCGAGGATCGACTCCTCCTGCCCGGATTTTGCCGATCGCGTGATCCATCATTGTGCGGCCCTCGAGTTTTTCCGAGAAGTAGCGCCAAGCCTCTGTCATGCGGCCCCCTGCCACCAGATCCAGAATTTCCTGGTCGGGAATGAGAATTTCCGCGACGATCGTCCGATCCACGATTCCCTGATTCCCGCAGGAGACGCATCCGCCGGTGCGACGAAAAAAGACCGCATCCAGATCCACGGAAACGTCTTCCAGGCGCTTTGTCAGGTCCGGCCGCAGGATCCCGGCTTTTTCCCCCTCATCCCATGATAGCTTGCAGTCCGGACAAAGGAGGGGAACGAGCCGCTGGCAAATCATGCCGCGAAAAATCGTCGGGTCGCACAAAAGATCTCTGCGGACCTTCAGTCCGTCCAGCCGCCGGGGAATGGAAAGAACGTCGTTCGCGTGAACGGTCGAGTAGACCACATGGCCGCTCATGGCCCCCTCGACCGCCTTTTCGGCCGTCGATTCGTCCCGGATCTCGCCGATCATCAAAAGATTCGCATCGAAACGCATGATGCGTCCCAGGACCTCGGAAAACTGCGCTCCCGGGACGGCAATCTGGCTGGCGGTGGGGATCACGTATTCCGGCGGATCTTCGAGCGTCGCGAGATGCAATCCCCTCCCCTCCTCGAGCGGGTTCATCGACAGAACGATCGAGAGGACCGCAGCCATGGAGGTGGATTTGCCGGATCCCATGGGCCCGGAAAAAAGAACGATCCCGTAGGAGAGCCCCATCAGAAACCTGAGTTGGGCAAGGTGGGAGGCATCGTAGCCCAGGGTATCGATGTCCTGGGCCGATGCAGTAGCGGTTCCTGAGCCGTACTGGAGCCTCAAGACCATCGTGATGGTCCCGAGACCCGTTCCGCCCGTCGGCGCGTGAAACTCCCGGATGTTGAACGTGCCCCGGGGAAGGTAATCCTGCCGGAACTGGCCGTCCTGGGGTTTCTTGTCGGAAAACATATTGTCCCGACCGGAGGAATCGAGCATCGTGTTGTAGACGATCCGGGCGAGCCGTTCTCCCTCGTCGTGAGTCAGGGTCTGGACGGGCGTGAGCCAGCCGTGGATTCTGAAAAGCACCCGGGTCCGGTCCCGTTCGACCCGAAGGTGGATGTCTGAAGCTTTTCTGGCGATGGCATCCCGGATGATCTCCATGATTTTCCGAGCCTCGTCCCCCTCCGCCCGGAATCCGTCGGTGGCCGCCTCTTCTGGCAAATTTTCCAGACGGATTTTCCGCAAGTGCTCGTACGGCACGTACTGCGGCTTCGGAACAGGTTTGTCGCCAAAAATCTTGGGCCAGAGATCCGGAACGAAATGTCGGCAGTAATAGTTGACGTGCTGGTTCGTCTTGTGTTCTCGGGAGGCATAGAAGCGGCCGTCCAGGAAGAGCAGAACCATGGAGGCGATGTTGTCCGGAGCGCGAAAATCCGGAATCGTTCCCCCGGACGGTGTCGAGAGACATTCCGGGACTCCCTCCCGGGAGGCGAGGACCCCTTCTTTTTCTTCCGGGAGGGCCTTTCCGGCATCGACGGCCGGGTTCCCGGAGGAGCCTTCGGGAGAGGGCGGTTTCCGGGCTGGGGCCTTGGCCGCCCGTTTTTCTCCGGAAGATTTTTCCGCCGGATCCTTCCTGGAGTTTTCAGCGGGAAGGGCCAATTGATCCTCCGTGGGAGAGGCGAGGACTGGAAGGTCCATGTCGGCCAGAACCGTGCGCCAGTCCTCGTCCGGACTTTCTCCCTGCCGCTTCGAGAGGCGCTCCCGCATTTCCCTGTCGGAGACGAAGGAAACCCGGAATTGGCCAATCTTTCCGAAGGCATCCATCCTCATTGATGCTTGTGCAACAAAGACATCGAATTCCTGGCTGCCACGAAGATCTTCCGCGGCGAATATTTGTCCATCGGGAGTCGCGACGACCTTTCCTGAAAGGGCTTCGGGGATGGGGATCTCATCCGTTTCCGGAAACATTTTTTCTGAACTTGCAGCAGACTCCGGTTCCGGCTCGGATTCGGCGGCTAAGGCCTCTGATTCGGAAAGAGGCGGAGAGGGAACCTCCCGGACCGTCGACAGAAAGGAGCGAAAGATCTGCTCCGGGACCCAGGTGGCCCTCAGTTTTACTCCCGTCGCGTCGAGATAATCCGAAAACTGCTTTCGATAAGACAAAACCTCCTTCTCGTCCTTTAAGCTTTCCAGAATGATGAGCCGGCCGTCCTCCAATCCCACGAGCGACTCCGAAAACGAGGGGGGGGCCGGCAGGTCTCCGTCCGGATCGGACACCACCCCTATCACCCGCCCGGGAGAGAGCTCGACAACTTTCACGGCCGACCTCCGGTCATCGGAGACGGAAGGGGCGGGGGAGAGAAGCCGGAAAACCGGGACGGGCTGCCGTCCGGCCTTCCTTTGGACGATTCCCCATAGGGGTAGGTCACGGTCTTGCCGCGTTTATTGACGGACACTCCGGAGCCGTCGATCCGGATGACTCGGGTGCCGTCCGGAAGATTTTCTCCCTGTCGGACCCGGATCCTTCTTCCGTCATTCCATTCGAGAATGGCATAGCGATTTCCGTCGATTCCCGCGGCCAGAAGAGTCATGGGAGCCCCATGCGTCCCCGTGTCGAGAATCTTCTTGACAGGAGGCCCTTTGAGCTGGTCCTTCAGTTTTTTGATGGCGATTTCCCTCTTCAGAAGGGTCTCCTGTCGTTTGAGTTCAAAAAGGGATCCCAGCGAACGGTGACGGCCATACGTTGATGAAGAATTCTCAGGGACTCCCGGAAAGCTGCCCCCCCGCGGAAGAGGAGAGACGGAGGGAAGGGAGGACCTTGCTCCCGGCGTTCCCTGTTCTTTTTTCGTTTGGTCCTCGGAATTGACCTGTTCCGGCTGAGAAGTGTCCGGATACGGAACCGAGTTGACGCTCCCGGACAGAATTCCTCCCGGGCTTCCCGGAGGGGACAGCAAATTCAGGCTGTCCGCTTGGACCGGAACCGCCCGTTCCAGAATTCCCGCTCCCAG
Organism: Nitrospiraceae bacterium; assembly: GCA_028064945.1. Next base: position 19,749 of record JAPTWQ010000012.1, on the reverse strand, counting down.
AGCGACCGCCAGAACGGTCGCGAACCAGAATGATCGGCGCATGCTTCAATTCTCCTTTTAAAATCCACTGCGATTTTCCGGCCCAGTCGAGCTCCCGGACGGAAAGTCCGTTGACCGATCCCAAGGCGGACAAAAGTCCTCCTCCCGGAATGTCGGGAAGTTCGACTGAAAATCTCGCCGACGCCCTGCCGGATAATCCCGGAAGAAACGAGCCTCCATCGGACTGATAGTCGAGGTTGTAATATTCAAGAACAGAAGCGAGATCTTTCTGTTCTTCTTCCAGATCCGGAAGTTTTTCAACGGGAATTTCAGATTTCGGGACAGAAAGGGATATCCCGGTCTTGGCCCTGTTCTTTCCGACGAGTTTGACCCGGTTGGAAAGAGTTTTTTCAAGATCCCGGATCGTTCCGGATCCGAAGGACCGTCTCCACAGGACCCAGACCTTGTCGGGGCGACAGGAGATGCCTTGGACCGTCCACCCGGCCGCCTCGGAGGGAATCCGGTCTATGGCTTTCAGGCACCCCGCGACAAACGCTCCTATAGGGACGATGCGGGCCGGGGGCGTCACGCGAATGACCATATGACGGGAGTCCAAGACCAACCGGGCGACCAGTTCCCGACGATCACGGACGATCTTGGAAACGACGGCGAAGCCGGCCAGAACGAGAAGGATCAAGACGGTGGCTTTGATCGCAGCCCCCCTCCCCTCGTTGACCGAATGGAGTTTCGGAGGTTTCATTCCACTCGTCCGGAGGGACTCCCCAAAAGCGGAGATCCCGGCGGAGTTGCCCCCCCAGGGGGAGGAGACATAGTCCCACTTGTGTTCCCCGACGAGTCCGTCGAACCACGCCCGGATTTCCTCGACACTCCCCGCCACATCGTCGTAGATGATCCCGTTCAATATCTGAAATCCGATCGCGGGCTGTCCGTCCGGAGCCAGTGCGATCAGCGTGTTGGCAGGCCAGACATCGGCGACCAGCGGAGCCAGGACCGGAAGACCCGCCTTTACGCCGCTCCCCTGGTCGCAGTGGCCAACCATCGGCTCAATGTCGCCTGCGGTCACAAAGAGATCGTTCTTGCTGTTGCGGGTCTTCTCTATCGCCTGGGCTCTGAGCGGCCGGTCGGGAGACAAGGGCCCCCAGGAGAGGCCGACCGCGTATTTTTTCTTTCCGATCCGGACGACCTGGGCCAATGGTTACCCTCCCACGACAGGCGTGACCAGAATGACGATCGCATCCCGGACGATCTGGGAATTCTGGCCTCCACCAAGGTAGAAATTTGACGGGGTGCCCGTGCCGTTCTGCTGGAAGACCCTGCGGGTCTGCTCGTAGCCCCCGATCACCGCCGTTTGTCCGGACGTCAGTTTGACCCATTGCATAAACGATCGTTGGGAGGTGTTCGGGAGCTGGATCGATCCGCCTCCGGAGCTCAGGGTCTGCATCTGGTTCAGGTTGGTGTCGTCGATCGAAACGCCCAGAAGCATTTCCTTGTTGTCGAGGAGATGGGGCACCAGGGTCATCGTGAATCCGACGGTGACGGATCCCGGGATGTTCTGGGTGAATGTCGATTGACCGATTCCCGCGATTCCGGCCAGATTTTCCATCAGATATCCGATGTTCTGGACGTTCTGGACGGGAACGGCCTGATCGTTCAGTGTCGTGACGAAGGAGCGGGTCGCCACCGATGTCTTGCCGAGAGCGGAAAGCGCGTGAATGACTGCGTTCGTGGAAGAGTTCGGAAGTGTCAGGGTCGTCGAGGTGACGGGTGAGGCTCCCGCGAGCGAAAAGACCCCTGGTTGCCCGGTCGTGAGGATGGATCCGCTCTGGGCGAGGCCGTGCAGGGCGGCCGACAGGTTGAAGCTGTTGGCGTTCTGGTCCGTGAGATTGACGTCCAGAACTTCCACTTTGAGCCAGACGTGCCGGGAGAGGGAGTTGTTCAGATCGTGCACGTAGCGGGCGACCTCTCCCATAATCCGCGGAGTTGTCGTGACGGTAATCGTTCCTGCCGACTGGGCGATGGAATAATTTCCCCGGCCTCCCAGAATCGATTTAAGACTTTGCGAAATCTCGCTCCAGACCGTGGAGATGGAAAAAGACGAGACGTTCTGGCCGCTTCCGCCCATGCCACCGCCCATCATGCCAGCACCCCCCATCATGCCACCGCCCATCATGCCGGCCCCCCCCATCATGCCGCCGCCCATCATGCCGGCCCCCCCCATCATGCCACCGCCCATCATGCCGGCCCCCCCCATCATGCCACCGCCCATCATGCCACCGCCCATCATGCCGCCCGCACCTTCGTTCATCAGGACGCTGGAAAGTCCGGTCATTCCGGCATCGGAGATGGAGTTCGACACGATATTCATGACGGGAGCGGCATTGATCCGAAAGATTTTGGTGGTCGTGCGTCCGAAGGAAACCACATGATTCCGGTACGTCCAGAAGACTCCGAACCGGCTGGCCGTATAATCCAGAAGATCCGCGAGGGATCCGTCCCAGTCCACCCGGATCTTTTTCTTGAGAAACGTTTCCCCGGAAGATCCGGAGGACGGGGCCGACGGGTGGGGGACAGGGGCTCCCCCAGCAGGGGCGGATCCGCCCACCATCGGCATCCCCAGGCCACCGACTCCCCCGGAAACCTCACCCGCGATCCCCATTTTCCGCGGAGTGGTCACGGTCACGAGGAGCCCTGTCGAAGTCGTGATTTCGCTGGCGATATCGGTAATACCGATGGGCGTCTCGGAAACGAGAAGAATTCGCTTCCTGAAAAGCGCGGGAAGGTGCTTCGGGCGGATATGCAGACGGATATGTTCGGACCGCCTGAGCCGCACCCGGTCTTCCGCTCCCGCGAACCACGCCGAATCGCTGACCTCGAAATCCTCCGGAGGCTTTGGCGTCGCATCCTTGAAGGTTTTGAATCCCCTGTTGAGGTCTTTCGAAGTTGAGACATCCACGTGCTTGTCGAAGGCACATCCCGTAAGAAGCACCATCAGAAGGATCCCCAGAATCCCTGTTCCCGATTTACCACTGTGCATTTTTCGTCTCCCAGTCGATTGTCAAGGTTTCCGTGCCCGCCCGGACGCTCGCCCGGCGCCTCCCGAATGAAATTCTTCCGCCGGGGATTCCTGGGGTCGCCGTACGACAGGAGAACCAGCCCGATGATCGTTCTTCCAGGGAAAAGACCGGCACAATATGGGGGCCGGATCGCATGAAAAATCCCCTCACAGCCAAAACTCTGACGCCTTCTCTCCACCGGGCAGCCATGAATGCATGCCGGGTCTTGACCGGGAACGTCCGCAAAAAGTAAGGAGTAGACCGGTCGACCCGGGTCAATCTGACGGAAACCCGAACTTCCCGACCACGGGAGAGACTTCGAACGTAATTTCTGATCGCTTGGGCCCGGCTCGCGGAGGTCCAGATCCCAAAGGCCATTCCGGAAGGGAGGACCGCCTCCCGGATTCGCCCATCTGTCCCCGCCAGAGATTGAATAGTCCGGGAGACGACCCGGAGACTCGGGACGGGAACGGGAGTCCGGCACAGGAGGCCCCCGCCCTCATAGGGAAGGGACTCGAAGGTTTGAGGGGAGATATCCGACAGATTCATATTCCTTTCCGCCATACATCCGGATAGAAGGACAAGGACCCCCAGAAATACGGGGAAGATTCTCATCGCCCGTCCTCGACCAGCAGCACATGGTTCGAAAGGTACGCATGAACTTTCAGCCATCCGCCGGATCCGGCGTTGAAGACCTTGATGCTGCGCCGGACCGCCCCCAGAAAGCTTCTCCCGGCCACGTAACGGGCCTTGACCGGAAAGCTGTATTCCGAATGCCAGAGGACCTTCCATCCGGAGGCCTTCCCCCAGGACTCGAAATTCTCTTTCAGGCCCCGGTCCGGAGAAAGCACATAAGTCATCGTCGGATGGCTCTCTGTGTTCACCGGGGACTGACCCTTTCCTTGGGTTTTCTGGCTCTCCTGGGGAACGGAGCAGTTGTCCGACACCGGATCCCCGCAAAAATACGCATGGGCCGAGGGTCCGAATGACAAAAGAAGAACGAATGCACTCATGCCGACAGACAATATTGATGGTTTCATGTAAACAATCCTCCAAAAATATCTTTCGACGCCTGGCTCGGGGAAGAAATCGCTCTTTCCCCTTCCGGAGCGCGCATCTCTCTTCCGCTATTTCCCGAAAGAGTTCCGGACAGAATCTCGTGCCCAAGAACAATCGTTTCCAGCACCCATCGGGTCTGTCTATCCCAGGATTCAGAGTCATATTTCTCCAAAAATGGCCCGAGACAGGGATGATCCGCGCAAAAATCGAGAGTTATCTTCAGCGTTTTTCCACGGGGATCGGGACGGCGCGGCCAATCGCTCCGGTCCGGACATCCTGCACGAAAGCCGACACATAGACACATCCGCAGATACTCCGGACGGTCCTCTCTCCTGGCGGAGGAGAAGAATTCCATAAACTTCCTGATGGGTTCGATTCCGGTATGACAAGTCAGAGAGATCCGGATCCGCCGACGATTTCCGGTCGGGCTCTTCGGACGGGACATCATCCTCTTCCCGACAATGAAAGAGACAAGGCCTTCAACATCCCCCGGGCGTTTGAGAACTCCGGTTGATCCGGGATGACCCCGTTCGGAAAGAATTTCGCAAGCCCCGGGAACAATAAACTTCCTCCGCCGACGAACAGGATGGCGTCGAGACTCGGGAGCATATCTCCGAATACGGCCCGAATCTGGTTCAATAGCCGGAATTCGATCTCCCTGACCGAATCCTCCCTCTCCCTCTCAACAGAGACATCCTTTCCATATAGTCGGATTCGACCGTTTTCCAGAGCAATGTCAAGTGTCCGGTCGGAGATTTCGTCGACATCGTTTGAAACCAGGATTCGGCGCTTAAGAAGAGCCCGGACATCCAGCGACCCCGTTTCCAGTGTCGCCATGTGCTCGTGATCGACCCGACGGGGAGGAAGAATCACGGAGATGTCGGTCGTCTGTCCACCGATGTCGACAACCCCAACGGGGCCGTCCTGCGATCTGATAGTCCTTCCGTCGGAGAGCCAATCCACCACCGCGGCCAGTCCCTGGGCGAAGATCTCGTGGAAAACAATCCGGGGAGGAGCGCCTCCATCCAGCCGTTTGACCGGCCTGCCAAAACTCTCGATTTTTCGGGCTGTCAGATCCGTGTTCTTCTTTTCGTCTCTGAAATACCGGTTGAGAGGAAGCCCGGACAGAATCCGGACAGACGATCCTGAAAAACCGGCCGAGATCAATGCATGTTGGGTAAGGATCCGGGCCAAAGGTGACAGATTGTAATCCGGAAAGCGCGTGGTGTCGCCGATCACGCCCGGATCTACCGTGAAACGGAGTCCATCGGTTTCATATCCTCCGACCGTCCCGTCGCTGTCGAATGAACCGATGCCGTATGATCCCTGACGGGCCCGGGAGGGGATGGAATGGGTCCGGATCGCCCCGTTCCCGTCATACCAGGCCACCTTGACGGCGGCATATCCGTCGTCAAGACCCACATTGATAATCGGTTCTTCTGCTGCGGACATAGACTCCTCCTCTTCAATATTCCCGGTAGAACCGGTACACGGGCTTCATCGGATTCTCCGGCCAGACGACCGGGCCGGAGATTGCCCGAAGAAGAACCCGCCAGGCGACCGGCAACGTCAGACCAAAGCGTTCCAGAACTCCAAAAAACGCTACTCCAAGAAGCGCAACCCCCAGCGTCCAGAGCCGCATGTGAAAAAAGAAGATCAGGAGCGCGACGCCCGCCCGGGCGTCGACCGGGCCGAGACGGGGAACTCCGGAGGCCCACCGCCACATCAGGCCCCTCCTTCGATCGCCAGAAGGGATTCTTCCGAGATCAGTCCCGCCTCCCAGGCACGCCGGGCATCCTGGGAGGCACTTTGGCCCATTTTCACAAGAATATCGCCGATCAGAAACGGCCAGTTGGACCATGGTGAGGCCATGAGAGTTCTTTTGATGTCCCGGTCGAACACGAGCCATTCCCGGACGGGAACCCGCCCGGAACCGTCGGCTTTCCGGACGAGCCTCTGATGGACCAGAACCCTCATGGCCGCAAGGATCTTGGAAGCCACGGCATCCCGCTCGGGACCGGGGAATGCCTCCGCCATGCGGCCGATGGTTTCGCCCACTCCGTTGGTGTGGACCGTCGTATAGGCGGCGTGCCCGGTCTGACAGGCCAATATTGTATTCGCGATCGTCTCCGCGTCCCGGGATTCGCCGACCAGGATGACATCGGGCTTTTGCCGGAGCATCTCCTCGACGGCTTTCCCGAACGAGGGGTGATGGGTGGGAACTTCGCTCTGGACGATGATTCCCGTGTCCCGGGTCTCGACTTTGTCATAGACGAATTCGATGGGCGCCTCGGCGGTGGCGATATGGCACCCGCCCCGTTCGAGCTTTTCTCGAAGGTTGGCCGCCAGGAGCGTACTTTTCCCGGATCCCGTGGCGCCGGCTACGCCGACCAGCCCGTCCAGGGGGAAAAGCGCGGCCACGAGCTCCGAAGGCAGCCCCATCGATTCGAGCGTCGGAGGCGTGTCGGGGATGCTTCGAAGGACGATCTTCAGATCCCGGGGCCCGGACCGCCGGGTTCCCGTTGCGTTGACCCGGAATCTCAAACGGGAGTCCCGGTTCCCCAACGACACTTCGTAGGCGATATTTCGAGCCGCTCCCGAAGCCACCATCGAAGATGCGTTCGCCATGTCGATGGCGTTCAGGATGTCCGCGAGCTCATGGGTCTTGACCGCTCTCGTTCCGACCGTCTCCCATCGTCCCCGGAGATAGGCCCGGACGGGAGATTCGGAAACAAGAAGGATATCCGAGGCTCCGGCCGATACGAGGGTCCTGAGCAGGGCATCGAGACTGTCCGGGTCATGCCGGACCGGATCGCGGAGCTCTGGGAGAGAAAGGCTCACTTTTCCTCCTCCTTCACTTCAAGCGGTTTCCAGTGTTCCGTCGCCGTAAACCGGGCCGGTCTCGTGATCCGAAGAACCGTGTCCCCTATTTCAAGGACTTCGCCCGTTCGGAGAGTGGCGGACGGGGATCGTGCCCAGGTGGGCCGTTCGATCTGTCCGGAAATCGCCAGTTCGTAAAAACGGATTCTTCCCTCGATCGCCCTGACAAGCCGTCGCATTCCGATCTGGAACGCCTGATCGGAGAGTCGCTCCCCGGTTTTCCATCCCTTGTCCGTCCATTTTTTCCAGAGCTTTTTCTCCTTCGAGTTTTTGGGAAGGAGAAGAGAATTGACCTTCTTGGGGCTCCCGGGAGAAAGAATCAGATAATCCCGGAAGGTGGGAGGAATGGAAATGACCCGGGCGGGCTCATGAATGCGGTAGGACACAAGGGTCGAATCCGAGGAGGTCGAAGATTCGAGCTTGAATGCCCGCTTCCCGGCATCCACCGAAGGAAGGAGCACATGTTCGTCCGAGGACAGAAACGGCCGGAACGTGAACACCCGATCGAGAAGGAGGGATTCCTTCCGGAGCCAGCGATTTCGCATCTGAGTCTTTCTGGCATACCCCGTCTGGGCGCCCCACGACAAGGCCGCTTTTTTTTGCGCGGCCTGACGAAGCGCCCGTTTCCGAATCTTGTCGTCCGGCCTTGATGGATGCTCGGCCTGGCCGAGGGTCGGGAGCGCCTTTCTGGAATTCGACCCGGAAGACATGCCGGAGGCGAAGACGATTTCCGGCAGGAGGCAAAGGATCAGCGCAATGGACGGCAAGGCAATCTTATTTTTCACCGGGGCGCCCTTCGTATGCTTTGACCGGTCGGGAAGGAAGAGGGGGCGGATAGACCAGGTCGATCTCCCGCCCCTCGGGGCGAAGGACAATCCAGGCGGCAGGAGTGATCTGCACGCCGGCATCCCGAAGGATGTCGTAAAGAGGTTCTTTTTTTGACCTGATCTCGATCATGGGTTCGGACGCCGGTCTCTTCCCTATGACCTTCATTTCCCATCGGGCGACTTTTCCGAGATGCCGCAGAAAGGGTTCCACCGGACCGACATATTTGAGGGTAAACCGTCGCCCCATTGTTCCTGTTTTCTGAACCCGGGAGATTCCGAGAGCGGGAGGAGGAAGATGGCTCTGGTAGGCCAGGAGCCGATCCCAGTCCCGGGTGATGCGCAGGGCCGCTTTTGACAAGATCTCCGGCGCTGTATCGTCCTGCAGGATTGTCTTCTCCTTTTCCTTGAAAGAGACAGACGATGAGGCGCAACCGGTCATCATGACAGCCACCCCCGCCAGAACAGTTGTCCAGAAACAACATCTTCTCCGATCCTTCCAAGTCATCACCCATGCCACCTGTGGTCAGGCGGTGCATCATATGGCAACACAGGTGCCTCCTGCGTCATCTCACTGTCTCCTAGGGCGAAAACAGTGTCTTGTGCGTCATTTATCGCCTTGAAGGTCATCGGAAACGACTCCTGTGTCTTTTGCCGCTCCGCTTGAATGTGTTGCTTGAATCATATAAACATTTTACATGGTATTAGTCAATACCATCTATTATTTTTTGGAAAGAAGGAAAAAATGTCCCTCCCGGCGTCCGAACCCTTTAACGAATTTATTAGGGGAACCCGTCTGCACTGGCAACCCGTCGTCAATCTCGAAAATGGGCGAACCGTCGGGGCGGAAGCCCTTCTCCGTCCCCCGGCCGGGAGCCCCATCGAGATGTTGGTTGAGGTCGCCCGGAGAGAGGCATGGGAAGAATTCACCCGATGGGAGATGGACCGGGTTGTTTCCGATCTTTTGGATCTTCCTCCCAGAGACGAACCCTTTCTGGCGTTCTTCAATCTTTCGCCCCGACAATGCGTTTCTTCGTTCCTTTTTCCCTGGCTGTCGCGTTTTCCCTCCGGGGTTGTGCCGGTCATCGAAGTTCTGGAGGAATTTCTTGAACCGGAACAGGAGTCGGTTCTTGTCGAGGCGAAGCGTCGGGGATTCCGGATCGCGGTCGACGATTTCGGAACCGGGCATTCGAATATCTCCCGCCTTCTGGACCTGTCGGTCGACTTCGTGAAAATCGACCGGAAGCTCGTTCAGGCGACGGGGAAGCCTGCCCGGGACCTTGTCGAAGGCGTCGTAAGAGCGATCGGGAGGACTGATATCAGTATTCTGGGGGAAGGCATCGAAACCAAATCGCATGCTCGTTTTGCCGGAAAGATCGGATGTGCTTCGGGCCAGGGCTGGTTTTACGGGAGACCGGGTCCGATCGGAGAACTGTCAGACGGACGACGGACCAATTGAAAAAACCCGGATTTTCCGGTACCTTTACAGAATCCGCAATAGTATTTCACACGACCAATCAGGAGAAGAACCTCTTGGCATCCTCATCGGAGCTATCAAGACTCGCCCGGATCCTCATCACCCTTTCCGACAAATCGAACATTCATTGGGCCAGCGCTTGCGGGTTCGAGCCCGCGAACCTTTCGAACTGGCTCCGTGGCCGGGAAATCTCTCTCTCCGAGAGAAACGTTTCCCTGCTTCTTTCCGCCCTTTCGATCGATCCGGAGCGGCTCACGCTCGATCCCTCCCGGATCCATCTCTGGTTTGTGGCAATTCACGAACCGGAAACGCTGATCGAAGCCGCCCAAGCATTTCTTGATTCGGAGATCTCGATGGCCACGCTATCTCCGGATCCTGAAGGTCCGACAACTCTCTCTCAAGGACCACAGTTGGCTCTTCTCCGGTCCGGGGATCTCCGGATCATTCTGGCGAGAAAGTTTTTCACCACAAAAATGTCCGACAACCATGTCCCGAAGAAACCCGGGACACCGTGGATCCGTCCGTCCCTGATTCCGGGGGCCAGATGGAAAGCGGAAGGAATCCCGCCGGACAAGGACGCCCCCCCTATTTTCCTTCCTGGAACGACCATGATCGACATCACGAACGGACACATCACCCCTGAGATGTTCGACAAAATTTTTGATCAGGCAACGCCGGGCAACTGGAAAGATGTCGAGGCGCTGGCCAAGACATCCGGACTGACGGCCCGGGAGGTTCTGGACATGATCCGGAACCGGAGTGCCCGCTAGAGGCAACACTTTCTTCCCGGGCCTGCCTACGCCACTGATAGTTCGACTTTCTTCCCCAAGGCATGGAATACCTTCGGGCCCGGCGCCAGCGCTCCGGACGGGCCGAAATCCCCGCTATTGATGCTTTTACAATTTCGCCAATTTAAATCTGTCTCCTACAAATATAATACTCATTAATTTTAAATTATTTAAAAATCATTCCAATACTATTGATTAAATCAAAAAAAAATATGATGATAAAATTTCAATCTATGATTTCTCAAAAGTCAGTCAGGGGAAAGTTAGGCATCAGAATAACACCCTCCTTCTCTCCACACACTTTCCAAGCCCATTTTAGTTTGGGTTTTGTATTCAAAAACCTCGCATTAAGGAGGGATGGAGAAGGCTTACAGCCTATCAAAAATTAGCAATGTCATATGCAACCTGCCCGCAGATGCACTTGCCTCTCCGATGGAAAGGAGGAGTTGTTTGAAGATCCAGTACGCATCGGATCTCTACCTCGATCATGGACACCGGACTTTGCCTCCCGGACATATTCAGGGGGATGTGTTGGTGCTGGCGGGGAATCTCCAGGAAAAGATTCCATTTCGGAGAGATTATCTGACCGCTTTGGCGCAGACGAAAGTGCCGGTTTTGTTCGTTCCCGGCGACCGAGATACCATGCTACTTTCCTCGGGCAACTCTCTGGGAGCAATGAGGGCCCTGATGCCAGAGGGTCCGATCATTCTGGACAGAGTGGAAATCCTGATCTATGGAGTGCGGTTTCTGGGCTGCACCCTATGGACCGACGTTGCCGGGGTCGAGAAAGAGAAGTTGTTGCTGAAACGGTTCTGGTCGCTTGAGGCGCTGGAGAGGCATCGCAATGATCGCGCTTGGCTCCTCGAGCGCCTCTCCCTTCCGTTTTCGGGTCCCACGGTAGTCGTGACCCACTTTGCCCCATCCTCCCTCTCTCTTCCTGCTGAATATATCGATGGGTCGGGAGATACGCCTTTATTTACAAGTGTGGAGTCAATGATCTGCGCCTATAGACCCTCTTTGTGGATTCACGGCCATACGCCCCTGTCGGTAGACTACCGCCTTTGGGAAACCCGGACCGTCTCCAACCCCTTCGCTTCATTGGGGGAAGAAGGAAACGTGAGGGAAAATCCCTTCTTCTCCCCAGAAAAAACTGTGGTGATCTAGAAGTCTTCCATGGAAAGAGTCTGCCTTTCCTCTTTCTTCCGCACATTTTTACTTTTTCAAGATCACGATCTCCACCCGCCGGTTCTGACGGCGATGGTCGCTCGTATCGTTTGGGACCAGAGGTCGTGAGGAGCCGAAGGCGACGGTACTTGTCTTTCTGGGGTCAATGGGAGCCGCAGAGAGAAGAAAGGAGAGGACATTGACCGCCCGGGCCCCCGACAGGGCCCAATTGTTCCGATACCGGCCGTGAACCGGAAGAGAGTCGGTGTGCCCCTCGACACGAAAGGAGACGCCGCTGGTGGCGAGAAGACGGGCGAGGGCGGCAAGAACGGGACGGGATGTCTTCCGAAGATGCGCACGACCCTCCCGAAAAAGAAAGCCCGCCTGGATCCGGACACGAAGGTGCCGGAAAGTTTCGACCACGCTGATGTCCTTCGGGGAGGAAGCGGTCCGCGTGAGACTTTCGAGAGCCCGCGTCAGGACGATGGACGTTTTCGACGTGGCCAGTCCGGATTGAGAGTGATTGGGAGAGAAGAGGACGTGGAGGCGCGCTCGGGGCTCACGATGGCGGAAGGTGGCAACGATGGCGTGGGAGATGGTTCGGTATTTCCCTTCATTGAGCGAGGAGACGGCGTACATCATCACGAAGAAGGTGAAGAGAAGCGTGATGAAATCGGCATAGGAGACGAGCCAGCGATCAAGGTTGATGGGGTCCCCCTCGGTCGTCTTTTGCGCCTTCCTTCTGGAGCCTGCCGCCATGATGTTCCTCCCTCGATCCCCCTAGGAGTCCTCCTCGTCCTTCCGAAGACCGGAGAGGTCCGGAAAGACCCGCTCCGTGATCCGAACCGCCCGATTGCTCCGGAAACGTCCCGCCTGTCCACGAAAGCGTACCGCCCCTTCCACTCGAAGATCGATCGGATCGTCTCCATGGCGATCGAAGGGCACAATGTCTCCCGGTTTCCACCGAAGGGCCTCGGAGAGACGCACCGTCCCTCGTCCCAGTTCGGCCACAAGCCTCACAGGGACATTAAGAAGCTGGGACTGGTAGCGGGTGATCCAATGGTGGTCCACTTCGTACTGGTCGCTTTGAAAGCCCGTATAAAGCTTTTCCTTGATCGACTCCACGGTGGAATAGGGAATACACAGGTAGACCGGACGACCCTGTCCATCGATCTCAAGGTGATAAGTCAGCGAAATGACCTGTTCCGTGGGCGAGACGATCGCCGAGAACTGGGGGTTGACCTCGGAGCGGATATAGGTCGCCGCCACCGGATGGACGGGAGCCCAGGCCCGCTCGAAATCCCCCATCGCCAGGGAGAGCACGTTCCGGGAGATCCGGTTTTCAATGGGGGAAAAGTCGCGGCCTTCCACCTTCACGTGCCCCCGGCCGATCCCCCCGAAGAGGTGCTCGACCAGCAGAAAGACCAGCCGGGCGTCGAGGATGAAGAGGAAGTTCCGCTTCATGGGCTCGAGCCGGAGGATGTTGATGTTGGAGGGCAGCGGCACCTTCTTGATGAATTCTCCGTATTTGATCATTTCGGTGACCACGGGAGAGAATTCGGCCGACTTTCGCAAAAGGGAGGAGAGCGAGACCTGAAAAAATCGGGAAAAGCGCTCGTTGACGATCTCAAGGGTCGGCATGCGGCCCCGGATCACCCGCTCCTGGCTGGCGAGATTGTACTCTCGAGGCGTTTTTCCGGAGGGTGTGCCGGAATCTTCGGGCGGTTTTGTCTCCACTTCTCCGGAAACAAGGCCGCGCAGGAGGGCGTTGACTTCGTCCTGGGACAGAATGTTGTCAGCCATGAGGCCCGGCCCCTTCCAAAGGAATCTCTCGACAGGTTTGACAGTTTAAATAATTCGATATTTTCAATCTACCCCAACAATCCGGATTGTCAAATAAAAACATCACTTTTATTAATATTAATCGAATATGATACCGGTAAAAAAGAGGGATCTAGATCTTCGCGGGAAAAGGGGAGGCCATCCAGCGGGAAAAGTCCTCGACAGGTAGAGGCGGACTGAAGTAGTAGCCCTGTATCTCATGGCATCCGAGTTTTTTGAGGATGTCGAGCTGTTCGCGCGTTTCCACGCCTTCGGCGATCGTCCGGAGCCCCAGGGCGGAGGACATGGTGATGATGGCGGTGGTGATGGCCCGCACGTTCGGGTCCGACGAAAGGGTCGTGACGAAGGAGCGATCGATCTTGAGCTTGTAGACGGGAAGACGGGTGAGATAGGAGAGGCTTGAGTACCCCGTCCCGAAATCGTCGATGGAGGTGCGGACTCCCAAGGCGGACAGCTCCTGGAGAACGGCGGTCGTCTGGGAGCGGGTCATCAGGATGCTTTCCGTGATTTCCACTTCCAGGAGCCGTCCTTCGGCCCCTGACCTCTCCAGGGCCGCCTTTATGATGTCGGCGAGACTTCCCCGCTCGAATTGCCGCCCGGACACGTTGACCGTGAGTCGAAAGGGAGGCGTTCCGGAGTTTTTCCAATGCATCAACTGGCGGCACGCCTCCTCGATGACCCAGGTGCCAATGGCGACAATGAGCCCCGAGCTTTCGGCGACCGGGATGAACTGGTCGGGGGAAACGAGTCCGCGCTCGGGATGATTCCAGCGAATGAGGGCTTCCGCCCCCACCAGGCGGCGCGCGGACAGGTCCACCTGGGGCTGGAAATACAGCACGAATTCATTGTTTTCGAGAGCCCGCCGGAGCTCCCGTTCCGTCTCGTACCGCCGGCGGCCTTTCTGTCCGTCTTCTTCGGAATAGGCGACGGCGGCTTGTCCGATCTCCTTGGCGCGGTACATGGCAATATCGGCCCGCCGAAGCAAAAAGTCGACGCTCTTTCCATCCTCCGGCCAGACGACCATTCCGATGCTGGCATTCACGAAAACCGGGGCCGGATCGAAGTCGAAGGGACGAGCCACCTCGTCGAGGATCGTCTCGGCCACTTTCCGGACGTCCTCCCGATTGCTCAGCCCTTCCAGGATCACCATGAATTCGTCCCCGCCGGTCCGGGCGACGAAATCGCTTCGCCGGACGCACGAAGACAAGCGCTTTCCGACCTCCCGAATGAGGTCGTCTCCTCGATCGTGGCCCAATGAGTCGTTGATTCCCTTGAATCGGTCCAGATCGAGATAGAGGAGCGCCCCTCCCTTGGCGGGGAGAGACTCCGAAGAACCAAGGAGACGGGAGAGACGGTCGACAAGGGCGGTCCTGTTGGGGAGCCCCGTCAGGGGATCGGTGTGTGCCACCTGGAGTAGGCGGGACTCGAACTCCTTTTGTTCGGTCAGATCCCGAAGGACGAGGGTGACGAAGGAGGCGGCGCCATCCTGGAAGCGGCTGGCGGAGACCTCCACCGGAAAGGTGATGCCATCCTCGCGGCAGCCCTGGGTCTCCAGGACGACTCCCTGAGAGTCCGCGCCCGAGGACAAGGACGCGAAGGAAAGGTGGGGGAGAAGCCGCGCGAGGGCCTGTCCCTGGATTCGGGATCGGCGTATTCCGAAAATCCGCTCGGCGGCGGCATTGAAATAGAGAACCATCCCCGAGGAGTCGACAAGGATGATTCCGGAGAGAGCCGTTTCCGCAACGGTCACGAAGCGTCGCTCGACTCCTTCCGCCTGGATGCGAAGGGCCTGCTCAAGGCTCAGATCCTCGAAGAGGGCCAGAGTCTGGACCTCCTCGGTCGGGCGAATCTGGGTGAGAGTGAGACGCACCGGATGGGGGACCTGGGAATGGCCCCGCCCCCTCGGAGAAATCTCGAGTGTCCGCCGAAGCGTTCCCGTCTTTTGGACGTCCTTGAGAGCCGCGTCCAGTTCTTCGGAGGGAAGAATGGACAGGAGCGGACGGCCCAGGACCGTGTTGCTCGTCAGGTCAAATTGCCGAAAAAAGGCGGGGTTGGCCGACAGGATCGTGTGGTCGGCCCCCAAAAGAAGGAGTCCGTCGGGGAGATGTTTCAGAAGCTTGTCATCGTACTCTCCAAGAAGTCGGGCTTTGTGGAGAGTTTCCCCGAAATAGGCCTCCAGGGTCAGGGCAATATCGAAAAAGACAATCTTGAGAAAAGACCCGAAGGCCTCGGAAGACTCCCGAAGATCATGACCCGGCAAAAACGGAATTCCTCGCTCCAAAAGAGAGGACAAATAACGGGTCCACGCTCCGAGGTACCAGACAGGCGGGGTCCTCATTTCCACATGGAGACATCCCACGCGCTGGCGGGAGCGGATGTAGTCGTCATCGTAGCGGCCCGAGGTCAGATGATTGAAGTACTCGGTCAGGACAGTCTTGAAATGATCAAGACGGGCGGACTCGGAGGGAAGCCGGGCATGGGTCGGTCCAAAGGAGGACAAGTGCCGAATGAAGGAGTCAACGAGATCCGGCTGGACAGAGGAGAAGGACGGATGGAGCGACAGAAGGCGGAATCGGTCGTCTTCCGTAAACCCGAAAAAGTGAAGCCAGCGAAGAGGATCGGATCCGTCGGGATCAAATTCCGGAGGAGCGCCGACAGACGAAGACGGGTCTACGGACATGGGGTCGTCCGTCTCCGACCGGGCTTGCTTGCTTGCTTGCTTGCTTGCGCAAAAACCTGTCCATGGGTCCTCCACAAAGGCAAGGGGCAGGGAGAGCGAGCCGAGGCAAGTCCTAAGGGCTCACCCTGTTGCAGTCCGGGGGCCTTCCGAAGGTGTTCAGAAAGGCCCGATAAAGAAGACGTTCCTGGGTCCGCCAGTCCTCCTTGAAAATGCGGTAGCGAAAGCGCGCTCCGGCGGAAATCTTGTCCCGGAGGCAAGGGCTGCCTCCGGACACATAAAGATGGTAGGACAGGCGCCGTTTGAGATTGGCGGCCGATCCGATATAGACGACCTCTTCCGGAACTCCAGGGAGAAAGGAGCGAATTTCGTAGACTCCGGACATCTCGGGAACCGTCTCCCGGACAGAAGGAGGCGTCAGCGGAAGCGGCAACGAGAAATCGCCCGTCGCCTCCCGGTAGTTTTCCTCCGCGACGCGCCCCTCTTTCGCCGGAATGCCCAAGACACGTCGGAGCCGGGAGATCGTTCTCCGGGAGAGACAAACACCGAAGGCCTCCTCCACATGCCGGGCCATCTCCCCATCGGAAAGGGGGGCCGGGAGGAGCCCCTCATGCATCAGCATTTTCTCATTTTTTATCACGTGGTCGACGAAATGGCAACAGACATCCCTCCGGCTGGGGCAGAGATCTCCCAGAGGACGAACACGCCCATCCGGGAAAACAACGGGGAAATGTCGAAGAAGACGAGACAGCCGGCTCGGATCGAGGCGGCCCAAAGGGGAGGGTGCCGAGGAAAGGGCGCGGGACACGTCCGCCTGAGTCAGGGGCCGGAGTCGGACGGGACTTCCGGAGACAAGAAAGTCCGCCTGCTCCCGGAGAAGATGCTCGACCAGAGCCTGGGCCAGGCGGTTGCGGGTATTCACGAGGCGGAGCCTCCGGACGACCTTGCGGAGATCCTCGTTGCCGCTCCCGTCCCGGAGAAATGTCTTCATTCCGACATCATCGAAGCGATATTCCCGGATGCAGCAGACTCTATGATAGAGAAAGACAGGATAAATTCCGTTCGAGAGGATTTCTCCGCTGGCAAAAACATCGGAGGGAGGAAGCGAAACGAGGGTTGCCCCCTTCAGATATCCTGACTCAACAAAACCGGCAAGACGGGGAAGTGACGGATCCGAATCGAGGGTTTCGACGTAGCGCTCGAACTTCTTGAGAGGGAGTTCTAGAATCCGGGCCAGAAGGATGGTTCCCAAGAGAGAAGGATCAAGTCGTTTATTGACGGCTCTGTTCACGGAGAAATTTGAGGGAAAATTTCATGGAAAGCTCCTGTTGCACGTCATGGAAAAGACCGTTGGGGACCTGAAAATGGAGCGGATCGGAAGAGATCACGAAGGTGAGACAAAATATCCATGTAATTTCCCCTGGGTAAACCCCCACCTCAGGTGGGGGACTCACAAACTTTGAGAATTCCGGGAATGGCGGAGTCCGCCGGAACTCGAAGGAGAAGGGATTGCGAAGCGGACGAGATCCGGAAAGAATGCCGTCGCAAACCCTTCGAACGTTGGCGGAAAGAAGGTTCGTCTGGACCTGGGCATGCCGGAACGACCGGTTGACAGGCGCTGTGGTGTACAACAGAGAGCAAAAAAGATCGAGAACTCGTATACCCACGGATTCCGTGTTGACTCGGAAGGCGACAGGCCCCGAAGATGCGGCTGATCATAGTCGTCAACCCTCCGTGCCCCCCTTTGGGGGGCGGATGATCTTTTGAACATGCCGCTTTGAGCGGCCCACACTCTTTTTCAAGCCTCCACCTCTGGTGGAGGTTGTGACTGGAAAATTTCAATTCAAACACTAACTACCCCTTAGAATCCAAAACTTTGGCCCTATTTCCTTGATCAATTATGTTCCATCCTCGAAGGATGGTCAAAACCGTATCCCCCCCGCCCTGCTCCGGCTTGCCGCCTTCCGCTCGCGACACCGGGACTCGTGGGGTCCCCGTGCGCATCGCTGGTCCTCCGGATCCGGCGCCAGCGCTCCGGACGGGCCGAAATCCCCGCTTCGGATTTCTGCCCACCGGGGGCCAGGAGCCGTTTTTTGGAGCGGGGGCGAGACACACATTTTCTCGCACTCTTTTTTCGGGGCAACAACCTCGCCCCCGGACCGACCGGAAAGAGGTCGCCGGGACCCGGGCGTTTCCCGTTGGACCGAAGAGCTCGGGGCGGTGCCCCGAACTCCCCTTTGGGATCTAACACAGCACGCACCCTCTCGGGGTGGGAGAAAATCCAGAGTGCGTGCCGTCCGGGCGAGGGGCGGCCCCTCAGATGCCCCCCGCGCTCAGGAGGACCCTTCTGAGGGTCTTGGACCGGATCCGGCCGGGGGTCTCCGAAGGGGCATGACCCTAGAAAAATCGCCATGGACATTGGCCGGGGGAGAAAGAAGGGTCCTCGATTCAAAGGAGGGTCAGAAGAGCGTTCCTGCATTTTGGAGAGTACCAGAAAATTGGCTTTTCAGAGAGATGACCAAAGTAAAAAAATAATTCCTGCGCTCAGGAGGACCCTTCTGAGGGTCCCCGGCCGGATCCGGCCGAGGGTCTCCTGAGGGTCATGCCCCTCAAAAAATCGGCCAGGACATTGGTCCTCAATCAGTGGAGGACCCTAAGAAGAACCTTCGTTCTGGGGGATACGGAGGCCATTTCAGTATCCAAGCCCCCTTTCTCTGGCCCGGTATTCGGACCAGCAGGCTTTTTTGAGGGCCTCCCATTCCCGTTTCTTGACCGCGTATTCCCCGGCGTCCTCCGCCGGGATCAGTTTTTCCAGGGTGTCCAGGGCCGAAATCATGTGAAGCAGCATCGATGCGTCGATCATGGCTTTTCTCCTTATCGAAAGTTGCTCAAAATCCCATCCCGTCCCGGCCCCTCTGTCGCTCTAACCGGGGCGCCTCTTTCTTTTTCTCCGGCTCTTTTTCCTGCCGTTTCTCCTGGAACTCCCCGGACCTCTCGCGCTCTTTCTCCCGGGAGCGTTCCCGTTCCTTCGACATTATTTCCTCTTTCCTCTCCTCCTTCTTCATCTCCGTCGTCTTCTCTTCTCCCGGAGTCTTCTTTTTCCCTTGTCCGGGGGGGATCGGGTCGATCCCTCCCCTTTCGAAACGGGCTTTCGTTTGTTCGGGAGTTTCCCCGAACCGAAGCTCGTCGGGAAGGTTCTTCGTCTTTCTCTCCCGCTTTTTCTCCTGAACCTCCTTCTCCACGTCCAGCGCCATGGTCTTGTCCTTTTCGCGCGTCACCGCTCCGGTCAACTTTTCCCGGTCGTCGGTGAAGGCCACCACCACCCCCTTGGTCCGGGTCAGGTTGGTGTAGAAGGATCTCCTGTTCAGGGTCTGGGAATTCGACGGAAGATCCAGAATGACGGTCCCGGCCCCCAGTCCCTGGGCGCTGTGCCCGGTCTGGGCGTAGCCATGGTCGATCTCGACGGGACGATGGCCAGGTTTGAGCTCGAAGTCCTTCCCGTTGTCCAGGCGGATCCTTAACGAATCATGCTTCGATTCCATCACCACACCGCGCATTCCGTTGGTGATCCCCTCCTTTTTGAGTTCGTTCCCCGTTATCCGGATCCGGTCCCCCTCCGCCAGCTCGATCTGCTCAAGCCGTCCGATCTCATGCCCCTTGCCGGACAATTCCCGAGGAGTCATGGTTGTGAACCGTCCGTCCTCCATTTTCAGGACGACGGTGCCGTTTTCCTGGTCCACGGCCTCGACATGGCCAATCTCTCCGGATTTGACGGTCATCGATCGGTAGTCTTTCCCGAACTGCACGGTCTGTCCGGCCTCATAGGCATCGATCCGCTTCTTCTGGGCTTCGGTGAAATCCCCCGCCTCAAAGCGAATGAACTCGTGGCCTTTTCCGGCGAACCCCAAAGCTTTCCGGACATTTTCGTTCACCGCTTTCCGGGCTCCGTGGGTCCCGGTCAGAACGAGGGTTTCTCTGGGATCCT
>JAPTWQ010000004.1 GCA_028064945.1 Nitrospiraceae bacterium | reverse complement strand
GTTGTAGGAAGTCTCCAACGGCACGGTGGAGACTTCCTACAACACGGGAAGCGTCAGCGGCAGCAGCGACGTGGGGGGGGTCGTCGGGTTCAACGGCGGCGCCGGCGCGGTGGAGTATTCCTACAACACGGGGAGCGTCAGCGGCAGCAGCGACGTGGGGGGGGTCGTCGGAGACAACACTTCGGCAGCAACAGCATGCGATAATTATTTTCTGAAATCGTCGTCTAGTTATGCTCTTGGAAATTCCACATCGTCATCGTCATCGTCGTCATCGTCTACAAACGTTGGCCTTCTTTCCTTCTCCACCACGAATCCGACAAAGACCTTCCCGAAATGGAGCACCCTCTTCAACACCTGGAGTTCGGGAACCTTTCAATCTTCGGCAACATCAGCCCCCTGGTTCGAAGGATCCGTGGTTTCCGGGAGCGGAACGATCACCGCCCCCATGCTGGTGCCAGATCTCGCGACTGCGACCGTGACAGGGAACGGTTCTTCCGTCTATAACGGCAAGACCGTCACGAACGCCTATACCACGACCTACACCATGGGGGGAACGATGCTTTCTCCCAACGTGACGGTCACGACCGCCGTGGGGCCGAACGCGGGAACGTACAAGAATACTCCGACTTACAGTATTTCCGCTCCGACGACACAGACGAGCGTGGATTCCGTTTCTGCAGTCTGCGGAACGTGGACAATCACCCCGGCGACCCTGACGGCCGTGACAAGCGCGTCGAAGGTGTACGACGGGACCACGAGTCTCACCCTGATGTCTTCCAATACGACCTTCAAAGGGTTAGTGGATGGACAAACCGCCACCCTGCACACGAATCTGACCGGGACGTTGAACAGCGCAAACGTGGGATCAAATCTTGGGGGGACCTTGAACAAGGGATACGATCTGACGGGAAACCCCACCTTTTGCTCGGCGCTTGGCAAGGGCGACTATCTCGTCTCCCCGAACTTCACGGGCGGGAGCATTCTTTCGCTTTCGTCAAGCGCCATCGTTCCAGCCGCCCAGACCAGCTCCGCAAACATCTCCCTGCTCTCCGCTCCGACCGGTCTTAACGGAGTTGCCTTTCAGGCCGGAAGCCCGGCGACCTCTTTGCCGACCCTGGCCTTCCTCCCTTCGGGAAACTTCGGCTCGGCCCCCACCGGCGGGCTGAATTTGGGCGATCTGACGGAAGACACCATGGCAATCTTTGATGTCAATTCGGTGAACGTCTCCTTTCCCTCGACATCCGGGGACGAAACGATCCTTGCCGTTGGCCTGAGGGATATTCAGCCCGTGGACACGATATCCCTGAAGGAGAACACGCAGAGCGCCTCTCCGTCGTCTCCCCGGACGCTTGATCTCCTGACGCTGTCCGGCTCGAGCGCTGACTCCTATTCGCTCCGGATCCCGGCCTTTCGGCCTCCTTCCGACAATGGCGTCTTCGAAAGCCAGGAGGAGCGATGATCTCCTTAAGGTCCGGCTGTTTCCCCGAACTCCGGGGAAGGTCGTCCCGGTTCCGAAGGAAGAAGCCGGAGAGAAAAAGCGGCTTTTTTAGAGGGGCGGGCCTCGCTTCTTGCCGACGGCACCCGCCGGTGGGAAGGTCCTTTCTCTCGGGCGGGGGGAGATCGCAGGGGAAACGATGCGGTATTCCCGGGCGGAACTTGCGATGTATGGTGGGGAGTCTTTTCGGGGCCTCCGGGCCTTCGGGGACGGTCAAGACCGATTCCGTCATCGCGTGAGGGGGACGTCCGGTTCGTGAGGGTGAGTCGGTCGGAAGACCGTTCGCCTCTTAAACAACAGTCCCGATTTCTGGGGACAAGCGAGGAGGAAGTGCCATGGACGAACAGGGATCGGTCGCACCGAAAGAGCGCGTCAACATTGTCTACCGTCCCTCCACGGGGGATGCCAAGGAGGATGTCGAGCTTCCGTTCAAGCAATTGGTTATCGGCGACTTCACGCAGAAAGAGGATTCCCGTCAGCTCGAGGAGATCAAGCCGATCAATGTCGACAAGACAAACTTCAACAACGTGCTGGAAAGCCACAATCTGAGTCTCGACCTGAGCATTCCGAACCACCTGGCCCCGGAAGCCGAAGGCAAGGACCCGGAAAAAATGACCGTCTCTCTCAAAATCAAGGAAATGAAAGATTTTACTCCGGACGCCATTGTGGATCAGGTTCCCGAGCTTCGGGAACTGATTGCGCTTCGGGACGCGCTGAAAGCCCTCAAGGGTCCGCTGGGCAATATCCCCGATTTCAGAAAAAAGCTCCAGGAGATCATTCAGAACGAAGAAACCCGGGCCAAGCTTCTTGCGGAACTTGGCATCGAGTGATCCTTTTCTCGATTTATTTATTTGACCCGAATCCAGGAGGCATTTGATGGCGGAAGACACGAAAAAGGATCAGGAAGCCAAGTCCGGTTCGTCGACATTCAGCGATTCGCTGATCGACGATCTCGTCGAGGCGACACGGCTGAAGCCGGGGGACGAAGCCTATTCGATCACCCGTCAAGGCGTCAAGGCGTTCATCAACGAACTTCTCGAACCCCAGCGGTCGGTGGAAAAAGTGACGCAGGCCACCGTCGACGAGATCATCGCCGACCTCGACAAGAAGTTGTGCCGGCAGGTGGACGCCATCCTTCACCACCCCGATTTCCAGAAGCTGGAGTCCAGCTGGCGGTCCTTGAAGTACCTCGTCGACCAGACCGACTTCAGGGAAAACAACAAGATCGAAATCCTCAACGCCAGCAAGCAGAAACTTCGGGAGGATTTCGAGGACGCGCCGGAAATCACGAATTCCGGTCTCTACAAGATTGCCTATACCAACGAATTCGGACAGTTCGGCGGCCAGCCCTACGGATCGATCATCGCCAACTACGAAATGAATCCCGGCCCCCAGGACATCAAGCTTCTTCAGAGCGTCGCGAGCGTGGCCTCCATGGCCCATGCTCCCTTCATCGCCGGAGCGGGGCCGGAGTTTTTCGGTGTCGACGAATTCTCGAAGCTTCCGAACCTCAAGGATCTGGCGTCCATTTACGAGATGCCCCAGTTTGCCAAATGGAATGCCTTCCGGGAAAGCGAGGATGCCCGCTTCGTGGGGCTCACCGTTCCCCGGTTCATGCTGAGGGTTCCTTATGGGAGCCAGACGGTTCCTTCAAAAAAGTTCAACTATCAGGAGAGCGTCGACGAAGGCAACAGCGCCTTTCTCTGGGGGAATGCCTCCTTTGCCTTTGCCTCTCGCCTTTCGGCCTCCTTTGCCCAGTACCGATGGAATGCCAACATCATCGGCCCCCAGGGCGGTGGAGCCGTCAAGGATCTCCCGATCTACAACTTCGAAGCGATGGGAGAGGTCCAGTCGAAGATTCCCACCGAAATTCTCATCTCCGAGCGCCGCGAATTCGAGTTGGCAGAACAGGGATTCATGGCCCTGGCCATGAGGAAAAACAGCGACAATGCTTCCTTCTTTTCCGCGAATTCGGCCCAAAAGCCCAAGCTGTTCGGCCAGACCAAGGAAGGCAAGGAATCCGAACTCAATTACAAGCTGGGAACACAGCTCCCCTATATCTTTGTCATGAGCCGTCTGGCCCATTACATCAAGATCATCCAGAGGGAAAACATCGGAACATGGAAAGAACGAACCGACCTCGAGTCCGAACTCAACAACTGGATTCGTCAGTACGTGTCCGATATGGACAATCCTGCGGCGGGAGTCCGGAGCAAGCGCCCTCTTCGACAGGCTGAGATCTCGGTCTCGGATGTCGAGGGCGATCCGGGCTGGTACCGGGTGTCCATGAAGGTCCGTCCCCATTTCAAATATATGGGGGCCTCCTTTACGCTGTCTCTCGTGGGCAAGCTCGACAAAAAGTGATTCATGGGCGGGAGCCATGCCCCGTTCTTTTTTGACCCTAAAAATCTCAAAAGAAAGGATCTACTATGCCAATGCCTTTGTACGCATTCGTTCAAGCCAAGAATCAGGGGAAAATCGAAGGGTCTTGCGCCATCAAGGGCCGCGAAGGTGCCATGCAGGTCCAAGCCTACGAGTATACGGTCGACTTGCCCAAAAACCCTCAGACGAGTCTTCCCACCGGTCGAAGAGTCCACAATCCGATCACCATCACCAAGGAAATCGATAAAGCTTCTCCCAAGCTGTTTCAGGCGCTTTGCACCGGAGAGCAGATGACCAAAGTGACGATCGACTGGTACCGGATCAATCCCCAGGGCAAGGAAGAGAAGTACTACACCACCGAGCTCGAAAACGCGACGATCGTCGCGATTCGCGACTGGATGCCCAATGTTCTCAAAGCGGAAGACCGTCAGATGGGCCATATGGAGGATGTCTCCTTTGCCTTCGAGAAAATCACGGTGACGTGGGCAGACGGCGGGATCTCCGGGGAAGACTCCTGGAACAACCCCAAGTAGCAAAGGCGTGAAAGGAGGAATTGCGCGACTCAGATGGAAGCCCGTGAACGACTTCTCGAGCGTATCGGTTCGCTGGTCTCCCGTGAGGAGACGCGGAACCTGTCCAGATTCGAACAGGTGGGAAGCTCAATCCGAGCCCATCTGTCGCGCATTCTCCGTACCCGAAGAAAATCGGTTCCTATCTCCGATGATTTTGGCGTTCCGGATTTGTCGAACGTGGCCGGATCATTCGAGACAGGTTCTTCGGTCGAAATCGTCCGGGCGATCCTGGAGACGGTGGCCCGCTACGAGACCCGGCTTCTGTCTCCGCGAGTTCGAGCCCATGAAACGACAACGGAGCTCGGGGCTCTGAGACTTGAAATCTCGGGAGAAATTTTTGTCAACGGCCAGAATATGCCGATTCAGTTTCCGGTACTTGTCAAGGCGAATGGAGAGGTTGTCCTGACCTAGGCCTGATCGGAATCAAGTGAGGGGAGTTCGACTCGTGTCTACCAACGCCTATGAGCAGGAACTCGCAAACCTCCGGGTGCTCTCGAAGGAGTTCGCTTCGGCCCATCCTGCGGTGGCTCCGATGCTGGGGCAGCCGTCTGCGGATCCGGATGTGGAGCGACTTCTCGAAGGCGTAGCATTTCTGACGTCCATCCTTCACCAGCGGCTGACGGATCATTTTCCGGAATTCGTCCAGGAAATTGCCCAGGTTCTTTTTTCGCAGTTTCTGCGTCCGGTTCCGTGCGCCACCATTCTCTCTTTTTCTCCAAAGGGCAAGCTGACCGAAACGGTCAGGATTCCGCGCGGCACCCGCGCGGGCTCTTCTCCCGTCGACGGAACGACGTGCTACTTCGAGACATGCCAGGACATCGATCTCCATCCCCTGACGGTCTCGGCCGTCAAGGTCGTACAGGAGGCAGGCCGCCCGGCCTCCATCCACCTCGCATTGTCCGGGATGCCGCTCTCGCAACTTGGCGCTTCTTCTCTCTCCTTTTACCTGGGAGGCCCGTATTCCGAGGGGTCGAACCTTTTCTATCTCCTCACCCAGAATCTCGAATCGATCGAACTCGTCGTTCCCGGGGAGCCCTCCACATTTCTCTCGCCCGAGTCTCTTCGGGCCTCTTCCTTCGGAGACGATTCGGCCCTCTTTCCCTACTCTCCGAACTCCTTTTCCGCCTACAGGCTCTTTCAGGAATTCTTTGTCATGCCGGCAAAGTTCCTTTTTGTGGAGCTGTCGGGGTTGTCGAAGTGGAAGCAAAGGGGAACGGGATCCACGGCGACCGTCGTTTTTCGCCTGACAAAAAGCCCGGTCCGCCCCCTGAATCTGCAGCCCCACCATTTCGTTCTGGGAGCCGTTCCGGCGGTGAACCTCTTCGAAACGGACGCCGAGCCCATCTCCCTGACCCATCGGCAGAGCGAAATTCCCATCCGGCTGGCCGCGGGAAACAGGGACCATTTCGATGTCTTCTTTATCGAACGCGTGACCGGAGTCTCCTCCGCCACGGGAAAGACCTCAGAATACCGTCCTTTCCAGGAACTCCTCGGGCAGGAAAGTTCCTCGTCCTCCCGGGCCTATCGGGTTGTTCGAAGGGCCTCCCAGATGGAGGCCAGAGCCGAGACCTATTTGGGAATTCTCTACGGAAAAGGGGAGGTTCCGACGGATGAGACCCTGTCGGTCCGTGTGCGCGCGACCAACAGGATGCTTCCCGAGGCGTTGAAGCCCGGGGAGATAAACCGGCCGACGGACAATTCTCCCGAACGCCTCCTGTTTTCCAACCTGACGTCCCCCACGCCGTACATCCAGCCCCCGCTCGGGGATGGTCTGGCATGGAGAATCCTCTCTCAACTGGGAATCAATTTTCTTTCTCTGGGAGATGCCTCCCGCCTTCGGGCGCTTCTGTCGATTTACGTTTTTCCGATGGAGCGGAACAAGGGGCTGGAAGATACCAACCGCAAGCGGATCGACAGCATCGACGAGGTCCGTTTGTCCCGCAAGAATCGCTTTATCCGGGGAGTGCTTCTCCGGGGAACGGAAATCCTGGTGCGGGTTCGGGGAGACGGGTTTGCCGACCTGGCGGATCTTTACCTGTTCGGAACCGTCTTGAACGAGTTTCTGTCGGTCTATGCCACCATCAATACCTTCACGAAGCTCCAGATCGAGAATGCATTGACGGGAGAAAACCTTTCATGGCCGGAACGCCTGGGAACGCAAACATTGATCTAGAAGCTCTCAGAAACGACCTCGGGAAACGCGCCTCGGAATTCCAGTTTTTCCAGGCGGTCCGTCTCCTGAGGCTCCTGCGTACAAATGTCGAAGGGGAGAGTTTCGACGAGGAACTGTGGAAGCAGGTCACGATCCGGCCCACACTCTCTCTCGCCTTTCCCCCCAGCGACATTGAATCGCTCGAGTGGGAGGGACCCGCCGGAAAGCCGGTCCTCGATGTCAATTTCTTCGGGCTTTACGGCGTGGCGTCGCCGCTTCCGACCTTCTATACCGAAGACCTGATCGACGAGAAGAACGAGGACGGTACGGCGGCGCGAGATTTCCTTGATATTCTTCACGGCCGCCTTTACCCGCTCCTGTACGAGGCCTGGGAAA
Organism: Nitrospiraceae bacterium; assembly: GCA_028064945.1. Next base: position 458 of record JAPTWQ010000004.1, on the reverse strand, counting down.
AAAACCGTATTTCGCTGAGGGCCTACGAAAAAGGCGAGAGGGAAATTGAAAACCTGTTCCATGTTTTTACGGGCCTTTCCCTTCCGGTTTTCAGAGAGGTGGATCCCATCGCCTCCACGGCCCTCCGGTATGCGGGGCTTTTGACCCAGCATCCTCGCTCGGCAAAAGGACTTGAAGCGATCCTGTCCGATGTCCTTGGGGGAGTGCCGGTCGAGGTGAGTCAATGCGTGGAGAGACATGTGGCAATTCCCGAAGAGCAGAGGCTGGCTCTCGGACGCCGTCTTTCGCTGGGCGAGGAAACCGTTCTCGGAGATCGGGTTCCCAACAGGACAAACCAGGTTCTGATTCGGATCGGACCGATCAACAATGAGCTTTTTGAAACGCTTCTCCCCGGGCGGGAGAATCTGCGAAAGATCGCTTTCTGGAAAGAATTTTATCTTCTCGATCCACTTTTGGCG
>JAPTWQ010000074.1 GCA_028064945.1 Nitrospiraceae bacterium | reverse complement strand
TAAAGTTTGGTCTTCCGGAAGAGATGAGTGCCCCCGTAAGAACAGCCGACCGTATCCTTCTCGCGACGGAAAAGCGGGATCTGATGGCGCACGATCCATGGGCGTGGCCCATTCTCGAAGGAGTCGAACCTCTTTCAGAACAGATCGTTCCCTGGTCTCCGGAGGTTTCGATGGAAAAATTCCTTCAGCGTTTCGCCGAACTGGGAGGAGCGGTCCATGCAGCTTGACGGTCCGGATTTCTGGGGAAACAAGTTCCGGGAGATTCAGACGCTTCTGTATCAGCGATGGAAGGACTGTTATTTTCTGGAAATCAAGGATCTCCCTTCGTGGCCGGAAATCATGTCCCGTCCGGATCTTTCCGCCTTGCATGATCTCGAAAAACGCCTGGAAGGAGCTGGTGGAAAGGAAAAGAAGACCCGGAAAAAGAAGGAGGCGGCATGAAGCTTCTTTCCTCTTCCCGGATCGCCGCCGGATTCTTCATGTTCGCCATCCCGGGAATTCTCCTGACGGGTGCTATCTGTGCTTTTGCCAGGCCCTTCTCCGGGCTAGGACGCTTTTCTTCGTGTTCGAGGCCTGTAACCTCCTCTCCAGAATCCCTTCTCGGAGAACATTACTCTCCGGAAGAAAACCTCGAATCAATCGATGTGGACCTGATCGACCATGCGAGACAAAGCCTCGAGATCGCCATGTATGCCTTCACGGATCGTCCGATCGCCGATGCGGTCATCCGGGCGGCCTCTCGCGGCGTTCATGTGTGGATTTACCGGGATGGCATTCAGGTCAAAGACCGTGGTGACAAGTCGAGGCGCATTCTGTCCGCTTCCAGACAGAGCGGAGTCGTCCAGATCGAAGTGAAGAGGAATTCCTCAAGAAACATCATGCATCTGAAGGCGTATCTCATCGACGGGATGATCCTCCGGACCGGGTCGGCCAACTGGTCGCCTCCCGGAGAAGGCGCCTGGTGTTCCCGAGGAGAACGGCTTCACCGGGACCAGCAGGACAACAATCTTTTTATCACGAACGATCCCCGGGAGGTCCGGAAATTCGAATCGACGTTCCGGAGAATCTGGATACGGGAGACGAATCGTCCTTGGAATGAGAACTTGTCGAGAAGGAGATCTTGATGAAACGAGAATCCGGTGGCTTTGTCCTCCCCGTCGCGGTCATGGCGGTTATTGCTCTCATGGCTTGGTTCTTTGTTTTTAAATCATCGCCGTCCCCCCAAGGCGCCCGGACAGTGGATCAAAATGGCGCTCCCCTGTTTTCACCTGCTCCGCCGGATCAAAAAGTCCCTCCCGCCACCAAACCATCATATAAGCGTGCGGAGACGGAGTCGCCGATGGGCTGGAGAACTCTTTACCGGGACAACTGGGAATTTCTGTGTCCCGTTCTCGGACACCAAGTTGTCGATCCGGAAGAAGCCTGCCGTCTGATTGCGGCTCCAGCCCGGCTCGGGCCGATCGTCGTCCGCGATTCGTCGGTCAAGTATGACAAGCCATTCACCGTGAAACGGAATCCATCGGTCCCATTGGTCAAATACAACACCGAACATCCGGTGATGAGTCTCCCGGAATACGTTGGTCCCCGGTTCCTGGCCGAAAAAATTGGGTGCGACCTCAACCCGGGAAAATGGACTCCGACTCATCGTCCTGTGATCGATCCGCAAGGAAGGTTGATCCGGTATGACCCGGAGCAGGTCCGGATCTTTTGCGGAGGAGGCAAGTGAGCGGACTAACGTCCACGGCCACATCCCTTCTCCAGCAGGTGGCAAACGACCTGCCCGCCTTCTGGAACCTCCTGATTGCGTTTGCCTCTCTGACGGGGTTTGTTCTCTGCGGGTACGGCCTGTATCGGGCGGTCGAAGAGCAGAAACGGGGAGAATCCATGATGGGCGCTGCCGGGATCTTCATGGTCGGGATCGGACTCGTCAATTTCATCTACTTCGTGAATTCAGCCACGATGACCATCGGTTTTTCGACCGGGAATCTTTCCACATTTTCCTACACGGCATCCTCCTCCTCAGGAACTCCCGGATCTTCGGTTCCGTCCTTTGCCTTTGTGATCCTGAAGTTCTTCGGGTGGCTCGCGGCCTTTCGGGCTCTTCTCCTCTGGTCCGAATCCGCCCGGTCGGGATCTCCTCCCGGGACGGTCTGGCGGGGAACGACACACTTCGTGGCGGGAATTTTCCTGATCAACATCAACCAGTTTCTGGGAACGATGGGGAATTACATGGGGGGATAAGGACGTTGAAAGAGGTTTTGAAGTCGAGACGTGAGAAATTTTTTGCTGGAACAAACTAAGGGGGAATGATGGAAGAAAAGAAGGAAGAATCAGGCAAGGAATTCAAAAAACGGAATCCTTTTCGATCGATTGCGGGTTTTATGGGAAGAGTTTCAAAACGGTTTTCCCTGAGAAATTTTCAGCGTCCAGATACTCCATGGGTTCGGATCCGGGAGAGAAAAGGATCCAGAACCCTCGTGTGGGGAATGGGGGACGGAAAACTCTTCGGGAGCGTTCCCCTTGATCCGGAAGTTGCTTTTTCAGTGGATCCGGAGGGAGTGAAGCTTCGGAGCGTGGACGGTGATCCTCTTCTGATCGGGAGTCCGGGAAACGAGAGTGCAAATATCCTGCTTTCCCGGAAAATCGAAAAAATCCTCAGAAATCAGGGGAGACGAAACATGATCGTATGGGTGTTGATCGGTACCCTCATTTTTCTGGTCGTTCTGGAAGCATTGGGAGGAACGGCCCTCGGTCGCCTCGCCCAGATCACCCCGTCCGGGAGCGGAGGCGGGGGTCTTTCTTCCCTTTCCGATCTTCCGGTGCCTTCCATGAGTTCGGGGCTCACTTGTCACACACACTGATCACTGGGAAGTTCTTCCGCCCTGCTCCGCTTGTCGCCTTCCGCGCGCGACACCGGGACTTTTGGGGTCCCTGTGCGCATCGCTGGTCCTTCGGACCCGGCAACATCGCTTCGGACGGGCAGATGTCTTTTTCTTATAAAAGGAGGTTCTTATGACGACGGAAATCAGAACCATGAGTGTTCCATTCCACGGCACCACACTCTTCCTCATCGAACAGAACAACGAACCTTACACCCCGATGAAACCCATCGTCGAGGGAATGGGGCTGGATTGGTCTTCTCAATTCACAAAACTGAAGTCCGACCAAAAGCGGTGGGGCTCAATTGTGATAACCACAATTCAGGTCCCGGGAGATACCCAGTCAAGGGAAACAGTCATGATGCCTCTCCGCAAGCTTCCCGGATGGCTCATGACGATCCATCCGACCAGGGTCAAACCCGAGATCCGGGAAAAGATCATTCAGTACCAGAACGAGTGCGACGATGTTCTGTGGAAGTACTGGAGCGAAGGTCATGTTACCAATCCCCGGATATCAATAGTCACTCCTGCTCCTCCTGCTGTGGATCCTTTGGACCGGACACTTGAACGGGAACAACTCCGTCTGGAGATGATGCGCCTCCGAACGGATCGGGCGATGAAACTCAAGAAGATGATTCTGGAATTCCGGGATCGGGAAATATTCGGCCTTGCGGAGGCCCGGAAGGCGGCCATGGACGCAGTGAGGCTTTTGACTGGAGAGGATCCATCCGGGCCAACTCCCGGATTGGAAGAGCCTATTCCTGCGGAGGAGGACTCCGCCCTGCTTGCGGACGTGTGTCGGGCACTTGCTCTTGAGAAAAAGCCGACCGACGTCGTCTCTCTTATGCGGGGATTGGATTCCGAACTGGATTCCTGGTTGTTCGACCGGGGGATCCTCCCGACATCCCGTGCCCAGATCACCTGCCTCCGGATCGAGAGAAAGATCTCCAAGATCAGCCACGAAATCCATGACCGGATATTGGAGGCGGAGAGACGGATTCCCTCCTTCCAGGAGACTCTCGAAGCGGCGGTAAAGGAGTTTCTCGAGGGGAGGGAAGGGTGAGGGGAGATTCCTGTTTGCTCCGCTTGTCGCCTTTCCCTATCAGGACAAGAACACGCCGCCTCCCGAGACGACCCAAAAAGGTCGCACGGGTCCCTGGCGTTTCCCGTTGGAATAGGGGACTCGGGGCGGTGCCCCAAACCCCCCAAAAGGACTTAACACAGCACGCACCCTCTCGGGGTGGGAGAAATCCAGTGTGCGTGCCGTTTTTTTGCGGAGTACTCCGCAAATGCTCCACATTTCCAAACGGAGCAAATGTGGAGCATAAGGCGTCCCAGCGCGCGGAGCAGATGTGGAGCATGCTCCGCAAAAAAGTGCTCCGTAACAACGGAAATAGACAGATACGGAGCATCAAGAAGAAGGAGAAAAAATGAGTTTTAGAAGGCTACAGGTGAATCTACCGCAAGAAATTCTTTCCGAGATCAAAAAACGGGCGTTTTCCGAAGGAATATCCGAGTCTAAAATCGCCTGGAAACTGATCGAAATTGGCCTTACTGCCCAACCCGGGTCCAGTGAACTTGCCGTTCTCGGAGGTGGAGCGGGAATGGATCTGGAGATGTTAAAAAAGGCGATTGGGGAGGAGCGGGATGAGCATGAAAAGACCCGCTCGGAATTGGCGGCAATGGGGCTTTTGCCCGATCCCCCAAACGGATCAGGTCTATCCCCTCAAATGATCAAATTTCAGGTTGAAACTCTGACAAAAACATACGAACTGTTGAGGAAGGTTTCCCTCCACCTTTCTCAGGAAAACACTAAAGAACATGAGGATCGACTCAAATACGCGGAGGCTATGGCGATGGAAATCGTGAAAAACCTGAATTTGGGAGACGAAAAATGAATAATTTTCAGGGATTCGACGACCAGAAAAATGGATCGGAAATCGTTGCCTCTTTAGCCGGGAGTCTCGCCGGAATCGGAGCGTATCTGGGTGCGGAATGGGCGTGGTGGCATCTTGGATGGGGCCCATGGAACTGGTCAGTGAGCGCCGGCAGATCGGACACGATACATGCCTACTGGCTCGCCTTTTTTGGACATTTGAATCCTTCCTACAAAGGTGATTTTGGAACATGGACTGAATTCGAGACCTGGCTCAGGAGTCGCCATATGTATGACGCTTTCGTGGCTTCGTTCTGGGTTCCCCTGACTGCTTCGGTCATTACTGGAATTCTGATTGGCTTTTGGATCTTCAGATCAATGAATAAAAAAGCGGCCCCCTTCATCCGCGGCGGGAGATTCAACTAAAAATCAAGGAGGTTTTAAGATGGGCTGGTTTGATAGAAAAAAAGAAGAAAAGGGAATCCCCCTGAGCTTGCCTGGTCTAACTTTCCCCATGGGCGCGGAACTTGAGCACATCCTGATCCCGGCCACGACCGGATCGGGAAAAAGCCAGCTGATTCATTATCTTTTGGACTCGATACTCAAGGGCATCGCGGCCTGTCCCGAAAGTCAACGGGCGATCATCACAGACCTGAACGGACAGTTTGCCGAGAGCCGCAGTCACCCTCAGGACCATCTGGTGAATCCTTCCGACAAGCGGAGTCTCAAGTGGAACCCTTTTCGGGAAATCAAAAACGAAATGGACTACAAGCTTCTGTCCACGTCCGCGATCACGACGGACGGATCGTCAGGAGAAGAAAAAAATTGGCGCCAGTTTGCTCAAACAATGTTGGAGTCAATCATGAAAGGTCTGGATAAAGAAGGGAATCCAAACCCTCAGCGCGTCCTCGAGTTGATCCGACCCTCTGATCCGGAACTCGTGCGGCAATACATCACTGGAACACCTGCCGAATCTCTTTTGAGCGGCCCGAATGAGCGTTTTTTCGGGTCCGTCATCGGAGTTCTCTCCAATGCCCTGTCCGCATGGGAATTTCTGGAACCCGATGGAGGGTTTTCAATCAGGGATTGGGTCTGGGAAGGGAAGGGGTGTCTCTTCCTGATCTATACCCCCGCTCAAATCGAAGCGATGCGTCCTCTTCTTGGATGTTGGCTCTCTTTGGCCATTCGGGAAACACTCTCCTTGCCGATCGAAGTGGACAAAAACGGTGTTCCGATTCGCCGGATCTGGTTTATCACGGACGAACTGGATTCTCTGGGAACGATTCACGGAATGGGAGAAGCGCTCTCTCAAGGGAGAAAAATGGGCCTGTCCGTTATCTCTGCCATTCAAACCCTTGCGCAGCTCCGGATCCGGTACGGGCCGGATGGATCGGCGGCTCTCCTGGCGTGCTTTGTGAACAAGATGATCATGAAGCAGGGTGATTTTGCCGATGCCAAACACTGGAGCGATTACCTGGGCCAGCAGGAGGTGGAAAGAATCGTGAGGAACGAGGGGGGATCGAAGGGTGGAAACGGTGGTGCCGGAGAGTCGTTCGGCAGACATGCTCAGAGGGAGATCCGCCAACTGGTCTTGCCTTCCGAATTGCAGGATCTTCCAAAATTCTGCGGGTATGCGCGCATCAGCGGCCAGTCTGGGGTCAGCAAATTCCGTTTTGAGCCCAGGGGATTGCCGAAGGTAGCGGAGCCGTTCATTCCGAAACAGAAGAAATATTGATGGCGCTCGGACGGAATATCTCTCCCGCCCAGGGGGAGACATACTACAGGAAAGATGATTACTACCTGGAGCGTGAAGGAGGAGATGACCACCGTCTCGAATGGGGAGGGAAGCTTGCCGTTGAACTGAATTTATCCGGGAAAGCGGGTGCCGAAGATTGGAAAAACGCCCTGAACGGACATTTTCCCAGAGGGGTCGAAATCGAGGGTGGATCGTTCAAGGATCCAAAAACTGGCGAAAGAGAGCGCCGGGCCGGAACGGACTTCGAATTTTCCGCTCCCAAGTCGATCAGCCTCCAGGCGCTTGTTCACGGAGATGAAGAACTTGTCCAGGCTCATCGGGAGGCTGTGGATGTTGCCATGGCGGCTCTTGAAAGGGAAGTTGGCGCCCGTCGGGGGCATGCCGGGAAAAATTGGGAAACTTCCGGAAAGGGGTTGATCGGGCGGGTCACACATATGACCAGCCGGGCCGGGGATCCGCAACTTCACGACCACGTGGTTTTTCTGAACATCACGAAAAACTCCGATGGCAATTATCAGGCCATGACAAACGATCGGATGATGAACTATCAGCGGCTGGTTCAGGAGATCTATTTTGAGGAACTCGCCCATCGAATGGAATCGATGGGGTATGAACTGGAGAAGGGCAAGTATGGGGAACCGGAGATCAAAGGGTACACCCGGGAGCACATCGAGCATTTTTCCAAAAGAACGTCCGATGTTGATGCCTATCTGATGAAGCATTTCGGGGAAACAAGGGAAACAGCGTCTCCGGCGCATAAGAGGCTCGCCGCGGAACACTCTCGGGAAGCAAAAAAAGTCCGCGAAATGGAAGGACTTCAAAAAGAATGGGAGATTCGGGCGCGGGATCTCGGTATGGAAAAAGTGCTTCCGGAAAAGGAAAGAAAACGTCTCTCTCCTTCGAGCCGCATGGAAGTCGCCCGGGATTCCCTGAAATTTGCCATTGAACACCACACGGAGAGGGAATCTGCCGTCAAGGAGGGGGACGTTTTCTTTCCTT
>JAPTWQ010000054.1:12884-33877 GCA_028064945.1 Nitrospiraceae bacterium | reverse complement strand
CGACGTCAATGCGGCCAAGAACATACTCAGGGCGGGGCACGCCCGTCGCGCCTGTTCGCCGGGGCAACCCGGCGAGTTCGTCGCCTGACCCTTCAGGCCGGCGAATCCATCCCCGTGTCCTACCGGGGAGATGGCAGGAAGGAATCCCCTTCCTTCACGGAGGGGCGGACGTCAATCGAAATGAGGAGAGAATGAGGACGATAAAGGAAGAAATGAAGAAGCTATTGATATTGTTTTTTTCGGGGATTCTCCTCGTGCTTTCAGGGTGCGTGACAGTAAATCTCTATCCTCAGGAAAAAGGATTGGAGGAAAAACTGATCAAACCGTCCCGGGCAGAAGACAAGATTCTGTTTTTGCCGATTAGGGGATTTATCGGAGATGAGCCGAAAAAAAGGGGTATACCATTCCTCGGGGGGAAAACAGATCAGGTACACCTTCTGGAGCGAGAATTCCAAAAGGCTTCCGGGGACACTCATGTAAAAGCGGTCGTTCTGATGATCGATAGTCCCGGGGGAACGGTCACCGCATCCGACCGGTTGTATCACAAAATACGGGAATTCAGGAAAAGGACAGGAATTCCCGTTATCGCCTTTTTTGGAGACCTGGGGGCATCGGGAGCCTACTACGCAGCAATGGGGACGGACGAAGTCTGGGCACGCCCCACCAGTGTGGTGGGAAGCATCGGAGTGATGATCGCTAACCTTGGGTTTGAAGGCCTCATGAAGAAAGTGGGGGTATCCGACCGAACGATCGCATCGGGACCCGAAAAAGAAATGGGCTCACCTCTCCGGACGATGACGCCGGAAGACAGGAAAATATTCGAGGGACTCGTTCAGGATTTCTATCAAAAGTTTTTGAACGTTGTCAGGGAAAACCGAAAAATTGATAGAGAAAGGCTGGCACGTTTGGCAGACGGAAGAATATTTACCGCTACCCAGGCGAAGAGCGCGAATTTGATCGATCATGTCGGCTACCGGTCGGACCTTGTCTCAAGCTTGAAAGAGAAATTGAAAATAAAAGATCTGAAGCTCGTTCAATATCAGGAAACTGGAGGAGGGTCCCCCCCATTGTTTGGCATGACGTCGGGGGGATGGTCAGCCCTTTCCGAAGGAACCCTCATTGCCCTTGTCCGGTCCCTTGGTCCTACTCCTCTTTATCTGTGGACTGCGGGAGGGCTGACCATGAAGTAGGGGGCTTCGCCAAGGAGATGATGCGTCTGACCAGAATACCGTCGACAGAATTGGCGTCTTTTTCCTTTTTTTGCGAAGGCAAACCAGGCTGTTTGGATTTTTGGGGGAGCTTTTAGCTGTCCGGACCGACAGGCCGCCTCCAACGTTTCTGCAGTGGTGAATCTGAAGATTTCCAGGGATTGCTGAATATGATTTTGCGCCCACCAGACGATGGGATATTCCATTCCGGGTGGCGGACTATCCGCAAGGGCAACCGAATGTTCCGGGAAGAAAATCGATACCAGAAAAAGAAGAACGGAAAATAGTATGCTGTAAACCCTTTTCATCGTAACTCCTGTCCGGGTCCCGGTACCACAACAATAAGCAGGTCATTTAGATTGGTGCCTGTTTTCCCTGTTTTCACGGCCATTCCATGGCTTTCCAGAAAGGGGGCGGTGTCGTGGCCCTCAAGTGCACGAGCTGACTCCTGGGCAAGAATTGGGTCGGCCAGTGTGCGGGTCTTTGCGATCATTCCGGCGAGGGATGAGTTTCCATCCCAGCCATCGGTGGCAAGGCTCAGGACCGTTGCATCGATTGATGACAGGGACATGGCCAGGGAGAGTCCAAGCTCAAGGGAGCGTCCGCCCCGTCCCTGGCCCTTGTTTCCTGCCAGGCGAACAGTGGTTTCCCCGGAGCAAAGCCAGACTGATCCCTGTCCAGTCGTCCGTGCATTCCAGAGAATCTGGGAGGCCAGGACCTTTCCCGCCTCTCTGGCCTCACCTCTGAGTTCTCCGGTCAGAAGATGGCGGGGGAGATGCTCGCAGGGACTTCCTTGAATAAAGAATTTCAGGGCAAGGGGAAGCAGCGTGTCTGAGCTGGCGATGGTTTCCGCCGGGTTCTTTTTGGGAGAATCCAAACTGGAAAAATCCGGAAGGGGACCCTCTGTCAAAGCCCGTCTGACATTTTGGGAAATCGTTTCACCCAGCCATTGTTCAAGAATGTGAAGCATCCGAGGACCATCCCGCTTGATGGGGGACATCACTCCGGATCCGACCAGAGAGGCCGATTCTCCAGGAATGTCAGAAAAGATGTAGGTCATGAAAGGCCGGGGAGAAAGAAGGGAGGCCAACCCCCCTCCTTTGATCCTGGACAGATGAATTCGCATGCTGTTGATCACCTCAATCTGTGCGCCAGCCGTCATCAATTGTTGAGTAATAAAGGCCTTTTCTTCGACGGATACCGGTGGGACAGGATCGGCCAGAAGGCTGGAGCTTCCACCGGAAATAGCGACCACGACAGTCGTTCGATCAGACAGCCCTTCGACAAAATTTCGGACCGAGGCCAATGTTCGAAGACTCTGTTGGTCAGGAAGGGGATGTGGTCCAAAAAAAGTTGGATAGGCGGGGGATGGAGAAGGATATCCGTTTGGAAGGACCGTAAGGGTCTTGTTAGGGGGGATATCGAAGATTCGGGCTATGCTTTCGGTCATTCCCCCCGCAGCCTTTCCGAGGGAGATCAACGCTTGTGGGGTCGGAATATCCTGAGTCAGGGGGTGGAGTAGAAGATGCTCTTCTATAAGTGGATCAGGAGAGACTCCTGAGAGAAAAGCCGAAATTTGCCTCCGGAAAAAAAGGGCAATTTCATCAACCATTCTGTTCCCCGGATGGCGTTTTCGATTCGACTGAGCGGGTACGCAAGCCGTATTCCCGTGCACAGGAGGAGCTGCAGAAATAAATTCGTGTTCCGTCTAACTCCATGAATTCTTCGGCATTTTGTGGTTCGAGGTAAAGTCCACATATCGGATCCTGAACGAGTGAGGCAGGGGAAGGATGTTTCCGGGAGGGGCGAGGGCGCACTAAGAAGAAAGCCTTTCCGACAAGAGCGAGTAAGGTGAGAAGTAGAAGAAATCGAACGAGCATCGTCGATCCGATCATAGCTGAAAAGGAATCAGATGATCACATTTTGTGAATACATGAAGCAATCCCTTGGAGGAAGCAGGGGCGGATATTACACCTCTCGAGGAAGAATCGGATTCGAGGGGGGGGACTTTTTCACGGCACCCGAAACCAGTAGCGCCTTCGCTTCTCTTCTGGCCCTCCAGATTCTGGAAACAGACCAGGCACTCGACTTTCCCGACCCATTCTATATGATTGAAGCGGGTCCGGGCAATGGGACCCTTGCGTCGGGACTCCTTACGATATTCAGGACGGCGGCCCCTGATCTGTACAAAAGAATCGCACCGGTGCTCTATGAGCTTCCGGGGGTTCTGCTGGAGCGCCAGAGGCAGGAACTCAGCAATTTTAACCTGCGATATGCTCCAAGATGGATATTCCCTGTTGGATCGCAAGGATCCGAACTGGATGAGATTGTTCCAGGTGCCGGAATTGTATTCGGAAACGAGTTTCTGGACGCCCTTCCTGTACATCGGATCCGGCGGGGAGAAGCGGGTTGGGAGGAGTGCTACGTTGATCAGTCTGGAGAGCGCCCCAGGGAGGTTTGGGGGTCTCTTTCCTCGGAAGAGGTCGATCGGGAAGTCCGGGAGACTCTAGGTCCAGATTTTGCCACAAGACGCGGACAGGAGGTGGAGCTTTGTCTTGTCCTCCCCGAAGTACTCTCGCGACTCGACCGGTTGCTCTCGCGTGGATTCATGCTCTGGATTGATTATGGGGACATTCGTGAGGAGCTCCATTCCGAACGGAGAAAAAGCGGGACGCTGCTTTCCTACCGAAATCATCGGGCAACGGAAGATCTTTTTGAAGGTTTCCCGGGAGGGTCCGATTTGACGGCGCATGTCGACTTTACACGGGTTGCCCACACTCTCACTAATCTTGGATACTCCCTTGAGGGATACACAGACCAGATGTCCTGGTTGATGGGATTAGGCTTTCCCGACTGGCTTGAGGCGAACTCTGAACGACTGACACCAGAGGAGACGATGCAATCCGCCATTCTTGTCCATCCCCTGAAAATGGGACGGATATTCAAGGCTCTTCTGATGAAAAAGGGAACGGAGTCCTGCGGACGGTCAGGGTTCAGGTTCGGAGGACTCCGTCCCCCCTTGTAGCGGATGGACCCGAGGTCCGGCCTACTTTTGGTTCTCGACGATATAGCGCGTGACCTCTCTGGCCTGGTCTTCCGTCATCGAGAGATGACCGGTCTGATTCATGTACCTGTTCATCTTGAGGACGAGAATTCTCCATTCTTCTGGGGATCGGTGCATGAGCGCCGGAAGGGCATGGCATTGGGAGCACCGGCTTGCGAAAAGTGCGGCGGGTGATTCCCCGGATCCCTTTGATTCCCCGGACAGGGAAGGGGAGGACGTCCGGTTCGTATGGTGATCTGGAAGCATCATGAGAAGAATGAAAAATGTCGCAGCTGCCCCCGCAGTGATGAGCAGGGCGAGTCCGTTGGAAAGGGGAGGGCTGGATTTCAAGGGGTTTCTCCGATCTGTTTTCTGAGGAAAGGTACAAGATCTTTGGTGATGCTCTCAGAATAAAGTCTTCCCAAAAGTTTTGCCGGGACGGAGCTATCAAAGGAAAGAATCGGCTTTGGGGAGCTGTGACGCTCCATGGTACGGACGATTTTTCGCGTCAGGTCTCCGGAATGGAGAACGAGGATGGCATCCATCCGTATCTTTCCCTCCTGCGTTGTCTGCAGGAGCCCTTCCTTGACTTTGTCCTGGAATTTCCTGATGACGACGCGGAGAGTCGAACTTCCGGGAGAGACAGGGCCCTTGGGAACGATGGCATCGATTCCGCCTGCGCGCAATTCCCGGACAAGGATGGCGTCGAGAGCGGGGCCGAGCGGGTTTTCCGGAATCAACTGTGAGTAGGAACCATCATTTTTGAAAAAAGTGCCAATATCCTCCATATTCTCCGGAAGAGTTGCCGGTAGAACATAAATTCTTGCGATTGAAAGAGGCAGCCTTTTTTTGATGGCTAATGGCTGTGGATCCGGAACGAGAATGGGAGGTGCCGGTCCATAGGATGTGCAGGCCGGAAGTATGAAAAAGCAGGCCAGGAGTAAAAAGCCTGAAAAACGTCGGGAGATGGGCTGCGAGAAGTTAAAATTAGATAGCTGATTGTTTGCCATGATCATCCTTTCGTTTTAAAAGTCGTGGTGCGATAAAATTTCCCTAGAAAACGGCTTCATTTTTTGGGAAGGATGACAAGGTCTTTCCTGCTTGCCACAGGCGACCCTCCGGGCGGGTTCCTCCAGATGACAGCCAGTTGGTGCCGGCCGGGGGGTTGAGGGGGAGCGGTAATCCACGTTGAGCGCTCCTCCGAAAGATCAGCCATGGCAACCGGATTCCCGTCCACCGCAACTTCAAGCAGGTAGAAGACATGGGAAGGCGGAGCGTTTTGAAAAATGACATGGATCTTGAACGGGTCCCCGGAATGAACTTCGGCAGGATAGACCACGCGAAAATTCTGCGAAGTAGCATTGGCCGGCTTGTGCCCTATTAATAAAAAAAAGAGAAGAAAAAAATAAGGCAGGATTCCTTGAGTAAAAAAGACAGATTTTCTGCCGGCCGTTCGGCTATTCATCACTTCTCCTCTCTGGTACAATGGCTCAATGATTATCTCGCCAAGATCTCCCCTTTTTCTAAAATACATCATCCTCGAGCGCGTTGCGAAGGGAATGTTTGCGTTTTTAATTGGACTGGGAGGGCTCTCTCTTGGTCCAGTTCGTCTGAATCACCTTCTCTATCATTGGGCTCAGAACTTTAACATCGATGTCGACAATGCCTGGACGGGCCAAATTTTTCGCAAGTCGGGCCTGATAGGGCCCAATATGCTCCTGATCATTTCGGTCGGGGGAATCGCATACGGGTTTTTGAACTTCACGGTGGCATGGGGCCTTCATCGTCGATTTCGATGGGCGGAATACATGACGATTGTCGAAATTTCCGCCCTGATTCCAGTCGAAGTCTATGCCATGCACTCTCATTTTTCAATGTGGAGGCTCGGGGCCTTTATTCTGAATATTCTTATCGTGATATATCTTCTTCGGAACCGACAGCTTTTTCATGGCGTTCATGAAAAAACGGAGCCTGTCGCTGACGCCTGAGCGCATCTGGTTGTTGATGTTCCCAAGGACGTGAACAATGCCGGCGTTGGTTCCTTTTGTCCTCTTTCTGTCAAACTTTCTTAACTATCTTGACCGACAGCTTTTCTCTGCACTTTTTCCTATCCTGGCTCCGGCCTTTCGACTCTCTGACCCACTTGTGGGCGCCCTCGGTTCCGCCTTTACCCTGTCCTACCTTGTTGCGGCTCCTCTTGCAGGATATCTTTCAGATTGTGTTCATCCCCGCCGCGTTCTGGCGGGCGGTGTTCTCGTATTTTCTGCCGGCATGTGGATATGTGCCATGGCGAATGGGACAGCGGGACTCTTCCTGGGGAGATTGCTGACCGGAATTGGGGAGGCGGCCTTGTTCGTCGTCGGTCCCCAGTCCATGGGTGCCGACCGCGGGTCAGGCTGGAGGCTTGCTGTTTTTCTCTCCGCCATGCCCCTTGGGGGGGCTTCCGGCTTTGTGGCAGCAACCCATGCATCGGCAGCGACCTTCCGGCATGTCCTGATGCTGCCTGTCCTGCCTGGATTCCTTCTCGCGGCAATCCTTCTTGTGATAGCCTTCCCTTTTCCGGAAAAAAGGGCATCGCCTGTTCACCCACGAGAGTTTCTGGCGCTTTTTCGTGTCGACCGGTCCCTTGTTTCCATCGTGATCGTCGAGGCGACCAACATTTTTGTGTTGGGGGGAATGGCCGTATGGATTTCGCTCTATCTGACCCGGGAAAAACATCTTGCAATGAATGCGGCGAGTAGTTTGACCGGCATAGCCCTCGTCACGGGTGGGCTGGTGGGAATTCTTCTGTCCGGGCTTCTTTGTGACCGTCTTTCTCTGAATAACTTCCGCGGGCTCTTCCTTCTTCTACAGGGAAGTCAGATCTTTTCTCTCGCAGGGATAGGAGTCGTACTCGCATCCTCTGGGAAAACTATGCTTTTCTTAGGCTTGCTCCTCGCCAGCGTCGGTCTTTTCGGGACCAATGTTCCCGTTCTGATTGCCCTGCTGAGAAAGTCCCGGCCACTCATGTGGGGAACGGTTCTGGGAGGAGTCCTCTTTGTTGCCCATCTTTCCGGAGATTTGCCTTCAGCCACGGTCATCGGAGTCGCCGCCTCGCGGTTCGGCTTGTCGAACTCGCTGGCCCTCCTTCTTCCGGGACCGCTCCTGATCGGCCTTTTCTCCATATGGCTGGTTCTCCCCGGAAGAGAAGGAGAGAAGCCTCTTGATTTTCGACCAGGATCGGACGATGCTAGAACCTCGTAAATCTGGCTTTAATGGGTGAAACCGGTATCAGGAGCGTGCATTGGCAAAACTGGTCAGGGAAATCATGGTCACTGATGTGCTTACTGTAAGAAAGGAAACTTCCCTGAGGGATCTGGCTGAGATCCTCATTTCTCGCCATATCGGCGGAGTCCCGGTGGTGGATGAGGAAAACAGATATCTTGGTGTGGTAGGGGAACATGATCTGATTCGTCATGAAAAGCCCCTTCACATTCCAACCGTCATCACGCTGTTCGATTCCTGGATCCCCCTGGAACTTCCTTCCTCGCTCAAGAAGGAGATGGAACGTATCTCTGCAACATCAGTAGGGGATCTGTACAATTCGAAGGCTCCGACGGTGATCCCCGACACTCCGATTCGGGATGCGGTTTCCCTATTCGAGAAAGAGGAGGTGGACATTCTTCCAGTGCTCGATGCCGGCAAGCTTGTTGGAGTCGTGGGCCGGGGCGATCTGGTTCATCTCCTTGTGACAGGCGATGATCTTATCGAGTAATGTCGAGGACGAGCTGGATCTTCCGGAGTCCTTCTCCACGTTGGAGGTCGGTCGGATCCTCGGCAAAACCGTTCCTCCAGGAAGCCTAGTTCTGCTTTCAGGCCCTATGGGTGCTGGAAAGACCTCCCTGGCCAAAGGCCTTGCCCTTGGGCTCGGAATATCAGAGACGATCGTTAGTCCGACCTTTCTCTATCTACAGAATTACGAAGGCAGGAAGAATGGGGCAAGGGCCGACTTTCTTCACGCCGACTGGGACCGTGTTTCAGGATACACCGAGGAGCTCGAGGAGGCTTTGCTGGAAGGTGCGGAGGACCGGGTGACGCTCGTGGAATGGGGGGAAAAGATTTCGACCTCCATCAGGACTTCCTTTTCATCGATCCTGCATGTCACGATTTCTTTTCACGGCAATGGACGTCGTCTCATTTTTTCATGGGCCTCGCAAGGCGGGAACAAGGCCCCGGGATGGCGCGATTCATTTTTATCGGGAATGACAGCTTCGTCCGGGATCGGCCCGTTGCCCGTTGGGCGACAGCCGGTGCGCCTTGCCTGAGTCCAAGGAGATCTGATTTGGAACATCTGTTTGCGCCATGGCGTATGCGTTATATCAGGGGTGAGTCCAGAACGGCTCCCGGAGGCGGCTGTCTCCTCTGCACGATCCCTGAAAATGGTGTGTCACGGGATCGCCTTGTACTCTCCTGCGGGTTGCATTGCTATGTCGTCATGAACGCATATCCTTATACGAGCGGACATCTGATGGTCGTTCCGAAGGCCCATGGCCCGGCATTGGCAGACTACTCCATTGAAACTCTCTGCGAGATGATGGGCCTTCTCAGGGAGTGCGAACGGATCATCGGAGAAGCCTTTCACCCTGGAGGCTATAACATTGGAATAAATGTCGGACAGGCTGCCGGGGCTGGAATTGCCGGTCATCTTCATGTTCACATCCTTCCACGATGGGAGGGCGATACCAATTTTTTGACTACGATTCATGAAACCCGCGTCGTTCCCGAGGATCTTCGCGAAACCTATGATCGCCTTCTCCCTTTTTTTCGTGACCTCTGACCTTTACTTTGCACTAAGCCGGAGGATGGGGTAAAATAAAGATATCTGCTTAAAAAAGGGGGGGTGCTGTGTTTTCCTCTGAAAAAAAGGTTCGTGTTTTTTTCCTCTACACTTTGCTCCTTGCGCTCGGACTGATAACGCTTTTCCATCCCGGAAGGGCCGGGGCCTGGGTCGTCGATGAAAAGCCAAACTATCCTGTGGCTCCTGTAAGGGCCAATCTGACGGCACTCTATGATCAGTATCGCCAGCTCGCCCTGGAGATGGATGGAATGCTGAATCGGAAGGATGTTTCCGTAGCCGAGTATGAAGCCTGGAAGAAGGACTGGTCCCGCCGGATGTTTGTGGCGGAGAACGGCCTTAAGAATCTTTATCCTTACTTCATGCCAATTAACCAGCATCCTTGGACGAGGGAGGCTGCGGTCTTTACGAACCTCCAGGGGGTTCGTGAGTGGTTGTGGACCGTCGAGCAGGACAAGGAAAGCCTGGTGATAGGCAAGCCGAACTTCGATATCGACAATGGAAGAATCTATCCTCGCAACATTGACATGTTCCGTGGATTCCTCCAGAAAGCGGGGGGGATTTTGACGGGCGGTCCGTTTTACGGTAATTTTTTCAAAGATACCCAAGCCACCATCCTGGCCAATTATTGTGTCTATCCCGAAGTCCATGGCGATGGGTCGACCCATATGACAAAACTGGTGAAGCCTTCTTTTCAAAAGATGGGCCTCGTCAATGGCCTAAAGGAAAAGCAGGAGGCGCGTGCTAAGCTTCCCGCAGGTGCGAGTGCTGGGGCATCTCCAACGCCTTGATCCTTGCTACGAAAAATAAGGTGAGGCAATAAACTCCTTTAAATCCGGGTCTGCGAGCCTGGAAAGGGGATTTTTAAATGGGACTTTCCATCATTTCCATTTTTTTGTCAGATTTCCGTGCCTCCGCATGAGCCTCCGGCGAGCCCGGAACCTTCTCCCTCCTCGGTCCGCGTTCTTCTCGATCCGCCCCACATCGAACGGATTCTCCGGCGCATGGCCCATGAAATTCTTGAGAGAAATCAGGGCTCGAAGGATCTCTACCTCGTCGGCATTCTTGAAGGGGGCGACCTTCTGGCCCATCGTCTTGGAGAGCTGATCTTTTCTTTCGAAGGAGTGGCTCCGCCCGTCGGTGCGGTTGACGTGACGCTTTATCGCGACGACCTGTCCGGGCGTGGGGGGCATGTTCCTTTTTTAAAGCAAAGCCGCCTACCTGTTCCCGTCGATGGACGAAGGATTTTATTGGTGGATGATGTCCTTTTTACCGGACGGACCGTCCGGGCGGCGATGGATTTTCTCATCGACTTCGGACGCCCTTCGCGTATCATGCTGGCTGTCCTCGTCGACAGAGGGCATCGGGAACTTCCCATACGGGCGGATTTTGTCGGAAAGAATCTTCCGACGGCCCTGGACGAAAAAGTTGAAGTTGTGATGACCCCCGGGAGGGAAGGGGTCTACTTGACGCGTCCGACTCCCTCCGGAGAATTCCATGATCAATAGGCTCATCTCCCAAGGAACCCACGCATTCGGTCCGCATCTGCTTTCCGTTTCCGATCTCTCCCGGGAAGTCCTTACTGGAATCCTCGATACTGCGGAATCTTTCCTGGAAATTGGGCACCAGTCCGTCAAAAAGGTGCCCGTCCTCCGTGGGAAAACACTCGTCAACCTTTTCTATGAATCCTCCACACGAACCCGCTCATCGTTTGAAATTGCCGCAAAACGTCTCTCGGCCGATGTCATCAACATCTCAACCTCTCAATCGAGCGTCACCAAGGGGGAGAGCCTGATCGACACTGTCCAGACCATCGAAGCCCTGGGCGCGGACGGAGTCGTGATTCGCCATCCTTCTTCCGGAGCTCCTGCATTCGTCTCCACCCGGGTCGGCTGCCATGTGATCAACGGGGGAGACGGATGTCATCAGCACCCGACCCAAGCTCTCCTTGACCTTTTTACCATCAGAAAGAAGAAGGGACGGATAGAGGGTCTGACGATTGCCATTATCGGTGACATTCTTCATAGCCGCGTCGCCCGTTCGAACATCACGACTCTCTCCCGGATGGGCGCCCGTGTTCGATTGGTGGCCCCTCCTACACTTCTACCTCGCGGGATCGAAGACTGGCCAGCGGAGATCTTTCACAGGCTCGAGGAGGGCATTGAAGGATGCGATGTGGTCATGGCGCTACGATTGCAACTCGAAAGAGCCGCAGGCGGATTTATCCCCTCGGTCGCCGAATATGCGCGATTGTATGGACTCAATGCGGCGCTGATTGAACGGAGGGCTCCCGGAGCGCTTGTCATGCATCCGGGACCTGTCAATCGAGGAGTGGAAATATCCGGAGGTGAGGAGTTCACCGCTTCCTCGGCGATTCTGTCCCAGGTGGAGTTCGGAGTCTCCGTGCGAATGGCGGTCCTCTATCTTTTAATGGGTGGGGGATCCGAAGAGGTGGTGGCCGGGGGGATGACCCCGGACAAGGGAGGAAAAGAGTGAGGGGTCATGAACCGGGAAGTTTATTTTTGAAAAATGTCCGTTATTTTGATCCTTCGGAAGGAGTGTCGGGGTTCGGGAATGTTCTGATTCGTCAGGGAAGGGTGGAGTCCCTTGGAGACATCAGACCATCAGGAGCCATCCCGGAACTCGACGGGGACGGTGGGCTTCTCTGCCCCGGATTCGTCGATCTCCATGCTCATTTCAGGGAACCTGGGTACGAGTATAAGGAGACCATCGAAACAGGATCAAAAGCGGCGGTGGCGGGAGGCTTTACCACAGTCTGCGTGATGGCCAACACCGATCCGGTCAATGACAATTCCGAGGTGACGCGGGCCATCCGCGAGCGGGCCCTGGATGTCGGACTGGCGAGGGTCTATCCGATCGGAGCCGTGACGCGCGGGCTGGGAGGTGAGCAGCTGACGGAGATGGGCCGCCTCTCAGAGGCCGGCTGCATTGCATTCTCGGATGACGGGAAGCCGGTGTCGACCTCCCGGATTCTTCGTCG
The DNA here is from genome assembly GCA_028064945.1 of Nitrospiraceae bacterium. The sequence goes on along the minus strand of JAPTWQ010000054.1, from coordinate 21,791 downwards.
CGCTCTCGAGTATTCCCGACTTTTCGACCGTCCCGTCATCGACCACTGCGAAGATCCGGAGCTTTCCGGACGGGGAGTCATGAATGAAGGGTCCGTTTCGGCGGATCTTGGACTGGCGGGCATTCCCAACGCATCCGAAGAGGTTTGCGTGGCCCGCGATCTCTCCGTTCTCGAGATTTCAGGAGGACGCCTTCATGTCGCACACCTTTCGACGGCTGGCGGAATCCGGATGGTGCGGGAAGCCAAGCGGCGGAATCTCTCGGTGACGGCTGAAACCTGCCCGCATTATTTTTCCCTCACGGACGAGGCCGTTCGCTGTCACGGTACCCATGCCAAGATGAATCCCCCACTCCGGCGGGAAATGGACCGTCTTGCCGTGATTGAAGGTTTGAAGGACGGGACGATCGATGTGATCGCCACAGATCATGCCCCCCATGCTCCGCATGAAAAGGAGCAGGAGTTCGACAGGGCTCCATTCGGAATCATCGGCCTCGAAACAGCCTTTCCGCTGTCCCTTGCGCTGGTTCGGGAGGGTCACCTGACACTCGCGGAGCTGATTTATCGACTATCCTTCCGGCCGGCGGCTCTGTTTAACCTGCCGCACGGCAGTCTCGTTCCGGGGGGATTGGCGGATTTTGTTCTTCTCGATCTTTCGGAGGAATGGGAGGCTGGTCGATCTGGATATTATTCCAAAAGCAGAAACAGCCCATTTACTGGAATGCGTCTGACAGGCAGGGTTCTGCGGACGATTGTGGATGGCCGCGTTGTTTTCAGCGGAGAAGGAGAGACACGTGGCTGATCGGGACGGTTTTCGAAAAATCACGCTCGCAATGGAGGACGGGACGGTACTGAGCGGACGTTCAGCCGGAGTTTCTGGGACGGTTTCGGGGGAGTTCGTCTTCAACACGGCCATGTGCGGCTACGAAGAGGTTCTGACCGATCCCTCCTATGCCGGACAAATTGTGGTCATGACCGCCCCGATGATCGGGAACACAGGTATCACCCGGGAGGATGCCGAATCGAGGAAAGTCCATCTCGCGGGCATTGTTGCAAGGGAAATCAAATCTTTTCCTTCGAATCACAGGGCGAAATTGTCTCTTACGGATTATTTCCGGGAAGAAGGGGTGGTGGCTGCCTCCGGAATAGACACCCGGCTTCTGACACTGAGGATCCGGGAAAGAGGGAGCCTCCGGGGAATACTGACGACCGATGACCGGAGCCCCGACGAGTTGGTCAACGCGGCCCGCACGGTTCCCTCCATCTCGGAAATAGATTATGTCCGGAGGGTTTCCTCGAGCCTCTCCCGGACCCTGCAACCTTCGGGACCAACCCTCTTCCGGGCAATCCTTGTAGATTATGGAGCCAAGGAAGCGATTGTCCGGAATCTTCTCGATCAGGGAGTCGAGGTCACGGTGGTCCCGCCTGATACAAAGGCCCGACAAATCCTGGAGGATCGCCCGGATGGAGTCGTCCTATCCAATGGACCGGGGGATCCGGCTGTCCTCGATGACATCGTCGCAGAGATCCGGGGTCTGGTCGGACGTCTCCCGCTGTTTGGAATCTGTCTCGGGCACCAGCTGCTGGCCAGGGCGGTTGGAGGAAAAACCTACAAGCTTCCCTTCGGCCATCACGGAGTCAACCATCCCGTTCTCGACCGACTGACGGGAAAGGTCCTGATCACTTCCCAGAACCACAACTATGCCGTCGACTCGGAATCCCTTCCCTCGGGCGCTACAAAGACCTTCGAAAGCCTTTATGACCGTTCTCTGGAAGGTCTATGGTTCCGGGAGAGCCGCATTTATTCAGTCCAGTTCCATCCGGAAGCCGCCCCGGGCCCCCATGATGCACGGAATGTTTTCGGCTCCTTTGTCAGCATGATGGGGGGGAAGAACCCGTGAGTACTGTGGAAATCCCGGATCTGTCTGCAATCCAGGATGATCGGGATCGCCTTCGCGTGGCGGAAGGCTATGAAGCACTCCGATCCTGTCGTGTCTGTCCCCGTCATTGCGGCGTGAACAGGCTGGAGGGGGAAACCGGAACCTGCCGGACTGGAGCTCTCGCCCGTCTTTCCGCCGCAAATCTCCATTTCGGAGAGGAACCCTGTCTGTCGGGCCGCCGCGGTTCCGGAACCGTTTTTTTCGCCTTCTGCAACCTGGCGTGCGATTTTTGCCAGAACTTCCCCTTGAGCGCTTACGGCTACGGCCGGGAGATCACTCCAGAAGAACTAAGGGACATCTTTCTTTCGCTTCAGGGTCGGGGAGCCCATAATATCAATTTGGTGACTCCGGGACATGTCGTTCCCCAGATCGTTCACTCTCTTGTCCTTGCCCGCCAGGAAGGGCTCACCATTCCGGTCGTGTATAACTCGAACGGGTATGACGCCCTTCCCATGATCGCGCTACTGGAAGGACTGGTCGACGTCTATCTTCCGGACATGAAGTACTCCGACGACCGGGCGGCCTTTCGCTATTCAAAGGCTCCTTCATACACAAGGATCAACCGCGAGGCCGTTCGTCTCATGGCGCAACAGGTTGGCCCCCTTCAGCTCGACGGGGATGGAATGGCCAAAAAGGGGTTGCTTATCCGCCATCTGCTCCTTCCGGAGGGAGTTTCGGGATTGCCCGAAACGGCCCGTTTCATCCGGGAAAGTCTGGGTTCAGGTACGGCGATTTCACTGATGGCTCAGTATTTCCCGGCCCACAGGGCTTCTAGAGGGGGCCCGCTGTCAAGGAAAATCACCCCTCAGGAATATCGAGAAGGACTCGACATACTGTTTTCGGAGGATCTTCTTGAGGGATATGTGCAGGAATATGGAGGGGACGGGGACAACCTGTCCGAATCAACAGATCAGGAGACATTGTGCCAAGAAGAGAAGATCTTCACCACATTCTGATAGTCGGAAGCGGTCCGATCGTGATCGGTCAGGCCGGGGAATTCGACTACTCGGGAACGCAGGCTCTCAAGGTTTTGAAGGAGGAGGGGTACCGTGTCTCCCTGGTCAATTCGAATCCGGCAACGATCATGACCGATCCGGATCTCTCCGACGCCATCTACATGGTTCCACTGACGGTGGAAAAGGTATCGGAGGTCCTGCGCCGGGAGCGTCCTGATGCGATACTTCCGACCATGGGTGGGCAAACAGCCCTCAATCTGGCAGTCGCGCTGGCGAAGGACGGAATTCTGGAATCCCTGGGAATCGAACTGCTTGGAACTTCCGTCGAGACGATAGAAATGGCGGAGGACCGGGGCAAGTTCAAGGAGGCCATGGCCAGGATCGGCCTGTCAGTTCCCAAAAGCTTCATCGTCAGGACTCTGGCAGAAGCGCAGGATGCTCTTGCCGAGCTTTCTTTCCCGGTCCTTATCCGTCCCTCTTTCACTCTGGGAGGGACGGGGCAGTCGGTGGTCTATAATCGCGACGAGTTTTCCCGGGCTGTTCTTTTCGGAATCGAGCAGAGTCCGATCGGGGAGATTCTTGTGGAGGAATCGCTCCTAGGCTGGAAAGAGTTCGAGCTCGAGGTCGTGCGGGATGCCAGGGACAACGCGATCATCGTCTGCTCCATCGAAAATGTCGATCCGATGGGTGTCCATACGGGAGACAGCATCACTGTCGCTCCTTCGATGACGCTGACGGACAGGGAGTATCAGGAGCTTCGCGACGCCGCGATCGCCATTCTGAGGGAGGTCGGAGTCGAGACCGGAGGATCGAATGTCCAGTTTGCGGTTAACCCGGTGGATGGCCGCTTCGTCGTGATCGAGATGAATCCGCGCGTATCCAGGAGTTCGGCCCTGGCATCAAAGGCCACCGGATTCCCGATCGCCCGCGTGGCCACGCGCGTCGCCATCGGATACACACTCGACGAAATCGGCAATGAGATCACCGGAACAACTCCTGCTTCTTTCGAACCGTCCCTCGACTATGTCGTCGTCAAGGTTCCCCGCTTTCATTTTGAAAAATTCCCACAGTCCGAACGCGTCCTTGGCCCCCAGATGCAGTCGGTGGGAGAGGCCATGGGGATCGGACACAATTTTCGGGAGGCGCTTCTGAAGGCCCTTCGGTCCCTCGAGAATGGAACGGACCATCTGATGCCGGAGCTTCTCCCGGATGACCCTGAGGAAATCGGCAGAATCCTGAAGATCTCTTCAGACCGCAGGATCCATCAGATCGCCGAGGCCCTTCGCCGGGGGATTCCCGAAGAGATGGTGGCTGTCTGGACGGGTTACGACCGATGGTTTCTCCGGGAAATCGGAGAGATTCTCGAGCTTGAGCGGGAGGTTTCTGTCTTCAGAGGGGAGCCGCTTGCCCTCTTCCCCGACGAACTTCTTCGACGGGTCAAGGAAAACGGATTTTCCGACAGGGCGCTTTCCCGCCTTCTCGGCTCGAAAGAGGAAGAGATTCGCGAAATGCGTCTCCGCCGTGGCGTCGAGACGCGGTTTCGGACGGTCGATACCTGTGCCGGAGAGTTTTCTGCCAGAACGCCTTATCTTTATGGAACCTACCAGGGGGCTCCTGAATGGAAAAAGGCAGAAGGGGGGAAAGAGTCAGTTCTCATCCTGGGATCGGGTCCGAACCGCATCGGACAGGGGGTTGAATTCGACTATTGTTGCGTCCATGGCGTGATGGCCCTGCGTGACATGGGTTACGACGCCGTGATGATGAACTGCAACCCCGAGACTGTTTCGACCGATTTTAATGTCTCGAATCGTCTTTTCTTCGAACCCCTGACCTTGGAAGATGTCCTTGCGGTCGTCGACAGGGAACGTCCCAGGGGAGTCGTCGTTCAGTTCGGCGGGCAGACCCCTCTAAAATTGATGAAGGGGCTCCATGACGCGGGCGTTCCCATCCTCGGGACCTCTTGCGAGATGACCGATCTTGCTGAAAACAGGGAACGCTTCCGGGACCTGATAGATCGTCTCGGACTTTTGCAGCCCCGGAGCGGTCTGGTTTCAGATCTCGATGATGGAATTGCGGAGATCCGGAGAATCGGATTCCCAGTTCTGGTTCGTCCTTCCTATGTTCTCGGAGGGGAGGCCATGGAAATTCTCTATGACGAAAAAGACTGGAGCGATTATAAAAAGCGGATCGCCACCATCGATTTTCGCTTTCCACTCCTGATCGACTCCTTTTTTTCGGATGCCACAGAAGTCGATGTGGATGCGATCGGAGACGGGAGGGAAATAGCCATCGGGGGAATTCTGGAACATATCGAACAGGCAGGGATCCATTCGGGTGATTCGGCCTGTTTCATTCCGCCGAAGACCCTTTCAGCCAGCGTTCAGGAAGAGATCATCCGGCAAACGAAAATTCTTGGGGAGGCCCTTGGGGTCACTGGTCTCATGAACATCCAGTTTGCTGTCCAAAATGAAACAGTCTATATTCTTGAAGTCAATCCAAGGGCTTCGAGAACGGTTCCATTCACGTCCAAGGCGATCGGCTTTTCCCTGCCGAAGACCGCCATGCGCCTCATGATGGGTGAAACGCTCGCGGGGTTGGGGCTGTCTGGAAAAAAGATTCCCGTCCTGCAGTACACTTCGGTGAAGGAAGCGGTCTTTCCCTTCAGACGATTCAAGGGTGCGGATACCCTATTGAGCCCCGAGATGAAGTCAACGGGTGAGGTGATGGGAATTTCCCGTGATTTTGGAGGCGCATTCAGGGATGCTCAGATAGCATCGGGAATGGACCTTCCTGTCAATGGCACCGTTTTTGTGAGCGTGAGCGACAGGGACAAGGATGAGGTTGTGAGAGTTTCTCGCGATCTGGCGGCGCTGGGATTCGATCTTGTCGCGACGTCAGGGACAGCGGGTCGCCTTGAGGGAGAGGGTATCCGGACTCAGAGGGTGAACAAGGTGAAAGAAGGACGTCCCCATATCGTTGACCTCATCAAGGATGGCAAAGTCCAACTGGTCATCAATACCGTTTCAGGAAAGCAGGCACAGAAGGATTCCCTCTCCATCCGGCAGGAGACGCTCCTTCGAAACATTCCATATTACACCACCATCGAAGGGGCAAAAGCCCTCGTGATCGCACTTCAGACAAAGGGGACTCCCGACTCCCTGCGCTCTCTCCAGGAGCTTCATCGTTCGATTCTTATGCCAGAAAAGTCTTGAGCTCCAACCGAACTTTGGCTAAGCTCAAAGAAGAGGAGAACGTGAATCGGATGTATTACAAGAAAGGGAAGGAGGGTTCTTGATGAATCAAACGCCCATGACACGGGAAGGTTACGCCCGTCTCCAGGAGGAACTGGACCGACTGAAGAAAGTGGAGCGTGCAAAAAACATTCAGGATATCGCCGAAGCGAGAGCGCACGGTGACCTTTCGGAAAACGCCGAATACCATGCGGCCAAGGAAAAGCAGTCGTTTATTGAAGGCCGGATCAAAGAGCTCGAAGCCAAGCTTTCTTCAGCCATTGTCGTCTCCCCGGCGCACCAGGATCGCGAAAGGGTCACCTTTGGTGCCACTGTTGCCATAAAGAACGGAACGACGGGGGAAGAAAAAGTCTATACCATCGTGGGACAGGAAGAGGTTGACCTTAAGAGGGGAAGAATCTCGGTTGCCTCTCCAGTCGGCAAGGCGCTGGTCGGCAAAAAGGTTGGAGAATCGGTTTTGATCCGTGTTCCGGCAGGTGAAATCGAATACGAGGTCTGCAACATCACCTATGGAGAATGATGTCTGCGCGGAGGGTTTTTTCTTTTGAATGCAAAAAAAATCTTAACCCTCGTCCTTTTTGTTCTTGTCGTCCTTATTCCGGCTTTTTTTGTGTTTGGAATTTTTTTCTTCGGGCCTCAGCTGTCCCATTTTCTCGTAGGATTATAAATGTGTTTCAAAATGAAAAATATAATTTTTATTGTGTCGAAATGGAACACCTGATAAAATAATTCAATAAAAAGCCACGCTCCCCGATAGGCGAGTTTTTCTGATTTTTCTTTTGATACAACAAGATATAATTGTTAAGGTTTAATTTGGCATCCATCTTGCTTCTCTCTATGGCATGTCGCAGGGATCGACCACATCCCGGGACGAAGGAGGAGTAAAATGGATTGCCAGCGTTGTCACGGAAAAATGATTGAGGAAGAGTTCAGTGACATCAAGGATGATTCGGGTTATTTGAACTTTCGCGGGTGGCGCTGCCTCCTTTGCGGAGAGATTGTGGACTCCGTCATTCTGTCCAACAGAATGAATCGGCCTTCACCAATTGTAAGCCGCAACAGAAAAATAATGGCGTACCACTAATAAAGAATTGCTCGAATCCGGCAGGAAAGGAAACTCCTGCCGGGCGCATTCATCGGGGAAGTTCCCCGTTGTTCATATCGTTATATCCAGGAGGAACGAAACAATGATTACCATGAGCGAAAAAGCTGTCGAAAAGGTGAACGAGTATCTCAAGTCCGAGAACAAGGAAGGATACGGTCTTCGTGTCTATGTCTCCGGAGGGGGATGTCATGGGTTCCAGTACGGCATGTCCTTCGAGGAAGCTCCGGGCGAAATGGATCAGATTGTCGAAGAATCGGGGGTGAAGCTCTTCATCGATGCCCAAAGTTATCCTCTTCTGGCCGGTGCAACGGTGGATTATGTCGAAAACCTCTACGGGTCCGGGTTTGCCATCAAGAACCCCAATGCCAAGTCTTCCTGCGGATGCGGAAGTTCCTTCTCCGTCTGATCGTAAAAATTCGGCTGAAATCTTTGTCTCGAGGCCCTGTCAAAAGCCGGGGCCTCGTTTTTTTTGTTTCTTTCCTGACCGTCTTCTTCCTCTATCCGTTTAACGATGCAGGAGCGATCCCCGAACCCCTCTGCTCCCCCCTGTTCTCCCTTGTCGGATACGTAGAGCGTAACAGTCGTCCACACCAAGGTTTTCCAGATGCATTGCGGATCGGGAGAGCCATCCTGTCCGCTTCCCGGCAATCCCGTCTCCCTCTCTATATTCTTGTGGCGCTGGCTCAGGAAGAGTCCTCCTTCAATCCCTTGGCGATCAACGCGGCTTCCCGGGACTACGGACTTTTCCAGATTCATTATCCTTTTTGGAAAAAGTATTTCGCAAAACGGAAAGGTGGAAGCAATCGGCCGATACGGAGGACAGACATCATGGAGGTCGAAGTGAATGCCCAGATGGCTGCAGATATTCTGGCCTATGACCTGAAGTTGTCCGGGGGAGATGTGGTGCAGATGCTTGGCCGATACTCGGGTCGGACAGGCCTTGCTCACGAAAATTATATCCGGAACATTCTCCGGTACAGTCTTTCTTACAAGCAATTTGAAATGCGAAGACAGGATGGCTGTCCGGGGCCCTGAAAAATCTAGAGAGCGTGAACCCTGTCCCGGCCTTTGTGTTTCGCTTCGTACATCATTCGGTCGGCAAGGGGAATGAGCTCTGATTCCCGTGAAACGTCCTCCGGGAATGATGCGATCCCTATGCTCAATGTGATCTTGCCTGCAATCGGATGGATCAACTTCCTGACGGAGTTCCGGATCCTTTCCGCAATCTGGACAGCGCGCGTCTTTTCGAGGCCGGGAAGAATGACAACGAACTCTTCGCCCCCATACCGTCCAAATCCGTCTCCTGATCGCAGTGTTTTTCCGATCGCTCCCGTGACATCGATCAGGACCGAATCGCCGACTCCATGACCATAGGTATCGTTGACCTGTTTGAAGTGGTCGATGTCCAGCATGAGAAGCGACAGGGGCTCCTGGTTTGCCCGGGCGTTCTGGAAGGTAAAGGTGAGAAAGGAGTCCAGTGAGTCACGGTTCAGGATCTTCGTGAGAGAGTCGTGCTCTGCCTTTCTCTTCAGGATCAGTCGATGGGCGAAAAGGGCGTGGCTGGTCTGGAGGACCGGTGCTGAAAGTTCCAGGGCATTTTGAAATTCGAATTCAGGGATCGGGTTATTGGGGGGGAAGGAGTCGTCCTCCTTGAACAA
>JAPTWQ010000054.1:0-12874 GCA_028064945.1 Nitrospiraceae bacterium | reverse complement strand
GGGTTATTGGGGGGGGAAGGGGGGAGGGAAAATCAAAAGAAAAGGGATGGTTGATGACGATCCCTGAATGAGCCTGAAAACGACGACTCTGTTGGATGCCGTCTGTGGAAGATGGAGAATACCGGTTTTTTCAGGATCGAGATCGTCGAAATATCCTGTTTTGGCTGTAAGTATGGCCTTCAAGGACTCGGTCAGGGGGAAGGAGTCGTCCTCCTTGAACAAATTTTTCGGATCGGAAGTGCGGATGGTCATCGATCGGGTTCTGACCCGGGATTCGCAATAGGCCACTGCGGAGGCAGAAAGGAGGGTCCTTAGAGACTGGCATATCAGGGACTCGTAAGGGAGCGCCTTGTCCAGGGGGATCAGGTTTGTCAGACTCTGCGCGAAGGCCCTGTAGCGGTTGAAGATGGCCATGAACTGGTTTTTTGATGCGACCTGTTCAGCAAGGAGCGCGATGACTGTGAATGAAACCCGCGGCCAGGGAATTCCGGAGGAAGAGAGAATGTCCGGTAGCCCATCCTCCATCGCGATATGGGTGAAGCTGCCAGGTGCAATGTCTGTAAAACGAGGAGCGATCGGAATTCCGTCCATCTCCGCCACGATCAGGATGTCGGGTGACGGAGCGGGATCCACGATTCCGGTCAGGACTACCTGGCGGTCGGACAACTGCATCAGGGTCTGAACAATGGCATCCCACTTGTCCCCCGATATGATGGTCGGACGAATCAGTAGAATCCTGCATGGAATTGCGGAATTATCAGGCATCATCTGTTCCTGGTTCTCCGCCGGTGGGTTAACGAAGAAGGAAGTGGCCGATAGGCGAAGCTCTTTACCTGCCAAGGCTAACACAGGAATATTCAAAAGAAAATCTTCCACCTCCGGCGGTTCTGAAAGCCGCTTGTCCGGATCTTTGAAATTTGGAAAGAAGAAGCCGAAACGGATGGAAACCAGGGAGTGAAGGCCTTTCAAATGACCGAATCAGAAGGATTCGGTCATTTCTTCCACAACATATTTGACGATCTCAGCCATCGTCGGGTGAATGTGCAGGATTCTTTGGTACTGGTCAATCGTCGCCGAGAATCCGAGGGCCACGGTGATCAGATGAATCAGATCGGAGGCTCCGGTACCGTACATTTCGGCTCCGAGAATTTCCCGCGTTTTTTCATGGGCCACGATTTTCAGGGCACCGTCCGTCTGCCGATTGACAATCGCTTTCCCCAGTTCTGAAAAGGGGAGATATCCGGTGATGGTCGGAATGTGCAGGGCGTGGGCCTGAACTTCGGTCAGACCAACCCGGGCAAATTCCGGGTCGGAAAAGATAGCGGTTGGCACGGGCCGGTCCTCGACTTTTTTGGGAACGGCCGAGGCGGCGTTGAAGCCGGCGACCTCACCGTGATACGTGGCAAGATTCAGGACAGGCAACGCCCCTGTCACATCGCCCGCCGCGAAAATTCTCGGGTTGGAGGTCCGGAGCCAAGGATCCACATGGATGGCCCTGTGGTGAGAAAGATGGACATCGGCGGCCAGGGGATCGAGGCCGTCGAGATCCGGCCGGCGGCCAGTGGCGCACAGGATGCTCTCGGCCTCCAGTGTGAGAGGCTTGTCTCCGATCCTGCCGTGAAGGACAGGCCTGTTCCCCGATTCATCAAAACGTTCCGATCGAAATCCCAGGTGGACGACCATTCCTCTCTTTGCCAATGAGGCCAGATAACCCTCTTCGATCCGGATATCCAGCTCCGGGTTCCATCGTGAGGCAATTTCGACCACGGTGACCTTTACACCCATCATGGAGAGGTATTGACCCAGTTCCAGGCCAACGGGCCCGGCTCCCAGGACGATGACGGATTCCGGAAGAGTCTCGAGCTCCAGAACGTCGTCGGAGGTTATCGTCCATTTTCTGGAAAGGCCAGGGATATCCGGGATCTTCGGGACCGAACCCGTGGCGATCACGGCACGTTCGAAGTGGACTGTTTCATGGCCTATCCGGGCTGATTCGGGCGAAAGGAAGGTCACGCTATCTTCGACCAGCGTGATTCCCCGGACCCCATCGACGCTTCCCCTTGCCGAGTCGGCCATTTCCGCGATCATCCGGTTTTTCATCTGTATGATCGCAGGAAGATCATAAGAAAAGGTTCCGGCATGATCGATGCCAAGGAGCGCGAGTTCTGTCCTGGCGGCATGAAGTTCGTGGGCTGACCTGAGAAGGGCTTTGGAGGGCATGCATCCCTTCAGGATACAAAGTCCGCCGAAGGGCGGTGTGGAGGCGAGAAGAACCTCCCGTCCAAGACGTGCAGCTTCGCGCGCCGCATATCGCCCTGCAGAGCCGCCACCGATGACAAGGATCTGAACTTTTTTCACGCGTCAACCTCTTGGGTATTTGTTGGATGGCAATCTTCTTCTTTCCAGATTCTAACCGAAGAGCCGGAGTATTGCACCGATCCATTTGAGGACAATCGAATCAGATATTGCCTGCATTATTATGGAATACAAGCGCAATCCCCATATTTTTTTCCAAGTATTGCGTTTTTTTTGTCCAACGTGTAATCTTTCTCTCAATGAGGAGTGCGGAGAGGTATCCGGCATCCCAAGGCAGGGGAAAAGATATGCGAAGACAAGGGGGTCTTCATGAGATGTCATGAAGATGCCCTTTTTTTGTGTTCCGGGCGGCGGCGTCTTTGATTATGGACGCTTTTACTCACAATTCTTTAGGAGAATGAAAGAATGACCCCGAAAGAAGTTCTGGACTATGCGAAAAAGAACAATGTGCAGATCGTCGACATAAAGTTCGCCGACCTGCTTGGTACCTGGCAGCATTATTCCATGACGGCCCACCAGCTGACCGAAGACCTGTTCGAAGAGGGTATCGGTTTCGACGGCTCCAGTATCCGTGGTTTCCAGACCATCAATGAGTCCGATATGCTTCTTCTGCCCGATTCCAAGTCCGCCTTTCTCGATCCGTTCACTCAGGTTCCAACACTCTCCCTGATCGCGAACATCAAAGATCCGATCTCCGGAGAGTCTTATGCCAAGGATCCTCGCTATATCGCCCAGCGGGCGGAAAATTATCTCAAGAAAGTCGCAGACATCTCCTATTGGGGACCTGAATGCGAATTTTTTGTTTTCGACGATGTCCGTTATGGTTCCGGATCGAATTTTTCTCATCATTCCGTCGATTCGATCGAGGGAACATGGAATACGGGCCGGGAGGAAGAGCCGAACCTTGGATACAAGGTTCGACACAAGGAAGGGTATTTCCCTGTGCCCCCCACGGATTCCCTCCAGGACCTTCGGAGCGAAATGGTTCTGACCATGGAGCAGGTCGGCATCCGGTGCGACGCGCATCATCATGAGGTCTCCACCGCCGGCCAGTGCGAAATCGCCATGCGTTTCGACACTCTCACCAAGATGGCAGACAATGTCATGAAGTACAAATATGTGGTGAAAAACACTGCCTTCAAATACGGGAAGACTGCGACCTTCATGCCAAAGCCGCTCTTTCAGGACAACGGATCCGGAATGCATGTCCACCAGAGCCTCTGGAAGGCCGGCAAGAACCTCTTCTATCAGAAGGGTGGATATGGCGATATTTCGGAGCTCTGCCGCCACTACATCGGTGGTTTGATCCACCACGCTCCTGCGCTTCTGGCATTTATCGCCCCGACCACCAACTCTTATCGCAGACTCGTTCCGGGATACGAGGCTCCGATCAATCTCATGTATTCAAAGCGGAATCGTTCGGCCTGCGTTCGAATCCCGATGTATTCTAAGAGCGAGAAGGCCAAGCGTATCGAGTTCCGTACGCCTGATCCCAGCAGCAACCCCTATCTCGTCTTCTCGGCACTTCTAATGGCCGGACTCGACGGGATCGAGAGAAAGCTCGAACCTCCGGCTCCTCTCGACAAGGACCTCTATGAACTGTCCGATCGGGAAAAGAAGAAGATCAAGCAGATGCCGGGAAGCCTCGATGCAGCCCTCGCGGCCCTCGAGAAGGATCATGAGTTCCTGCTGAAGGGTGGAGTCTTTACGCCCGAAATGATCGAGACGTGGATCAGCCTGAAGACCAAGCGCGAGGTGGACGCCGTTCGCCTTCGGCCCCATCCGCACGAGTTCTTCCTTTATTTCGATGTTTAGATTTTCGATTGCAACCATCGGCAATGGGGTCGCCGCATTTTAATTCCGGCCCCCTGACGCGACACGGAGGGCCTGGACAAGAATTTCTGTTCAGGCCCTTTTTTTGGCGGAGACCATGAATCACGAACAAAAAATCATACGGGAGCTCACCGCCTTCTTCGAAATAAGCAGGGAACTGGCCAGCTCTCCCGACCTGGATTCGGCTCTCGACCATATCCTTGGAATCATGGATAGCCAGCTGAATCTGCATCGCGGGGCAATACTTCTCCTGAAGCGTGACACGAACGAGCTCATGACTGAACTTGCCTACGGAATGTCTGATGAAGAAAAGAAAAAAGGGCGCTTCAAGATCGGAGAGGGAATCACTGGAACAGTCCTTTCAACGGGGTTGCCGATCATCGTTCCCGATATCGGAGCCGAACCCCGCTTCCTGAACAGGACCGGAGCCCGAAAGGGAGTGGGGCGGAAGAAGATGGCATTTATTGCCGTTCCTCTCATTTTTCAGGGAATGAAGCTTGGGGTTCTTTCGGCGGATTGCGACATGTCCGAGGGGGAGCGGGATCTCGAGGAAGATAAACGGGTTTTGTCGATCATCGGTTCCACCATCGTTCAGGCGGTCCTTCTCCGACAGAAGTTTTCGGAGGAAAACCAGCGCTTGATCGACGAGACGCATCGCCTTGAGCATGCCCTGAAAGATCGCTATGCCATTGATGGATGGATCGGCCGCTCCAAGGTGATGAACCAGATTGCCGAGTCGGTCTATCAAGTTGCGGCCAGTCGGGCGACAGTCCTGATCCAGGGAGAGAGCGGAACCGGAAAGGAAGTCATCGCAAAGGCCATCCACTTTTTGAGTCCCCGGGCGAAAAAACCATTTGTCCAGATCAATTGCGCAGCAATTCCCGAGACCCTTCTCGAAAGCCAGCTGTTCGGCCATGAAAAAGGCGCCTTCACGGGAGCGCACATCGCCAGACCGGGAAAGTTCGAGGCCGCGGACACTGGAACGATCTTCCTCGATGAGATTGGCGAAATCACCCCAGCGGTTCAGGTCAAACTCCTTCGCGTGCTCCAGGAGCGCTCGGTGGAGAGAATCGGCGGGAACCGGGTTATTCCCGTGGATGTCAGGATCATCGCGGCCACAAACCGAAATCTTGAGGAGATGATCCGGCGAAACCAGTTCAGGGAAGATCTCTATTACCGTCTGAATGTCGTTCCTCTCTTTCTGCCTCCCCTCAGACAGCGCAAGGAGGATGTTCCCCTCCTCGTTGAACATTTTCTGGACCGTTTCAACCGGGATAACGACCGGACTGTGGTTGTGGAACCCGGCGCGATGGACATGCTGGTGAATTATGATTGGCCCGGGAATGTCCGGGAGCTTGAAAACATGATGGAGCGTCTGGTCGTGATGGCGCACGGGTCCACCATCACGCGCCAGGACCTGGGCCGGGCGATGACGCTCTATCCCAAGACGTCACATCCGGAACGGGAGATTTCGGCAGAGGGAGAGGGGGGGACCGGGCGCCCCACTGATTCTCATGAGAGCAATCCCACGGGTGGGGAAAGCCCGGAAGGACTCCTCGGGGCTGTGTCGAGCCTGGAAAAGGAGCAGATCGAGGCGGTTTTGAAGAGGTATGGATACGTTAAGACCCGGGCTGCCCGGGCTCTTGGAATTACGCCCAGGCAGCTTCGCTACCGGATGATGAAGTATGGAATAGAGGACATTCTGCCCTGAAGCCTAGGCCAAACGGATTCCAAGTTCCTTAAGCTGGGCCGAGTCGACGGGGGCCGGGGCCTGAGTGAGAAGACAGCTTCCCTTCTGTGTTTTGGGGAAGGCCATCACATCCCGGATCGATTCCCGCCCGAGAAGAAGCATGGCCAGGCGGTCAAGGCCTATGGCCATGCCCCCGTGAGGGGGAGCCCCATAGGACAGGGCTTCCAAAAGAAATCCAAACCTCCTTGACGCCTCCTCCTCGGACATCCCTATCAGGTCGAAGACCCGTCTCTGAAGTTCGATCTCATGATTTCTGATGCTTCCCCCGCCCACTTCCGTCCCATTGTAGACAAGATCGTATGCCAGGGAACGGGTCAGTTCCGGAGTGTCGGCAAGGATCGCCATGTCGTCCGGATGGGGGGCCGTAAATGGATGATGAACCGCTTCGAAGCGATTTTCGTCAGGGTTCCATTCAAGGAGGGGAAAATCAACGACCCATAGAAGCGCGGTCTTCGAAGGGTCGATGAGTCCGGCTATCCTGGCCACATGATTTCGGAGAAGACCCAGGATCTTGAGTGTCTGGGGAAGGGTGTCTGCGATGAAGAGAAGCAGATCCCCGGGCTCGGCTTCCATCGTTATCGATATTTCTTTCTGGAGGGGCTCCGGAATGAATTTGAGAATGGGGCTCGACAGCCCTGTCTGCTCGACCTTGATCCATGCGAGTCCTTTTGCTCCCTGCCCTTGAACCCAGGCGGTCAGATCCTCCACATCCTTTCGGCTCTTCGAAGCGCCCCCCGGAAAGCGGATACCCCGCACCGTGCCCCCGTTGCCCAGCGTTTGGGTGAAGACGGCGAAAGATGTATTCTGGGCTATGGCGGAAATATCGACGATCGGAATTCCAAACCGGAGGTCCGGTTTGTCGCTTCCGTACTTTTCCATGGCTTCGGCGTGTGTCAGCCGCATGAAAGGCCGAGACAGGGTGATATTCTTGAAAGTCTTGAAAATCTCGCAAAAAAGTCCCTCGATGATTCCCAAAAACTGATCGCGGGTCAGAAAAGACGCTTCGATATCGACCTGAGTGAACTCAGGTTGACGGTCGGCGCGCAAGTCCTCGTCCCGGAAACAACGGGCAACCTGGAAGTACCGTTCGATTCCCCCCACCATCAGAAGTTGTTTGAAGAGTTGCGGGGATTGGGGGAGGGCATAGAAAGAACCGCGCTCGAGACGGGAAGGAACCAGAAAGTCCCGCGCACCCTCCGGTGTTGAACGTGTGAGAAGCGGCGTTTCGATATCCCAGAAGTGATGGGAGGTCATATGATTTCTTATCAGGGATGTGAGTTCGGACCGGAAGCGGAGGGCCTCCATCAGGTTGGAGGAGCGGATGTCGAGGTATCGATGGGACAGCCGCAGGCTCTCGGAGACCCCCTCTGTATCACCAACCGGGAAGGGAGGTGTGAGGGCCGCATTGAGGACGCGCAGGGTGGAGACACGGATCTCAAGATGACCTCCGGCCATCTCTGTATTGATCGTTCCTTCGGGTCGGGAGGCCAGGGTTCCATGGACGGAGATCACCCATTCGTCTCTGAGGGTCTTTGCCATTGTCTCCATGACCGGGTGCTCCTTGGCATCGATCACGCATTGCATCCGGCCGGAACGATCGCGGAGCTCAATAAAAAGGAGCCCCCCGTGGTCACGCACCGTGTGGACCCAGCCCGCGACCGTGACGGCAGAACCCGGAGCGAAACTGAAAAGATCGGAAATGAAGTGGGAACGATACATCGGTGTCCTCTCAAATGAGATTCAGAAAATCCTTTGGCTGGCCATGCTCTGGCACAGGAGCATTTTAGCAAACCGGCACAAAAATTGAAGCCATGGAGAGACGGTTCAGGGGAGTTGGCGACCCTCGTCGATGTCAATCAGGTCGAATGGGGACAGTGTTCCGATATCCTGCCGATGAGCAAGGGATGGATAGGTTTTTCTTCGATGCTCCGTTCTCTTCTCGTCAGGAGGAATTTTGTCGAATGAGAGAGACCATTCCTCTCTTTCGAGAGAAGAATGAGGTTTTGAATGCGCGGCGACCCAGGCCAATACGGCTTCATCGCTTTGAGCCGAAAGAATCGCCTGTTCGAGCTCTGCGGGATCCAGACCGGTAAACTCGAGGAATCGTCCGTCCAGGGGGAAAAAGCCTTTGCCGGGATCGGGCAATCGAAGCAGGTTGGACCGATATTCGGGAGGAAGGAGACCAGCAGCTCTCAGACGAACCTTGTCGATCAGACGTGGAAGGATGGCATAACCTCCCAGTCGCTCCCTGGGAGATCGCAGTTTTTGGAGAACTTCCTTGTGTCCGGGATCGTCACTGGGTAAGTAAGGTAACATGTGGTTCCCCTGTCAGGCTTTTTTAGGACGTGACGGATTGGATTTTCCTCCCCGTCCCTTGGGAGCAGACTTTCGGTTCCTGAAATTCGAAAATTTGTTCTCCTGTTTTTGAGGCCGGGAGTCTTCCTCTTTCTTCCCTTTTGTGAAAGGGCGATCTTCCCCCCGACTTGGCGCACCCGAATTCCGGAAGGTTCGGGAGGGACGGTTGGAGCGGTCCTGAGGCGAAGGTCTCTCCCCGGAAAAGAGTTTTCCGGGCCTTTCCGTGTTCCGGGAGGGTCCCGGGGAGGAGCCAGATCTCCGGCCGGAGCGGGAGCCTTCCTCATCCCGGAAGGTTCGGGAGGGACGGTTGGAGCGGTCCTGAGGCGAAGGTCTCTCCCCGGAAAAGGGTTTTCCGGGCCTTCCTCTCTCCGTGTTCCGAGAGGATCTTGGAAAGGATGAGGACCTTCGGCTGGAGCGGTCCGTGGTGGATCCTTCCTCTTCCGAAGAGCCTCTTCGTGAGGGAGGCGTTTCAAACGACTCCCGGGACCTTGCCGGACGCAGTCGGGTGCGGGGAGATTGTGTGTCTGAGTCCCGATGGCGCGAGTCGATGGTTCGGGGAATATGAGTGGGTGTTTCTCCTGCGAGAAGGGCTCGTATCTCCGCGGCTGTCACCGTTCGATACTCTCCCGGATCAAGTCCTGCCAGAGTCAGAGGACCAAATGCCGTTCGAACCAGTTTCAGGACAAAATAGTTGAGGGTTTCAAAAAGGCGGCGGACTTCACGATTTCTTCCCTCTGTCAGCGTGATTCGATACCAGGCGTTGGAGTCGGTGTCCCGTTCGGGAACGAATTCCAGAGGAATCACGGCTCTGCCGTCAAGCCGGATGTCCCCCCGAGCGATTCGTTCCATGTGGGCGGGAGAAATTCCCCCCTGGATCTTCACCAGATAAGTCCGGGGAATGGCATACCGCGGATGGAGAATTCTCTGTGAGAGGTCTCCGTTGTTGGTCAGAAGAAGGGCGCCCTCGGTTTGGAAATCAAGGCGGCCAACATGGAGGAGGGGCTCAATATTGGGAAAAAACTCCCGAAGGGTCGGTCGGCCTTCCGGATCGTGAAGGGTGGAAACGACTCCCCGAGGTTTGTAGAAGAGGAAAAGGAATGGGTCCGACTCCCTGCGAAGCGGCTTTCCTTCAACGAGAACGGTATCGGCTAGAGGGTTGACCCGGGTGCCTGGTTCGATCACGGTCTGCCCGTTCACCGACACCAGTCCCGAGGCGATCAGCTGTTCAGCCTTTCTTCGGGAAGCGACCCCCCTGTGGGCAAGAAGTTTGTGAAGCCGGACGGAACCTGTCTCCGGACCGGTTTTTTCGGGAGAAGACGGGGGGAATCCGTCTCCAGGTTCGGGCGGGACAGATGGACGATGGGATTTCATGTATGGTCCTTTATTCCCACTCAATGGTGGCGGGAGGTTTGGGAGAAATATCGAAAACGACGCGGTTGACTCCCTCCACCGAGGCGATGATGCGGTGGGACATTTGGCCCAGCAGTTCGGGGGACAGATAGTGGACATCGGCGGTCATTCCGTCGACTGAGCGGACCGATCTTATGGCCACGACATTTTCATAGGTCCGGGCATCCCCCATGACTCCGACGGATTTGACGGGAAGAAGGACGGCGAAATATTGCCAGAGGTCCGATTTGAAGGGGGATTTTTCGATTTCGTCACGGACGACGGCATCGGCTTTTCTGATGATGGAGAGTCTCTCCGGAGTGATGGAACCCAGAATACGGATGGCCAAGCCCGGGCCAGGAAAAGGCTGCCGATTGACAAACCGGTCGGACAGCCCAAGTTCTCTCCCCAGTCGTCGAACTTCATCCTTGAACAGCTCTCGGAGAGGTTCAACCAGTTTGAAGGGCATCCGGGAGGGAAGTCCCCCCACGTTATGGTGGGATTTGATGACCGTCGACGGACCCCCGAAGGAGGAAACGCTTTCGATGACATCGGGGTAAAGGGTCCCTTGCGCCAGATATCGAATGGTGCCTCTTTTCCGGGCCTCCCGGCTGAAGACGTCGATGAAGGTCTTTCCGATAATTTTTCTTTTCTTTTCCGGATCGGAGACCCCCTTGAGACGGGTAAGAAAAATGTTCTCCGCTTCAACAACATCGAGGGGAATGTTCAGAGTGGCCAGATCGGTTTGGAGCGTGTCCAGCTCTCCCTGCCTTAGAAGGCCGTTGTCTACGAAGATGGCATGAAAGCGCTCTCCCAGGGCACGGTGGCAGAGAAGGGCTGTTACGGTGGAGTCGATGCCCCCCGAGAGGGCGCACACAAGATGATCCTTCTTGACGGTCTCCCGAATCTCCTCGATATGGCGATCGAGATAGCCCCGAATCGTCCAGTTTGGGGCGATTCGGCAGACATCCCGCAGAAAATGGCGCAAAAAGTCTACTCCAGCGGCGGTCTGGGTCACTTCCGGATGAAACTGGACCCCGTAGATTTTTTTTGCGGGATCTTCCATGGCGGCGATCGGGGTTGTCTCGGTGCTTCCCGAAACGTTAAACCCTTTCGGTAGATCCTGTATCCAGTCTCCATGGCTCATGAGAACGGGTGAGGCAGGTCGAAAGGCGTCCCATAGGGTCGTAGCCTTCGGCGAAGGAGAAAAAAGATGGACCCCGTAT
The DNA here is from genome assembly GCA_028064945.1 of Nitrospiraceae bacterium. The sequence goes on along the minus strand of JAPTWQ010000054.1, from coordinate 2,005 downwards.
TCGCGAACTTTGGCTCTTTCGACATTACCACCGGTAACGTGGGCAATAATCTGCATCCCGTAGCAGATGCCGAGAACGGGGATCCCCATCTCGAGGAGAGACGGGTCGAGGGTCGGTGCGCCTTTCTCGTAAACGGAGGAGGGTCCACCCGACAGAATGAGCGCCAGGGGGTTCCGATCCCGTATATCCTGGGTCGGAAGTGTGGCGGGAAGAATTTCTGAATAGATCTCCATCTCCCGGATTCGACGGGCGATGTTCTGTGTCAACTGGGACCCGAAGTCGAGGATCAGGACAGGAGAAATAGTCAAGTCAGGCATTCTTTCTCAAGAGGGTCGTAGAAGAGTCTGGTTAGGATTCGTCCCATTCCCGGCGATAATTTGGCGCTTCCTTCGTGATGATCACGTCGTGGACATGGCTTTCCCGAAGGCCTGCCGGAGAAATCCTCACGAATCTGGACTTTTCCTGGAGTTCGCGGATCGTTCTGCAGCCGCAATATCCCATTCCTGAGCGGAGTCCTCCTGAAAGCTGATAAATGAGTTCGGAAAGGCGACCCTTGTGGGGAACCCGTCCCTCGATCCCTTCGGGAACCCACTTCTTTGATCCTGAAGGCTGGTTGTATCGATCCCCCCCACCTCGCTCCATCGCCCCGATGGATCCCATGCCCCGGTAGGTTTTATAGGAGCGACCCTGGAAAAGGATTGTTTCTCCAGGAGATTCCTCCGTCCCGGCAAAAAGGGAGCCAAGCATGACGGCAGAGGCACCGGCCGCCAGTGCCTTGACGAGATCCCCGGAATACTTGATCCCTCCGTCCGCGATGACTGGAATGCCCGCCTCGCGGGCCACCTGATAGACATCGGAGATGGCTGTCAGCTGGGGAACTCCCGCTCCGGCCACGATGCGCGTCGTACAGATCGATCCTGGGCCGACCCCCACCTTCAGCAGATTGGTACCCGCCTCGATCAGAGAGCGCGCCCCTTCCTTCGTGGCGATGTTTCCCGCCATGACGGGGATCTGTGGCCAGGTTTTCCGGATCGTCCGGATCATGTCGATCACGCCGGCAGAATGGCCATGGGCCGTGTCGATTACAAGCATGTCGACCTGGGCGCGGGCAAGGTGACGGGCCCGCTCGAGAGCGGCCTCTCCGACCCCGATGGCCGCGGCGACAACCAGACGTCCCCGGACGTCCTTGGCGGAGTTCGGATACTTGATCTTTTTCTCGATGTCCTTGATGGTGATGAGGCCGTCAAGTTCGTTCTTTTCGTTGACAACAGGAAGTTTTTCGATATGAAATTCCTGAAACAGTTTTTTTGCCGCATCCAGGGTCGTTCCCACGGGAGCTGTGATCAGGTTCTTCGAGGTCATGACTTCCGAGACTTTTCGGGTAAGGACGGTCTCGAAGCGAAGGTCGCGGTTGGTGACGATCCCCACAAGCGTCCGGTTGCGGACGACAGGAATGCCCGAAATGCGGAAGGTCTGCATGAGATCGAGGGCTTTCCCGATCGTCTCGTCCGGTCCGATGGTGATCGGATCGGTGATCATTCCCGACTCCGACTTCTTTACCTTGTCGACTTCGTGGGCCTGATCCTCCGGAGAAAGAGCCCGGTGGATGACCCCTATTCCGCCCTCTCGCGCGAGGGCAATCGCCAGACGAGCTTCAGTGACCGTGTCCATGGCAGCCGAAAGGACCGGAATATTCAGGCGGATTCCAGGGAAAAGATCGATTCCGGTATCGGTTTCAGCTGGGAGAAAGTCGGAAAACTGGGGGACAAGAATGACGTCATCGAATGTCAGCCCCATCGGAAGGTCGTTTTGCAGCATGATCCCCTCGCTTTTTAAAACTGTTTATCTTCCTATTTTACATAGCCTTTGTCCGGGGGTCAATTTTGAATCGCTGCCCGAATTCCGAGATAGGAAGAAGGTCGCACCCCTGTGTCGGTTTTTCGAGGGGATTTTTTTAAGATTTCCTCCTTCGATCCCGACTCAGGTCATTCGTCCTCCTCATGTT
>JAPTWQ010000082.1 GCA_028064945.1 Nitrospiraceae bacterium | reverse complement strand
CTTTTAAGGCGAGTGTGCTGGGATCGAAGCCCAGGCGGCTCACCACTTTTTTAACATCCATGAAAAGTGGTCCCGGTTTTAGTCCCGGTTCCAGAATAAAACCCCATATATTTCTTCTCCCGTGAATGGGATATGAATCCTTGTCTATGCCTTAAAGCACTCCCTTGCGAAAAAAGCGAATTAAGCGAAAAAACCCCGGAGAGGGCCTGCCTGCAACGCTTTCCATTGCGAAATAACTTTGCGAAAAAACTCACTTTGCCGACTTTCCCGGAAGATCGTCCACGATCCGGAGCTTGGGCTTTACCAGTCCTTCCACGGCGTCTTGAAGGTGGGAGGGCCCCAGGTGGGCATACCGCAAGATCATGGCTTGGCTCTTGTGCCCCAGGAGCGTTTGGAGCGTCCGATCATTGGCTCCGTTCATGGCAAGCCTCGAGGCGAAGGTATGCCGGAGATCGTGGAAGCGAAAAGGGGCAATCCCGGCCTTCTTCACGGCTCCCTCAAACTCTCTCCGGAGATTCCCGCCATCCATAAAGCCTCCGAACGTATTCGAGAAGACGGGGTTGGACGGTTTCTCCTTCCCGGAGAGGGAGGACAGAACAGACTTAACCCGGCTATTCATCACCACACGGCGGGACTCCCCCGATTTGGCCTCCCGGATCAGAATCGTTCCGGAGGAAAAGTCCACATCTCCCCATATCAGGCGGAGCAACTCTCCCTGACGGCATCCGGTGTGGAGGGCAACGCTTACGATAGGGTGGAGGCGTTCCGGGAGGGCGGCGAAGAGCCGGGATTCTTCATCGGGAGTCAGATACCGGACAATGCGGTTGTCGAACTTCGGAGACTGGACGCGGAGAATGGGATTCTTGTCGATCTTCCCCTCCCGGAGGGCGCGATTGTAGATCGCCTTGAGAACCGTTAATCTCCGATGGATCGTTGCCGGTTCCATGCCCTCTTCCTTAAGCCTGGCCATCACCTCTTCCACCTGGGAGGGCTTTACATCCTCCGCCGGGGCAGTCCCGAAAGCGTCAATCCAAGTCTTCACGCGGGGAATGTCATCCCCCTGCCTTTTGTGGTGCAGGGCGGCATACCGGAGATAATCGTCTGTCAGATCCTTGAAGAGGATCCGGACGGTTTTCGCCTTCGGGAAATACCGTCCCTCCCGAATCTCCACAAGACGCTTGGCATAGATCGTCCGGGCTTGCGTCTTGTTGTCGCATTTCTCCCGGACTTCCTTCCCGCCCACGTAGTACCTGGCCCACCATGAACCGTTTTTGAACTGAACCCCCCGATCCCGTCCTCCCTCGCGTGCCATTTGTCATCCTCCCTTGCGAAAAAAGCGAAAAAACCCCTGATCAAGTCCAATCCGAAAGATCGAGGTTCCATGTCCGGATCAAGCCCGAATACTTGGGATCTTTCCTGAGCGCATCCTTGGCCGAATCCGGAGAAAGCCCCTTGTCGATCCTTCGCTTGAATGCCATGTAAACCTGCCGGAAAGCCTTGCGGCGCGGGGCCTCTTCGTCCTGCCCCTTTCCTCCGCACCCGGCGCATAAACGCTTGTTCTTTCGACCTTTCACGAAGAGGCGCCCGCACCCGGTGCACGACTCCACCGGAGAGCCGATCAGGGACTCAAGAGAGGCGCGGGCCTCTTGCACGTCGGGGATTCCCGTCAACATGGAGTAAGTGACGCCTCTCATTTTTTCCTGTTCCCCTGGATGTTCCTTGCCCAGTGGCGCATTGTCCAGATCGTCCGCCTTTTCCCCGAGAGCCTCCCTCAAAAGCCGTTGGGATTCCCGAATCTGGGAAATAGCCTCGAAAGCCGCGGCTTCGTACTCATCGATAGCGTCCCGATCCCCTTTTAGGAAGGCCACAAGGGCCCGGATCATTCCCGACAGGCGATTGAGGCTGTAGGACTTCCACGGCTCGGGCATGTCCCTGACAAAGGCCCCCTGAGTCTGAAAATACTGGTTCCAGAGCGTGACTCGTTCTTTGATGTCCATCTTCTCCCTTTTCGTGAACTTTGATATTGTCACGTGAACTATTAGATTGTGGATGGACAGTGGGGCATTAAAAGCCTAAACTGTCCTTGTTTCCAATGATAAACCGTCTGCCTAAAAGATGCAAGACGGGGCTAAACGTGAACATATCCGGAGGGATGGAGAATGGAACTTTTGACGATTCGAGAAACGGCGGACCGCCTGCACCTCAGCGAATGGACGATTCGACGGTGGATTTACGGAAAACGCCTTGATTCCGTGAGATTGGGACGGGCTATCCGTATTCCCATTTCAGCAGTCGAAAAAAAGATCAAAGAAGGAACCACCTTAGCGGATGCGCGATGAACGCCTACGAAATCGCTCACTCCCTGATGGCGCGGCCCCGAAGAAACGGCCCCGGATGGCTGGTCCTCTGTCCGGCCCATGGTGACAAGCACCCTTCTTTAAGTATCCGGGACGGGGAGGGCGGGAAGCTTTTGGTGAAATGCTTTGTCGGATGCGATGGACGGGAGATCCTGAAAACCCTTCGTGAAATGGGGCTCCTTGACGGTTCAGCCACTTCCCGGCCCGTCCCACCGGCCCCCCCGGCAAAAGATCGGGCGGATCTTCTTGAAAGACTTTGGGGGGAATCAAAAAGGATCGAGGCGGGAGGCCCAGGGGCGAGATATTTGGCTGGGCGCGGAATCATTTTGAGTAAATGGCCTTCCGATATTCAAGAACACCCATCCTTAGCCGTTTACGAAGACGGAGAGCCCACCGGGCACAGATTCCCGGCCCTCATCGCCGTGATCCGAAACGGAGAAGGCCGACCGGCGGGGCTTCACATCACATTTTTGAAGGAAGACGGGAGCGGAAAGGCCCCCATCGAAAGCCCACGGAGGATTATTGGGGTTCGAGAAGGAAGCACCCGAGGCGGGGCGGTTCGCCTGTTCGACCCGAGGAACGGAGAGATCGGCCTTGCGGAAGGACTGGAAACGGCCCTTTCTGCTTATCTACTGACCGGGACGCCGACATGGGCGGCTCTCAATGCCGGGGGCATCGAAAGGGCTGTACTGCCGGAAGAGATTCGGCGCATAACGATCTTCGCGGATCGTGACGGGGCAGGGTTGAAGTCGGCGGCATTGGCTTGCGAGCGGTTCAGGCGAGAAGGGCGCGAGGTGGAGATTCTGGCCCCGAGCGAACAGGGGCAGGACTTCAACGACATTTTGCTAAAACAAAACGCCCACCAGACGGCGATCTGACGGGCGGAGGAAAGGAAAAACCTGATGAACAATTTTACCTCGCTTGCCCCGGACGATGCAATGGCTGAGGCCGGGGAACTCCCCCAAGTCAAAACTCCACCTATTCTCGCGGAACCAGCATTTTATGGGCTTGCCGGAGAGTTTTGCCGGGCACTGGCTCCAAGCACCGAAGCGGACCCGGCGGCCCTTCTCGCACAAATCCTGATCGCCTTCGGAGCGGCTTGCGGTCGCGGCCCTCATCTCATGATCGACGGTTCACGACATGGCGTCAACGAGTTTGCAGTCATTGTCGGGCAATCGGCTAAGGCTCGGAAAGGGACTGGGTGGAGGCGGACTATTGAAACGCTTCGATATTCAGACGAAGAATTTTTTGAGGATCGGGTCATGGGGGGGCTGAGTAGCGGGGAGGGGTTAATCTTTCAGATTCGGGATGAGATCGAAGGATTCAACCCGAAAAAACAGGAGCATTTCGTTGCGGATCCCGGAATTTCCGACAAACGGCTCCTCCTGGTCGAAGAAGAATTTTCCGCAATTTTGAAACAGGTCGAACGGGACGGAAATATTTTGAGCCAGATCGTTCGTCAGGCTTGGGATTCCAGAACGCTCTCCCCTCTGACCAAAACCAATCGAATCCGGGCCACAAATCCTCATGTTTGCATCATCGGACAAATTACGGAAGTCGAATTGCGAGGACGGCTGAGCGAAATTGAGGTCGGCAACGGGTTTGCGAATAGATTCCTTTGGTTTTTCGTCAGACGGTCGAAACTTCTCCCATTCGGGGCGTTCTTCGATCAATCCCGATTCTTCGGGGATCAATTCCGGCAGGCCCTTGAATTTGCCAAAACGGTCGAGGGCATGGCGATGAGCCCCGCTTTCATGAGGGATTGGGAGGCTATTTACCCGGTCCTGACCGAAGCGGCCCCAGGACTGGCCGGAAGTCTGACCAGCCGACAAGAAGCCCACGCCATGCGGCTGGCGATGATATTTGCTCTACTGGACCGAGAAAACGTTATAGATTCTCGGCACCTGAGACCGGCCCTCGCCATTGTCGACTTTGTGGCCGACTCTGTTTCCTACGTTTTCGGAGAGGCGAGCGGCGATCCCGTCCAAGACAAGATCGTGGAGGCCCTGGACAAAGGTTCGGGACGGATGAGCTTGACCGAAATTCACGGCCTATTCGAGCGGCATGTTTCCAAAAACAAGCTGGAAGCGGCCCTCGATGATCTTGTGCGAAGGGGGAAGATTGAGGTTCAGATCCTTTCGGGCGAGGCCGGAGGTCGGCCCCGAACCACAATTTCACGAAAGAGGGGATGAAATGGGGAGTCTTTCGAAATTCATTGAAGAAATGGGCTCGAAAAACGCTCCACAGGCCCCGGCATATCACCTCGCCCCACCTGAGCCCGCAAAGCCCGAAAATGATGGCATTCCAAGCCACTGTGATCCCGTCACCCTGGCAGAGCGGAACGGGATCAAATACGAGCAGGAGATCCCGGACGAGAAGGCCCTTGGGAAGCCCGTCTTCCAGTACCGGGAGCATGTTTTGGCATGGGAGGCCGATCCCCCGCATATCCGACTCTATGCTTGGGCAACAGTCAATTTGTTTCCCGGACGGGCTTTGTCCGTCGATATCAACAGCATGGCGAGTCTTCTTCGACTCTCCCCCCGCGAAGTCAGGGCGGCTCTGTCCGAGCTTACAAAGAGCAAGGATCTGATCTTAATGCGGGAGCGAGGGCGGGAACTGTATCGGCTCAACGTCCGGTATCCGGAAGGAGGAACCAATGCGAAGCGCGATTGAGCAGATCGTTTTTTTGGCCGGGATGTTTTGGGCCAGCTGCCTGGCGGCCCAGAAACGATGAGAAGGACAAGGAGGCGGCTGGCCGCGGTCCTGTCGTAGACGACAAAGCGCACCCCTTTTTGGCATAAGGGACTCCTTGGGGCCTTCGAAATGCGCAAGCGTCACCAGCCCGCCCCCTGGTCCTTTTCGAGGACCCCGAAGCCCGGCGGTTTCCGGGCACACCAATCACAGCAAGGAGACGTCATGAAAATTCAAAAAAACATCAAGCCACAAGAGGTTGTGTCACACGTCACCCCATCGACCGATCCGGAAAAAACGCGAGAGCGGCAAGGGCAGGCTGAGAGAATGGCTAAGGGCCAAGCGAAATGGAGCCTTTCCGGAAAACGGACAGACGGAGCTAAGAAGGAGGAATAACAAATGCGGAACCCATTTTCCATCGAGAGCAAGGCCGACAAGCAATATCGGCAGAACTTGGAAAGATGGAAGCAGATGGCCTCGGTGACAAGTGCGACGGATCGGGTCATTCTCTCGACACAACCCCGCGAAGTCATCGAGCTTACAGGCCCCAAGATCGAGCGCGAATTTTCGCTAAAGGCCAAGGACAGCGGCCAGCTTTTCCCGATCGAGGAAAAAGATCATGCGGGAAGGGATGTGACGCGATATTACGGCGACATCGCGAAGACTTTCGAGCATTTCAATCTGCCCACGGCGAAAATCAAGCTCGGGAAAGTCGTCCACTTCGAGGGGCGGCCATATTTGGAGGGCCAGATCCCGCCTGCTGTTCAACGAGCGATGCTTCTGCGGGCAAATGGTTTCGCGGAGTAAAAATAAAGGGGCCGGCCCATGCCGACCCCCTCTCACCACCAAGGAGAATCATACCATGAGCGCATTGACACAGAAAGCCCAGGCATTGAGGCAATCCCTCCCCCCAGAGAGGTCTGGAACGCCTCCGGCAATGAGAGGGCAGTTGCTCGGAAGTCTTCCCCACAAGGAAGGCCAGACCCGGATTGTTTGGGACACCTTTGAGGGCCATTCCTACCTCTCGATCCGGTTGTGGACTGTAGACGACAACGGCCAGATGTGGCCCTCAAAGACGGGATTCACTGTCCGGGTCCGGGATCTTCCAACCCTGGGGGAAGCCGTAGGCCGCGCCCTCGACATGGCCATTATGGAGACGGCCAGAAGCCCGGAAGGGAGGGGATCGGGGGGCCAGAAGCCCTCCTACCGGAGCAGTGAAGGCGTAGGAGCCCCTTTTTGATCTCTGTTCCAAAATGGATCAAGTGGGAGTGGTATGAATCGTGCGTAATAATGCAAGAATGGTGCAGTGGGGAAAGACTACAAAAAGGAGACGACAAAATGGCATCGAGTGGGGATGACACTAAAATAGTGGGGGATACTGGAAGGCGGAAGCCTCCCCGAGCGGGGATGGGCCGTCCCAAGGGCTCCCCGAACAAGATCACCAAGACACTCAAGGAGGCGCTTGAATTGGCATTTAGCGAGGTAGGAGCAGAGCGATATCTTATAGAACAGGCGACGTTGAACCCCCAGGCATTCATGACCCTGCTCGCAAAATTGCTTCCCGCGCAGATCCAGGCCGAGGTTTCGACGGCTGACGCCTCAAGCGTCCTTCCCGACGGCCTCGTCCTCATGCCGAAAAGTTTTCCAAGCCGTGAGGCGTGGGACACTTTCTTCGATTGGGCGAAGCGACAGCCCGACGCGCTCGTTATTCATGGAGGCGCACCACCCCCATCGGGCTTCGGAGGGGATATTTTCCCGATTGCACGACGGGTGAACGGAGGATGGGTGATCGGTGGCATTCCCAGCGCGTCGGAAATGACCTCCTATGATCTGGACTTTGCCGCGCCCCCCGGAATGACCCTCCCCCCGGCCTACTGAGGCCACAAGCCCCCGCTCCGCGTCCCGCCCCATGCCCCTGTCGTCATGAAGGGGCCTTCCTGTCTCATCGTCACTAGTGACGCCTCCCTTGAGATCGTTACATGTAACGGTTCAAAGATCCGCGCGCGAGGGCACTGCGGAACTGGCGGGGAGGGTTTTTTCGCAACGTTAATTCGCAGAGGAAAACCTTACCAGTAGGCTTTCTTCGCATAATTCGCTTATTTCGCAGTGTAGAGAGATTCAATCCTTTTCAACGAACTCACGGAGTTTATCCGGATTCGAGAGCAGAAGGGTGGAGATCCGCTTGGACTCTTCCATGATGAGCTTCGCTACCGTCTCTCCCTTCCCGAGTCCGTAGTACTGGCACAGGAAGTCCAGAGCCTTGGTTTCCTGCCGGGGCAATCTCAACAAGACGTTTTTTCCTCCCGACTTTTTCAATTCGTCCAACCTCTTCTTGTCTCGTTCGGCCTGTGACAGAGGCATTTTCCCCTCCCCGTGGATAGCCTTTTTTTAGTCCCGGTTTTAGTCCCGGTTCCATATGCTAAGTCATACAAAATGGGATCTATCAAACCTGTTCACGAAGATGATAAATTCCTTGAAATTACTAAACAATGCAAAGAGAGCGTGAACAGTACCAAATGGGAGAGGCACACTTTTAAGGCGAGTGTGCTGGGATCGAAGCCCAGGCGGCTCACCACTTTTTTAACATCCATGAAAAGTGGTCCCGGTTTTAGTCCCGGTTCCAGAATAAAACCCCATATATTTCTTCTCCCGTGAAT
>JAPTWQ010000133.1 GCA_028064945.1 Nitrospiraceae bacterium | reverse complement strand
CTTTACTCAGCTTAACTTTTGACTTGTTTTGCCGTCTTTGTTGTGATATATTTTATATATAAGGAGGACGACATGAATCGCATCGATCTTTTCCGGCCGGAATATCAGGAGAAACTCCCTCACGATCTCCAGACGCTGTTTTCTTTCGATTCCGCCCCCTGGGATCCCGGACAAATTTTTCGCACCCCCTTCCAGGTGGTCGAGCAGTTCACGGATCCCCTCTGTGACAGCTCCAAAAAGCGTTTTTCAGTTTTGCTGTTTCCTGAGACTCCTTATGTCATCATCCTCACCCAGCTCCGGAAACGTGATGCGGTCGATGACGGCGATGCCGATTCGATTTCTGGGGAGATTTTTGCGGTGAAAGACGGCGAGGACATCAAGGCCTTCGCCCTGGCCGTGTCCGGAGAACTCCGGCGCACCTTCGTGTTCGGCTGCTTCTCTTCCATGCGCGACGTCATCAATCGGCATCCCGAAGATCTGTTCGCTGCCCTTTTGAGCACCCTCGACCCCAAGGCACTGAGGGCGCTTTCCGTTATGCTGCGCATTTCCGCCTAAGGAGACCTCTCATGATGATCATTCCCAAGGCCGATCTTTTTGTCTATCAGGTGGCGAAAGAGGATCTTTTTCTTCCGCCCGATTCCCGCTCTCTCGATTTTCTCATTGCCGATCTTGAGTCCTTCCGGCGCTATCGTGGGCGTCTCCTGGTGTTCTTTGACGGCTACAACGATGATCCTCGGGAGATTTTTGAAGTTCCCGAGATCAAAAGCTGGTCCAAGCGTTTTTTTGAGGTGTGGCCTCACTGGCTCTGGTTTGTCGCCCACCTTCACCCTCAGCAGTTCGTCTTTCCTCTGCTTTTCGTCGATTCCATCCTGATGCCAAGCGGTCGGAATGACGGACGCTGTGGTGTCGTTTTCGATGTGGATGACATCCAACGGGAAATTCGCCACTCGTTTCGTGCGACCCGTGATACGGTCGACCTCCTGGCACAGCGATCTGGGAACCCGGGCTTGTCTCTCGAGGAGCTGGAGATTCCACTTAGTCATCTTTCGGCCCGAATGAAAGCGCCTTAAATTGTTGATGAGATGTAGGGTTAATCTGTCGATTGAGGAAAGATTCTCCACCTGGGAAGTTCTCTACACAAAAGGAGACGACAATGCCGTTATTAATTCCTGCCAGTATTCTCAAAAAGACAGTCGGCGCAGAGCTTGCTCAGACGAGGCAGTATCTGAAGCTTAGAGAGGAAGACGGAGACGTCGCAATCGACATTTCCCGCTTGTCAGAAAAGTCGATCAAGGAACTGCTCGCCGTGGCGACAAAAGAAAAGAATGGTACGATGATCCGGACACTCAAATCCCTCCTCTTCGCTTACGAGGGGGATTTCGCGAAGCCGGTTCCTAACCACAATGTGTTTGCCGAAATTCTGATCGCATACCTCCGGAGCGATCTCATCGACGGCTGGATCTATGTCGAGGAGCACGACGGGAAACGGTATCCCGAGCTTGTCACATCGATCCAGCGAAGGGACCGGCAATTAGGATCTCCCGCCCAAGTCATCTTGCGGACCGTTCGTCTGACCTGTGCGACAAAAGAGGGGGATAACGAATACTCGCATGATTTCCGTGCTCATGTTTTCACTCCTGACGATGTGAGAAGAAAAAGAATTGTCGATATTCTGAACAATAAGAACATCCGGCATGAGACGCCGGCGTTGCGGGAGGAATACCTTTCCTCAATGAAACGGTTCAAGTCGCTCGTTAGTGACCGCTTTTCCGAGCAGTTCATTTTTACCGGAAAAATCTTCAAGCATGAGAAACACTACCAGCCGGATGGGTCCTCTGAGATAAAGGAGAGAAAGGTCATTCACGATGTCGAACCGGACGCCTATCGGACCATGGTCGATTCCGTCGAATCGATCCTCCTCGAAGGATCGTCCACGGACTGCGGAGTCATCCCGGACCACCCGCACGTCAGGGTTTTTGATCTGAAAACGCACGAGAGCTATTGGGTACACGCGGACTTTCTCTCCCCCTACGAATACGATCTGACGCTGAGAGAAAAGATCGTCCTCCCTCCGACGCATCGGGATCTCCTCGACATCCTCACCACGGATCTTTCCTCCTTTACCGGAGATATCATCGACGGAAAGACGGCGGGCAACATCATCCTGTGCAAAGGCATTCCGGGAGTCGGGAAAACATTGACGGCGGAAATCTATTCCGAGCTGATCCAAAAGCCCCTCTACTCGATCCACAGCGGGTCGCTCGGAACCTCTGCAAGATCGATTGAGGAGAATCTTTCGAAAATTTTCAATCGAAGCCAACGGTGGGGATGCGTCCTTCTTCTCGACGAGGCCGATGTCTTCGTGTCAAAGCGTAAGGAGAATATCGAGACCAACGCGATTGTGGCCGAGTTTCTCCGGACACTCGAATATTTCAGCGGTCTCCTCTTCATGACGACAAACCGTCCGGACGATATTGATGAGGCGATCATTTCCCGATGCGCGGCGATCATCGAGTATGCGCCCCCTTCTCCCAAGGACGCGGCCAAAATTTGGGAAATTATGTCCGAGAACTTTGGGGCGGGCCTTGAACGGGAAATGATCGAGGGGCTGGTCGATCTCTTCCCTGGGATCGCCCCCCGCGATATCAAAATGGTTCTCCGTCTGGTTCTAAAGATGCACTACGGAAAACAGGAACCGATCACGCTGGACCTGTTCCGGAAATGCGCCATGTTCCGTGCCGTCAAAATGGCAGGGATGGCAGAAAAGATGTAGCAGGAGGGGGCAGTCAACCACCCTGCCGTGAACGCGGAGCCTAAGGAGGGGAGATCGAGACACCGTCGGCTCCACCAGCGGGCAGACGGAGACGGGTCTTCGCAGATGGCACAGAAAGGAGAAGCGGGAACGGCGCTATCCCGCCCCAGCATGAATGCCGGGGTTTCCCGCGCAATCGGATGAACATAAAAACAATAGCCATGCTTCTTTGTTTCTCTTGTGCGATTTTCGGACTCGCTACGGCTGGGGCAGCGTCAGCCCAGGATTCCCTGGTTGCGTTGCCGCCGCCTCCTTCGGTTCCTGATATCCCAGGAACTCCTATCGTCCACGGATCTTCGCCGCATTCGAGCAGTCAAGACACACACAAGAAAACGAGGATCGTCATTACGACGATTCCCAGACGGGTCAATGTGTTCCTGAATGGAGTCCTGATAGGTCAGACTCCGCTGGACACCTTTGTCAATGCGGGCAACAACGTCGTCATGACGTTATCCAAAACAGGCTTTTATCCGGTGAGAGTCCCTGTCGCCTTGCGGACCGGAGAAACCCTTCCGTTAACATTAAGACTTAAAAAACAAGATGTGTGGAGGCCTTATGTTCCATAAAGCATTCGTGACATTCGTGACTGCCCTCATGCTTTCTCCCCCCAGTCTCGTCAGTTACGCTGCACCGCAACCCACAAAGACGCTAGAATTTTTAAAGAAGTACGGATGTCCTGGCTCTTCAGGGGAAAATCCGAAGGATTACGTACACCTGATTGTCGCCAGCAATCCTCCTGGATTGGAAGCACGGTTCGGGACAAGCTACATTGGCCGGACACCTGTTGACCTGTATGTACTTAACTTCAACAAAAATGCGTTAATGGAAACTTTTCACGTCTCCGTCACGGATCCCGTGACAGGGCAGCTCCTTGGAGCCTCTCCGAACGAAGCTCATTACGGAGGCAAGCTCTATATCTATACCTTCGGGCCCCTGTCTCCGGCTCTGCCCTCTCCACAAGCTCATCCTTATCCGTATGGATCGTGCCTGCTGGGGTGGAATGCACAGCACACGTTGTCAGCGGCCGAAAGAAACGAAACCAGGATCGTTGTCGAAACGAAACCGCCTGGTGCCATGCTCTATATCAACGGAACCGCGATCGGACAAACTCCGTTACATACATTTATCCATGCGCTCCCGGCAAACAGTGCCGCAAAATCTGTGATGTCTGAGCTGTCCTGGCCAACCGGGCAGGACAGCGACGGCCGTTCCAATAAAATATCGGAAGATGAGCTAATGCCTGTCATTGGAAGCACCATTTATATCTATAAAGACCTCAGACCCTAACGGGAGAATGTATGTTTCGGAGAATCAAAAAGTATCCAAAAGTCTCTGTGTTAGCTTTGGGCTTAACCCTTGCCGGATGTTCTTCCGTTCCTCCGACATGGCTGACGTCAGATACGGATCCGGCCTATCCGAAAACAACATACCTCCTGTCTACCGGGTGCGGATCCTCGCTTGAGAACGCCAAATTCAACGCCATGGAATCTTTGGCTGACCAGATACAGGTTCGTGTGACGGCTAAAAATTCTTATACCAGCCAAAGAGTGAATCTGGCGAAAAGCATCAACAGCAAGAATGACATTACGGTCAGTTCTGTCGAAACGCTTTCCGGCGTGTCATTTCCGAAACAGTTCATGGCTGGAGACAAGAATGTTTGTGTCTTGGCGGCCTTGGACAAAATCGAAGCCAGAAAACACATCATGTTCGACATTCATAACACTGTTTCCGAGATCGAGGTTGAGCTGGCAAGAGCAAACAAGGGAGATCTGGAAACTCTGAAGGCTGTAGGGAAAATCAGGCACCTCGTCGAGAATATACAGAAAGACCAGAGGGTGGCCTCAGGGATTGGCGTCGGCATTCCGGACGAGACTGATTACCTGACGAGGGTCATCCAAACGCTTGCGTCGATACGCAGAAGGCTGACCTTTGCCATCCATCTTTCCAGTGATGACTGGCTCTCGGCTCAGCTCGCCCAGGCTCTTACAGGCATAGGGCTCAAACAAGTCAGTCTCCGCGACAATCCTGCTTTTGTTGTGCAGGGTGGTTTGAAATGGGCTGAAATTCAGCCTCCGCCAGACAGTCCTTACTTTTGGGTCGGATACTCGGCCGTGGTGTCGCTGTATTCATTGGCGTCGAAGCAGTCGGTTGCCGAGTCCGTCACATCCAACCGTGTCGCGGGAGAAACGCGGTCTCAAGCCAAGTTCCAGGCGGAAGAGGATAGCAATCAATTCGTGATGCGTTTTGTCAAAAAGCTAGAGAATTAAAAATATCCCGAAACAAACGACAAAGAGGTTTGACATCGAGCGTCTCTTGTGGGAAAAAATAGGCGGGACTGGGGGTTCCCGGTCGGCAAAAGGCCTTTGGAAGAGATTCCTGGGCCTTTTGTTTTTTGTGGAAGAGGATCACTCGCGGCGACGGCGATATGGCCTGTTTTCCCGTGGATGGGGACGAGGCCGTCTCTGCCAGGTCGTGCTTGCCCCTACGATCGGCACGAGCGGCGCATAATAGTACGGGGCCGCATATCCGTTGTTGTTGTTGATGACGACGGGCGGTTGTGTGGGCGCTCCCTCTCCCGGCCCATATTCGCCCGATGGTTGTGGCGGAGCGTAGAACACGGTTCCCGACTCGCCGGATTCGCTGGTCGTCGGTATCGACTGGTCTCCCTGGACGCGATGGACGATGATGGTTTTTCCGGTCGTGTTCTCATCGCTGGGAGTGTTCTTCGCTTCGGTGGCCTGTGGGGACGTTTGTGACGATGGCGTCTCCGGCGTGTCCGTTCCCGATTCGATGACCTGTTTTTTCCATGCGTCGAGCTGATTCCGGTCCACGCTGATCAGGCGGTAGACGGTGAACGAGTTGTCTTTGCCCTGCACCTGGTACGTCCGCTCCGTTGAAATGTCCACGCCCGCGATATTGTGAATCTGGGCGAAGTTCCGGATCTCTCGCTTCGCCGCGTCGAAGGCCGTTTGTCGCCCTTCCTCCAGCGTCCTGGCCCCAACGGCGATTCCCACGGCAAACAGACGGTCTCCCCGAACGTAGGAGCTGCGGTTTGCCCAGCTCGGTGTCGCATCATTCAAAACGTCGTCCGCATGCACCACCGACAGTCCCCCGACCGCCAGGGCGATGCCGACGATCCACACGCCAATCCGCTTCATGCCCTCTCCCCTTGTGTCCGCCATCCGACTCGATGATCCGTCTTTTTCCATAGTGTACCATGCCGATGGAGAAAGTTGCCCTCCCTGACTTTTCCCTTGACTCGCCCTGTTATTGTATATATAATATATATCATAACAGGAGGCGGACATGACGAAAAATACGACGATGGCAGCCTTTCCCGGATTCGGCTTCAAGACGGCTCTCGCAAAGATCCTCGCCCTCTCCGACGGTACGGAAGAGGTCCAGATTTGCCCACAGAACTACGGCGTTCTCGATGAAGCCATGATCGACTCGCTGCGGGACTCCGGCCTCAAGCTCCGTCCGCACGCCAACGTCCGCATCCCCTGGAATGGCTCTCGGCGCATCGACGCCTCGATGCCGTGGGAGGTCACTCGTCCCTACTTCGTGACCCTCGCCGGCCTCGCCCGGCGGATGAACGCTTCCGCCTACAGCCTGCACGCCGGGGAACGGCGAGATCCCCTCGCCCATGTGTTCGACCGGGTGCGCCGGATCGAGGATCTCTTCGGGGTGCCGGTCGCCTTGGAAGGGCACTATCCGACACCGGACGGCACGTTCCACCTCGATTCATGGCAGGAATACGAGATCCTTTTACACTCCGGCCTCCACATGGCCATCGACCTGTCCCATCTCAATATCGTGGCCACCGTCCACGGCCGTCGGGACGATCTCGTGCAGGCTCTCCTGAACCATCCGAAGACCATCGAGATTCATGTCTCCGGCAACGATGGCCACCGCGACAGCCATTTTCTCTCCACGGGAAAGGAGTGGTGGGTGCCTCTTCTTCATGCGTGTCCTCCCCGCCCCGGCCTTGTCGTGTTCGATGAAGGCAAGATTTCCTCTCCCGAGATGGAACGACGCATCGAGCGTCACTGCGTATCCCGAATCTAACCCTTGTAACCAAGGAGACTGTCATGGACAATACGGCGATCGAAAACATCCTCACCAAACACTCACCACAGATGGCGTCCGTCGAGAAAATGGTCGAAGAACTTTACGGTCATGAACGAGCCCTCGTGGCCTTGGCCCGTCTCACCGTTGGAGCCATTCTGGCCGAACTCTGCTCGCTCTACGGAACAGACTCGGCCATCCTCTCCCTTTCGTCCGATACCAGCTACAACGACAACGGCGGCATGTCCCTGTCCCGCTCCTGCTCGCTCTCGCTCGACTCCCCCTCGCTTTCCCTTGAGGATCTCGACGATCTGGAATCGTCTTTGTCCTCTCTTTTCGATGCCTGCTTCCCGCAGGATCAAGCGGATGGAGAGATGACCGTCTATGCGAACGGTGACTGGACGCTCGATGCGGACTGAGCTTGACAACCCTCTTGATTTGATATATATTATATATATCAACATTTGATAACCGTGATTCTTCACCCTTCACAAGGAGCCCGACGATGTTTCGATTCCTCCTCACCGCCTATTCGGCTTCCAAGGGATACTCTTTCGGATACCGTGTCGGGTATCTCTCGATGGTGCTGTTTTTCCGGGTTCTGGCCCTGGTCCTGTTGTTTTTCCGGGTTCTGGCCGTCGAACTCTGGGCCGCCCTGACCTGCTGTTACATTTCCTTCCGGGCCCACGTCGTTTGACCCTCAGCTGACTGCATGCACCCATCGGGATCCCCGACCCGATCGAGCGGTGTCTATTTATGCCCATGAACCGGACTTCTTTGGAGGATTCCCATGCCCGTTTCCCTCTCTCTCGGAAGTGTCTTCCCCT
>JAPTWQ010000068.1 GCA_028064945.1 Nitrospiraceae bacterium | reverse complement strand
GGTAAAGAGAACAGGCGTTCGGGTGACAAAAGTACGGAATCGGCTGAATGCGGGCAACAGCCCTTCTCCCATCATCCCGATTCGGGGAGAGTTGGCCAAAATGAAATCTTTTCAGGAACATCTCCTTGAATCGGCGTTATGGGCACCCCTTGTTTATCCGCCGACAGTTCCTGAGGGCTCCGAACGCATTCGGCTTTCCGTGACGCTGGGATGGGAAGAGGATTGGATTGACAGGATCACTGAGGCGTTTCACAGAGAAAAAGACCTGAAGGTCGGTTAGAAAAATAGCGTTTTTGAAAAAAAATCCTCTTCAGGCAGGACGAACCCACCCGAAGAGGACACACCAGGTCAAACCCGGAAGACAAAAAGTTACTCGGTCACTCCTCCATCCCAGGAGTCTTCCCGACCGACATATGCCGGATGAATGAGGTCCCGAATGGAGATGAGACCGACAACATCTTCGTCCCGAAGAACAAGAAGGTGCCGGATATGGTGCTTGTCCATCATATCCTGGGCGTCATAAATGGATGCATCTTCCTGGATAGAAAGAACCGGAGCACTCATCACCTGGGAAACCGCAGTAATATAGGGAACACGGTCTTCCCCCAGCACCCGGCGAACGATGTCGGTTTCCGTGATGATCCCGACAGTCTTGTCCCCCTGGTTGACCAGAAGGCTTCCCACCTTTTTTGTCTTCATGATCTCGACCACTTCACGAACCGTCGTTGTCGTATCCACCAACAAGGGATTTTTTGTCATCACTTTTTTCACTGAGACCATTGTCCGCCCTTCCCCTTTTTACAGGATTTTCCCACAAGAAACTGAAAGTCCAGCACACATGAACACCAAGGATGAATCCGTTTTCACAGGATACCAAAAAAGTCACAGGGAGCAAACAATCCGGAATCAAAAATCAGAAAGAATGTCGGTGATGAAAATAGGCAATCATGCCATGGCTCGCAATATCCGGGCCCTTGATTCTCCAAAGGCCAAGATCAATGGAAAGTGCAGCCACCGCAATTCTTGGATTCCCGAGAGGAGCCATTCCCATAAACCATTCATAATGGCCGGCAGGATGCATCCCGGACAGAGTTCCGGTTTTTCCGGCAACGGCAATGTGGCGAAGAAGAGGATCGTAATGCCAGTGGAGAAAAGCCCGGCGTCCCGTCCCCCGGATCGTTGTGGAGTGCATCATGGCAAGGAGCGTCCAGGCAATCTTCGGATCGGTCACCTGAAGGAGCGGACGGGGAATTTCTCTGTAAATGACTTTTCCCGACGAATCAACGATCGTGTGAATGATGTGGGGGACCATCATGATTCCGCCATTGGACAGCGCTCCGGAAATCAGGGCCGCATGAATCGGACTGATCAGGACCTGTCCGAATCCCGCAGCCGTTCTCGCAAATCCATCCCGGTCGGAAGGGATGTCCGCCTGACTCGGATCAAAGGGAATGTCCGACTCGATAACGCGGTTGAACCCGAAACCGTCTGCCGACTTCTGCAGATTTTGAGGGCTCAGCCAACGAAGGGCAATTTTGGCAAAGATCATGTTGACGGATTTTCCGAGAGCCTCCGTTACGGACAAATGAAGTCTGTCTCTTCTCGGGTTATCCCTCCAGTAGGAAGGTCCAATGCAGTACAGGCACCCATGAAAATAAATCCGGGTTTCCGGGTTGATTTTCCTGTGTACCAGGGCATCGTCGGTAGTCACAACCTTGAAAAGACTTGCCGCCGGATACGTCGCCCTCTGCACCAGCGTATTGTCCTGTCTCCCGTAATGACTCCCATAAAGAGCCAGGAGATCGCCCGTCCTGGGGTCGACAGCAACAAACATTCCGTAAGGAACCCGGTTCCGTCGAATAAAGCGCCCGACTTCGGACTGGATGGAGGGATTGAGTGTCCAGTAAACCTTGTAGCCTCCGTCCAGATCGGTCACATAACGACCCTTGTCGACATCCAGAAACTCGGGGATATACGTCGCATCCAGAACAGGACCCGCCGGCATCATGTGAATCACAGGAAGACCGTCTTTCGTCAGAAGAGGTGGCGTTCCTGCTGGGATGCTCCATTCCCCCAGTCCGGCCGAGGGATGAATAGGCTGAATTCTGGACGCGGACTCTTTCTTTACGGCAAGAGAGCTGTTCATGGAGGACGTTGCAGGAGAGGAAGCGTTCGCCCAGGAGGGATTGGCTTTCCAGAAACTCCCGGGATTGGAGAGTCCAAAAAACGACAACAGAAGCGCGACAGAAAAGACCCGTTTCCCCAGGGCCCATGTAATGGGATTTTGAAGAAGGAACAGAATATTCCGAAGCTTGTCCAAAGTCTCTCCGAACGTTGACGGGTCCGGACAATCACCGGACAGACAGGGCCTTGGGGGATCGCAAGATTCCCAAGCAAGGATGGAGGGATTCTATACGGATTGTTCCCTCTTGACAATAGGGATCACAATGTTTTGTTTTTCGTCACCTTTAAAAAAGCTAAATCTCGAAAGGATCTTGTTGCTGGAGATCAACCTTAAAAGGCCATCCGACTTACTCCTTCCGGATTTCCATCGCAGAACGAACGATTCCATCTTCCTTTCGTTCAACAAAAACATCGGCTCTTCCCCCGGTGGGTCCGGTCAGTCGAATCCCTTCTATATGCAGGGAGGAGAGGGACGGTCCGAGGGTTGCCCTTCCCATTCTCGGATGCCCGGCCTGAAAATTCACACCGCTCATGGTTTCGACAACCATCAAAAGAGAGGTGACGCTCCAGGCCTGGGGCGAACAGGAGGTGGGATAGGCAAACGGACCCTCTCCGTTTTTTCGGTCGAAACCACAATAAAGTTCAGGAGGGCGCTGGTCTCGAAAAAAGCGCAACCCGTCCAGAAATCCTTCGCAGAGATTCTCTGTTTCAAAATACAGACGGTGTTTTGCAAGACCGGCCAGGATCAAGGCATTGTCATGGGGCCAGACAGAGCCGTTGTGGTAGGAAACGGGATCGTATCGAAGCTCGGATTTTCCGATTGTTCGGATTCCCCACCCGGAAAAGAGATCCGGGGAAAGAAGGTTCTTTGCCACATCCCGCGCCATGGAAGCCGTTGGCAGATCCGACAGGAGGACATGGCCGGAGTTGGAACTGTGGACCCTGCAAGGGTCCCTGTTGCCATCCAGCGCCAGTGCAAACGTTTTCATACCGGGATCCCAAAAGGCGGACAGGAAGGATTTTTTAAGCCGGATAGCCATCCGACGCGTTTTCTCCGCAAAACGGACGTGCCCCAGTCGTTCTCCAAGGCTGGAAAACGCTGTGAGTGCATAATGGAGATACGACTGTACCTCAGAGAGGGCAATGGGATGAACAGCCAGCCGTCCATCGGCATGAAAGACAGAATCCCCCGAATCTTTCCATCCCTGCTGGATCAGCCCGCCGTCCATGTCTCCCTGATAAACCAGAAAACCTGTTTCCGGATCCGTCCCGAACCTTTCAATCCATTGAAATGCCCTTTCAATCACCGGCCACAGTTTCTCCAGAAACGGGTAATCTCCTGTCCGTTCGACATAACGGGCCGCAAGCATCAAGTAAAGCGGCGTACTGTCGACACTCCCGTAATAAAGACCGAAAGGAAGCTCTCCCGTTCCGGCCATTTCCCCGGTCCGCATTTCATGGACGATTTTCCCGGGTTCTGCTGCACGTTTCGGGTCGGAGACCCTGGACTGAAGACGACCAAGAAAAAGAAGAACCGTTCGAGAAAGTTCAGGAATGGCCCAGAGAGTCGACAGTCCTGTAATCAGGGCATCCCGTCCAAAGACTGTCGAGAACCAGGGAAGGCCGGCATAGGGAATCAGACCTTCACGAACAGGCGTGCACAGGACTCTCAGGTCTTCTATCGCCTGTCGGCAGCATCGGTCCAGAAAAGGATCCGAAGAACGGATTCTTGGCCAGAGAGAGAAAAAATCTTCCATCTCCCGATGCCGTTTCCCGATCACACCCTGAATATCCGGAATTTTCCTGATCGAGACTGGCATTGTAACCTTGCCCTTATCCTGGAACTCCCTGAACCGGGTTCGGATAAAAAACGTAAAACTTTCTTCCGGGCCCAGCTCCAGTTTCCATCTCCATCCCGAACGATCCAGGGATCCTCCTCTCGGTCCCTTGAGACAGATGGACGTTTCCCGCAGGATCCCATCGTCTCCCCGATAGACATAAACAGAAAGGTCCGGACCGGAAGAAGACCATTCGATCTGACGGGGCGCCGGATTCACCCGGGAAATCCCCCTGACCTCAAAGAGGTCTGTAAAGTCCACCCCAATCAGCCACTCCATTGGAACAGTCACCGGGTGGGGACTACGATTCTCCACGCTGCACTCTTCGGAAAACCCGTCTGCTTCAAGCACCCTTGTCTGAGACAGAGACAACCGGAGAACTTGGCCATGTTTTTCTCCCGGAGCCCGGAAGGTCATAAGAGGCATAATGCGGTGAATTTTTTCAAAATGGGGGTTTTTCCTTCCCTGCGCCCAGAGAGGAACAGGCTGAACTCCGAACAAACGGATCGACCAGCGCGAAACATATCGCATTCCGTGCCAAAAATGACCGTGATAGGGAGTCCTGTCGGACTCAACATCGCCCGATGGCGGCCAAATGGCAAAATGATCATCCGCCTTGAAAATCGAATCCGACGCATCCAGAACAAGCAAAGGGTGGATTTCATAAGGATGGAAAGGCCGTTCCAAGGGAACTCCTATACTGTGACACGTTTCGTCGTTTGATCGCCGGAAGCCCGCGACATGAACATTCTTTGAATTTTTTTCTGAAACAGGCTAAAATAGTTGATACGCAAAATCTGAGGAGCAAGGCCCCGTCAAATCCAGGGCGGCTTGGACGATCCGGCGGAAAACAAGAATACTTCCAGCCCCCAACATTCAGGATGCGGATGGTCGCCAACAATAAATTGAACAGCATGACCGGATTCGGGGAATACAGCACCCTTCCTCCATTGGAAGGGTACCGCATTACCGCCAAGTCACTCAACCATCGAAACCTTGAGGTTCAGACAATGTTGCCACGGGAGTGGGACCATCTGGACCTATCCATACGGAAGCTGGTTTCCCAGGAGTTTCACCGGGGACGCATTGAAATTTCTGTCAGCCGAACCGACGCCATTGTAAAAAACGATGTCTGGTTGTCCAAAGCAATGGATGCCTACACAGACCTCGTTCGTCTCCAGGAGTTTCTCGGACTTGCTGAACCGGTTCGTCTCGAACACATCCTGATGCACCTGTCCCACGAAAGGACCCCGACATCGTCTTCTGTAGACCCGAAAGCCGGGCTGGCAGCGGTTTCATCTGCCCTGCTTGCACTTGCGAACAGCCGGCAGGCAGAAGGAGATGATCTCTTCTTCGTTGTTGAAGGACTGGTCAAGGAAGTGGAAAACGCGGTTCAGCGGGTGGAACTCCAGAGACCCAGATCCCTGGAGGCGGCCCGGACAAATTTTGTAAAAAAAATGAAAGAGATAATCCCCGACGTCCAGCAACCGGAAACCAATCGTCGCATCGAGGAAGAGGCTCTTTTCTATCTGTCGAAAAAAGATAATGAAGAAGAGTGGCAACGTTTTCGAATTCACCTGACCCGATTCCGGCAGGACCTTACGGAAGGGGGATCGATTGGAAAATCCCTGGACTTTCTCCTTCAGGAGATGCAAAGGGAAATCAACACGTTCATTACCAAGGAAGCACAACCGGACGTCTTCCAGCCGGCGATGGAAATACGCAACACATTGACAAGGTTGAAGGAACAAATTCAGAATGTCGAATAGGTATCACGGATTTGTGAATATCGGTCTGGGCAATCTGGTCTCCCTGGAACACATCATCAGCGTTGTCGGAGTCAATTCGGCCCCCGTCCGCAGAATGAAGGATGCGGCCCAAGAAAAAAGTCTCCTGATCGACGCGTCCGAAGGTCGTCGGACACGCTCCGTTATCATTATGGACAGCGGACATGTAATTTTGTCGGCGCTTCAACCCGAGACACTTGCAGCACGCCTCAACAACTGGGATGAAGGACTTGATTCGGACGGAGATCCGGATTGAGCCTTCAAAAATTTTGCATCCCTGCAAACGAGAAGCTGTTTCCAAAACGGATGGAGTATCGTCCATGACAGTTCCTGGAGGGAAACCCATGAGATCCCCGGATCCGGCCCCTTCTCCGACGATCTACGGAAAACGGCTTTATACTCCACTTCTCTTTGTCGTGTCTGCTCCATCCGGCGCCGGAAAGACTTCTCTTTGCAAGGAAATTGCACGAAAGTCTTCGTGGATTCACTACTCCGTTTCCTACACGACCAGATCCCCCAGGCCGGGTGAGAAAAATGGCATTGACTACACATTCGTGACCAAAGACCAGTTTCAGGAGATGCAGGCCAACAATCATTTCATCGAATCGGCCGAAGTCTATGGAAATTTTTACGGGACATCCCTGCGAACGATTGAAGACTCTTTCGCCAAAGGCCTGGACGTCCTTGTGGACATCGATATCCAGGGTGCACAAAAAATCCGTCAGAGCGGAATCGACAATACGTCGATCTACATTCTCCCCCCTTCTTACGCAGTCCTGCAGGAAAGGCTTTCCCTTCGCGGTCAGGACTCTCTTGAAACAGTTCGCAAGAGGCTGGAGCGCGTCCGGCAGGAAATCTATGCATACCAAGAATATGACTATCTGATCTTCAACGTGGATTTTCAGCAGGCGGTCAACGATCTTCAGTCAATCATTGTTTCCGAGCACCTCAGAAGACAAAGACTCTCTTCTTTTGTCAAGGACCACTTCATCGAACACTTTTCCGGTGAGACAATAAAGTCTCACCCTTTTTCCCTCAGGGAGGCTCCATGAACGACCTCGTTACACGCCCCATCGAAGTTACACCGGATATTATCGACAGCCGCTATCGACTCGTCATCACCGCCGCAAAACGGGCGCGCCAGTTGATGGAGGGTGCTCCGGTCAGGGTCGAGAAGAGGTACCTGAAAGAAACCACCACCGCCCTGCAGGAAATTGTTGAAAAAAAGATTCCGATCATCACCGGGGAGGAAGCTGTCCGGATCGAGGCCAGGCGCCGGGAAAAGCTCCGCGATCGAGCCCGGTCGGAAGAGCGGTTTTCCTATTCCCGCGGATATGCTCTCGATCCGTCAGATGTCATCCATGCGGACGTCATGACGTACCACCATCCGGAGGATTCCACCCAGACGGTGGAAGGCGAGCATGACACCGAGGATGCGGACACCGAGGACTGACCTGTCCATGCGCAGGAAAATCCTTCTTGGTATTACGGGAAGTATCGCTGCCTATAAGACTCTAGAACTCATCCGGCTTCTCCGCCAGGATGGACATGACGTTCAGGTGGTTGCGACAAAAAGCGCCCTGCATTTCTTTCCGGTCCTGACCGCAGAGGTGTTCTCGGGACACCCGGTCTATTCCGACCTTTTTGACCCTGCCTGTTCCGTTCGTCACATTGAGCTGGCGCGAGATGCCGACGTACTGCTTATAGCGCCTGTTTCGGCGGACTTCCTTTCCAAAATGGCCCTTGGTCTTGCAGACGATCTGCTTTCCACTCTCTGCCTGACCGTGACTTGTCCGGTCCTTGTCGCCCCCGCCATGGAAGAAAACATGTATGTGCACCCGGCCATCCAGAAGCATCGGAAAACCCTGGCGGCACGGGGAATTTATGAAATCCCCCCCGAAACCGGTCCTCTTGCCTCGGGAAAAGAAGGCCTTGGCCGCTTTGCATCCCTGGAAACAATTCGTCATTCCCTCAAGACAA
>JAPTWQ010000102.1 GCA_028064945.1 Nitrospiraceae bacterium | reverse complement strand
CTCCGGACGAGCCGGGGACTCCCGCGTTCTGCGTGTTAGGCTCTTTTGGAAAAATGGAAGAATCGAATAAAACGATTCTTGGCCGACATTTGATTGTTCCTGGATCCCCCTCGTTACGCCTCATGTTTCCCCTCAAGCTCTGGCTCCTCTGCCATCATCACGGCGTTTCCTCCGGCATGTTTGGCCTGATAGAGGGCCCGGTCCCCTGCCTCGAAGACCTTCTTCTCTTCGTCGAGACTCTCGCCTCCAAAGAGAACCACTCCCAGGCTGGGAGGACATGAGTGGAGGAAGGAGTCTTCTCCCCCACCTTCGCAGGGAACGCTTATCTCATAGGGACGAGAGAGGGCGAGCCGGATCTTTTCGGCCGCCGCCTGGGCTTCGAGAGTGGCGACCTCTCTCTCGGGATGAAGCCCGGAGAGGATCGCGGCGAACTCGTCGCCACCCAGGCGGGCGCCCGTATCGCTCTGACGCACCGCCTCCCGAAGGCGCCTGGCCGCCGCCTGAAGGATCTGGTCTCCTGCCGGATGCCCCCAGAGATCGTTGAGCGCCTTGAAGTGGTCGAGATCGATCAGAATGAGCGCCCCCCTCTGTCCTCCGGAGACGGCCTCCCGAAGGGCCCGGCCGAAGCGGTCATTGAAAAGGCGCCGGTTGGGAATTCCGGTGAGAGGATCCTGATTGGCCGCTGCCGACAAAACCTCATTTTCCTTGAGAAGCTCCCCCACAGGAGAAAAAATGGCGGTCAGGTGGCTCGTCTCTCCCACCTCTCCCAACACGG
Organism: Nitrospiraceae bacterium; assembly: GCA_028064945.1. The sequence continues at coordinate 7,019 of JAPTWQ010000102.1, read as the reverse complement.
GGGAGAGAGAGACCCAGAGCGTGTCGGCCGCTCCTTCCTCCCGGGGAATCAGGATTGTCCCTGAAAAGTGACCTGTTTCCTTGGCTTTCTGAAAAGCTTGGGACAGGGAAGCAAAGTCGAGGAGAGAGGGCGAAGGACTGAATATCGATCGGCCGACGAGATCCTCCCGGCGGACAAGAAGACGCCGGCAGAAGGCCGGGTTCGCATCGACGATGAGGCCGTCGGGATCCAGAAGAAGGATCCCATCCCGAACGCTCATGAAGATCTGGCCAAAAAGCCGGAGAGAGCTTTCCGCGGCTTTCCTCCGGGCCATCTCCTCCATCAGGCGAAGGGCCTGATCGACCATCTGGTCATACATCGACAGGACCGTCCGGGTGAAGGTCTCGGTGAGATCGAGTTCCCCTTCGGCCGCGGCCATGGCCTCGCGGAGGGAAAGCCCCTTTTTCACTCCCTTGAGGACGAAGGCCATCCGTCGGTCGGCTTCGAGAATGTGGCCGGCGAGCCAGTGAGTCAGAAAATGAACGATCTCCCCCACCGTCTCCGGCGACGTCGACTGCCCCATCTCGGCCACTTTCCGGGTAAAGTCCCGGTGCTCCTTCTCGTGGAGCTGGAGATAGTGTATGAGGGGATCTTCGTAGGGAAGACTCTCCCAGAGAGCCTCTTCCGTAGAGAAGTGGAGGGCGGCATAGGTTCTCAGTTCGGACAGCACCTCGGCAAGGGCCGGGGCCCCCGGAACTCCACGCGAGAGTCCGGGAAGCCGGTTGACAAGCTCGACGAGCCCCCGGTGCTGGTGGTCGATCTCCTCGAAGCCCGCTTCGAAATTCTCGTTCCAGAAGAAGACCTGGGGAAGAATGACGAACGGAAGAGCAGTGGATTCGGTCGTCGCCCTCTTTTCCATGGAAAGGAGAAACCTCCTTGATGGGGATGGAAAGAGCGTTTCGATTGCGCCTCACAATGGCTCCCTCGAGAAAGAACGACGTAAGGAGTGAGGCGGACTGGCCATAAGGACATTCATGTTTCAAGCGGCAGGTCTTCGTTGATGAACCGGTTGATGCTCCTGTCACCTGGCAGTAGGGAATCCATCTTCGGGAGGTTGGGTGTGCCTGTCCGGAACCTTCTTTGTCCAACTTGGATCTCTGAGCTCCCGTCGCCTCCCCGAAAATACTCGTCGAGCGCCGCAAGAATTTCGGCGTGGACCGACCGGTGTTCCCTCACGGCCCGTTCCCAGATGGACTGATAAATTTCCTCATCGATGCGGAGGGTCATCCGTTTCATCGTTCCTCTTTAGCCTCAAAGTCAAAACTTTAAAATAATACAAGTAATTATGTATGTTTATTGAGATCATCCCTCAGATTCGCCGTGGGGAAAAAGCAATGCCTCACGTCACGTCAGGGGGAAATCTTCGGGTGGGGTCTTCTGCCCCCTGACGGAGGACAGCAAAGTGGATCGGCCCAACGATCTTCCCGGAGCTCTCCATCGCCGGTTGAACCAGCGGACCGGGATCCAATCCCGTGTCGGAACCTCAGGGCTGAAGGCCATTCCGTGTTCCCCCGAATGGTGAGGGCTCCTCCCCTCATGTTTCGAACGATCCCTTTATACGACCCCGCATGCCATCCAATCGACGGATGACGGTGCCGATGAATTTTTTCAGGAGGTTCCCGGAGGCGACATCTTTCATGTGGGCCACACTCTGCTCGATCTTTTTGGAAAAGTCCTGCATCTCTCCAATCCGCCTCTGGACATCCTCGATGTTTTCCCGCATCGCCCCGAGTTCGGAGGCGATCGACGAGACCGTCTTCGAGATCTCCTCGACGGATTTGCGGGTCCGGTCGGAAAGTTTTTTGATCTCCTCCGCCACCACGGCAAAACCGCGGCCGGCTTCCTTTGCATGAGCGGCTTCGATGGCCGCGTTGATGGAGAGAAGGTTCACCTGGCTCGAGATTTCCTGGATCTCAAGGCCAATCGAAGAAATGCGCTCAAGGACCGACTGAAACCGGTCGAAATTCGCAATCGATTCCTGCCCTTTCCGGATCATGGTTGCCACATCGACCCGTTCCATCTGCGTCCGGAGGATGTCGGTCATCGAGCCGATATCGCGGTCGTGCATCCGGTTGACCTCCTCGAGCTGGACGATGTAGTTTCTTACAAAGACCAGGTCGGACTGAAGCTCCCCCAGCGCTAGCCTCTCCTTTTCACACATCCCGTTCTCCATTTTTTCCCCTTTCGGCCATTCTGCCGGTCCTCTGATTCCGGAGGTCTGCCTCATGTGAAGATGTTCGCATCGAATCCGACCCGCGCCTTCGCGATCCAGTCCAGAAACTTTTTTGTCTCCTTTTCGCGAAAAATGGAGCCATGCTGAGGGCAGATCATCCGGACGGGCAGGGGCCGGATCTTCGACAGCCAATATTCGATCGCCCGGGATGTGGCCACGTAGCGCACGTGGAAGCCCTCCATATGCCGGACATGGTCCTCGAAGTCCTCCACATAGAGAGGGGTCTCCCCCTTCGGATAGATGGCCGCCCCCAAATCCCCGGTGAAAAGAATTCCCGACGCATGGTCGAAGACGTGGAAGTTCCCGGGTGAGTGAAGAAAATGGGCCGGGATGAATTCGAGACGGTTCCCGGAGGACAGGGTCAGGGATCCCCCGTTGTCCGGGATCCCCTCGATCCGGTCCAGGGCCGTAACGCCATAGTGAATGAGGAAGCGGATCCAGAGAGCCGAGACATGGATCCGCGCCGGTGTCATGTCCATCCAGGAGGCCAAGCCTCCTCCCACATCGGGATCCTGGTGACAGAGAAAGATGTGGTCGACCCTTTCCGGATCCACGAATTCGCTCATATTGACGACGACTCGGGAAAAGACTCCGAACCCTCCGGGATCGAGAAGGGTTCCCCTCCCGTTGTTGATGATCAGGTATTGGTTCGTCTGGACCCCTTCCTCAAGTCCCGTCTCATCGCGTCCGAGCCAGACAAATTTGTGGTTCGGGGACTCATAGACGATTTCGGATGCCATAAACTTTCTCCTTCATGAGGGCGAGCCTTCTTGCGTGACGGATTCCGCAAAAACGGTTCTGGGTAGTTTGGATCGCCATGGAAATATCCGCCGGTCCTCTCATGGACGGTCCCGCCTCGCCCTCGCCCGGGGAAGGGCGAAGATCCCGCCAAAGGTCTCCCAAAACCCTCGCTGCCATAAGGATCCCCGTTTTCAAGCGCCTCGATGGACGCTCCTCAAACAGGAGATCGTGCGGATTCCTGTCAGCATGGGTTTTCCAGTACAAGGATAAAAAGCCGTTTCCTCGCCGCCTGAGAGGAGACGTCAAGGGGGTTTGCTCTAGGGATGGCAGGCCCCTTTTGGGGCAACGAGGTCATCGGTTCAATAAAAACTCCCCCACTGTCACAGGATCTCCGAAAGGGACCGGAAACCGTTGGAGGAATTTCTTTCTGACGACGTTTCTTGCTTTTTCGAGATCCGTATTTCGAAGAAGAATGGCCCCCAGTCCTTTTTTTTGATCGGCGAAAAGAATGTCGGTGGTGTAACGGACCGAATCGAGGAGGGAGATATGGCTCCATTGGTCTGCATCTCCGATCCAGAAGGGAAGGATCACCAGCTCTTTCCAGCGTTCCGGCGCGATCAAACCGGCAATCTCCTCCATCGAATCCATGTCGAAGCCTTGTTCCGACCATCGTCGACAAAAGTGAAGGTCAGCCGACATCATCCTTTGGCCCTCCACGACGAGAGAGGTCGAGGTCTTGTGAAGGAAGCGGTTGAAGAGATCCAGTCCGGCAGTTTCCAGCATTTTTGCGGGAAACGAGGCGCTTCCCAGGGGAAAGATCCCGCCCACGAAAACGGTGAAATGTATCGAAATATTTCCATTGACGAGTTTTCCATAGTGGCGGACTTCAGAAAAGGTTTCAGCGATCTGAACAGTCCCCTGGTCCGGAAGAATTTCCCGGATCCATCTGTCGCGCTGAAATCGGTAGACGATTTCAGAACGACCTCCCGGCCCCTTTCGGACAAAGGCGACCGACTGTTGAAACTCTTCCGGGAGGCTTTTGAGAAAATGGCCCACAAGAGATTCGATTTCGGAATCCTTGACCCACTCCGTGAGTTTGTGGGTCAGATCCCAAGGGTTGAGACGGATAATGTCGTCCAAATCCTTCGACACCATTTTCGGCCCCTCGCCAGGGACGAGAACCAGGAGATGGCCCGTGGGAATGGAAAAAAACACCACTCCTAGCGTCTTGGCCCCCTGAATGCGATCGAGTTTCAAAGCGAAGCGGTCTCCGATTTTCGAAACTCCTTCCGAAAATTTTTCCCAGAAACCGGCCAGATGCGATTTTTCGGAGGGGGCGACATCTTCTTCCATCAGGGTCCTGAAAGATTCGACGGAGCTACCAAAGGAGGCTTCTGGCCAGATCCGTCGAAGGACCGGAGAAAAGAACATCAGGCCCATGGTCGGGTGGAAAAAGGCGCTATTCGGTCCGGCATGGCGGAGGAAGGCTTTCATCTCCTCTTTTGGAAAAACGGGTGATTCGAACAGGGCGTCTCGAAAAGGATATCGGCTGAGAAGCATCGTCTCTCCACGAAAACAAGAAAAAAAGTGTTGGAGTTGAAACGGAAGTGCTTTCCCCAGCTCCTTTCACTCCCTCAGAGAATGAGCGTCTTTTCAGGGAGGAAAAAAGGATTTCTTGTCAGTGTCACGTCTTTTTCCAAACTTCCGTACGGGTTCGACACGATCCGCGTTGCACAGATCCGGTAATTCACCGACAGGGGCGCATGGCCATGGATCCACAACGCCGGCTGGTATCGGAGGATCATCGATTCGAGAGTTGTGAAAGAGAGAGAGCTCTCTTCCGAGTCGACCATATCCCCGGGAAGGGAAAGGGGGGAGGGGGCAAAGTGTGTGACGACAACCGTGGGGCCATGGAAGGGGAAGGCGAGGCGATCCTGGAGCCAGGCGCGCTCTTCCCGCATGGCATCGCGCAGTTCCGGAAGAAAGGCTCCCTCCGGGCCTTTTTTGGGGGACACGTTCCAGGAGAAGTCACTCCAGAGGGTGCATCCCAGGAAACGGACGCCGAAAAGGATGATCTCCTCCCGGTCGAGGATCACAGGACCCTCCGGGATCATGGATCTCAAGGATTTTGCGGGATTCTCCCACGGGAGGGTCATGGCCTCCCGATCCCCGGGAACGAACAGGACGGGAATGCCGGCCCAAGCCAAGTGCGCCAGGTTTTCTCCAAGAAGGGGAATTCTTTCGTGAAGATTTCCCGCCAGAACAAGAACGTCTCCTTGAATGTGCTCAAGCCTCAGGGGGCAGGGTCCATCATCGAGATGGAGATCGGAGGCATACTGAATCCTCACAATGAACTCCTTTTTTCCATGGTCAGACAATGGCCTGCCACATGTGGCAGGCGACGACTCCCGAAGTCATTCGTACTTCTGTGAAGAGAGACCTTCCGACCGGCTCGGGCCTCAAACCGCCGCTTGCGGGGCCGGGGCCGGCATTCCCAAGAAAAATTCGGCACATGACGACAAACTATGGGTAGCGGCTCCAGGGTTGGAATTCGTTCATCCAAGGGGTGCAAGCCTGAATGATCTTGAGCCTTTTGAAGTCCTTGTCCCTGTATCCGTAGGCTCTACGTATGACATTCTTGGCCTTTTGATTCGTGGATTCGACGTACCCCAAAGGAACTTTCCTGTCACAGGAGGACAAAATCCCGTCAAGGTGCTCTTCCACCATGGCGGCAAACTTCTTGAGAGGCGTCAGACGGCTCCATTTCAAGGCTCCGACCCATTTTCGGAAGAACTTCATCGCCCAGGTGCGGGATGTGAAGTCCCAGAGGTGGTCGAAGCTCTCCTTGAGAACATAGGCCTTAAGGAGCCGAGGGCTGACGAGAAGAAGCTCCGAAAGGGCTTTTTTCGCCTCGGGCTTGAGGTTCGACCTCCGCGCCAGGAGCACGAATTTCTTTCCCGAGAGAAGGCCCTTGAAGGCTCCTCCCAGGCGTTTGAGCTCCTGTTTTCGAACCTCATTGACGGCCTCGAGAAGGTGGCGGATCACGTGAAACTTGTCGTAAATCACTTTCCCCTTGGGACAGTGAGCCAGGAAGCTCTTTCTGAAGGCCGGCCACATGTCCATCACGGCATGCGTGACCTTCTGGGCTCGCTCTTTCCCAAACCAGCTCCAGAAGGGCGTCAGGTCCTTCCCTTTGCGTCCTTGTCAATGGGAATAAAAATTCCCCCCTTTTGGGGAAACGAAATTTCCCCCCCTGATGGTTAAGCGACCTCGGTTGTCGACTCCTCCCGGGTGCGTGACAGAAGTCCCGCCTTTTTCTTTTCCTTCAGCCGGTCACTCTCTCCCTTGATATTGACCGTGGTGGCATGGTGCAACACCCGGTCCAGGATCGCGCTGGCGATGACCGGATCTCCAAAAATATCTCCCCAATTTCCATAGGTCTGATTCGAGGTGAGAATCATGGAGCCTCGTTCATAACGCCGGGAGATGAGCGGGAAGAACAAGTTGGCGCCCAGGCGATCAATGGGGATGTACCCGATCTCATCGATGATCAGCCGCTTGACCTGGGAGAGGGCCTTGAGCTTTTCCTCAAGCCGCCCCTCCTGATGGGCTTTTCCGAGGCCAGCCATCAAGGACTGGGCCCCCACAAAGAGGGTGCGAAAGCCCTTCCGGATGGCCTCGACTCCCAAGGCAACATCCAAATGGGTCTTTCCTACTCCCGGCGGCCCTAAAAAGACGACATTGTCCCCATTGGCGACCCATCGGCAGGTTACGCGCTCCCGGATCCGTTTGGGATCAAGCGACGGCTGGGACTCAAAGTCGAAGCCCTCCAGGGTTTTCACAAAGGGGAACCGGGCCATCCGCACCCCCATCTCGGTCCGTTTTCCCCACTTCTCCGAGAGTTCTTCGGCCACGACCTGCTCCAGAAACTCCCGAGGGGTCCAGTTCTGTTTGGCCGCCGTTTCCAGCCACCCTTCGAGCCGTTCAGCCAGGATCGGAAGCTTCA
>JAPTWQ010000090.1 GCA_028064945.1 Nitrospiraceae bacterium | reverse complement strand
TTCGGTTTCCATCGATCAAGGCGACCTGCTCGGAATCGTCGGTGAATCCGGGTCTGGAAAAACAATGGCTGGACTGTCACTTCTCGGTCTGTTGCCGGAAAGTGCCCGGATCCGGGAAGGCTCGATCCGGTTCGACGGAATGGAAATGACGGATGCAAAGGAAAAAACGTGGAACGCAATCCGTGGATCCCGGATCAGTCTCGTTTTCCAGGAGCCCCAGAGCGCCCTCAACCCCATTCTCCGGATCGGCACCATGTTCGACGAGATATTTGACAGCCATCGGCCGGACGAAGCCCGGGACCATCGCGTCAGAGTGATCCGGGACCTTCTTCTGTCCGTCGGACTGGATCGGCCGGACGCCATTGTCAGGTCTTACCCGCATCAACTTTCCGGCGGGATGCGTCAGCGCGTCCTGATCGCCATGGCCATTGCCCTTTCTCCAGACATTCTGATCGCCGACGAACCGACAACAGCCCTGGATCCCACGATGTCCACCCAAATTTTGGACCTTCTTCTTGCGAGAAACCGCCGGGAGAACATGGCCCTTGTTCTTATTTCCCATGATCTCGGCATCATTCGCCGGTCGGCGAAAAAAATTCTTGTTCTTTACGCAGGCCGTGTCGTCGAATCGGTATCCGGAAAACGTTTTTTTTCTGCAGGTCCGGCACATCCCTACTCCGGCGCCCTTATTCTCTCGCGTCCGGGCGTCAGACAAAAGACCAAAAACGATGGCCCTCTTGATACGATCCCGGGGCAGGTTCCTCCCCTTTGGGACCTGCCGAAGGGATGTGCCTTTGCCCCCCGATGCCCGAAAGCCGATTCCCGCTGCCACTCCGACTCTCCTCCCTGGATTCCGACAGGCCCGGAAGAAGGGGCACTCTGCTTTTATCCGTCTCTCCAGGAAAACGTGGCCTAGGATGGAGACATCAACCCCCGGTACGGTCCTGGAAGTCCGTCATCTGACAAAACTTTTTTTGCGCCCACGCACTTCTCTTTTTCGTCCCCCCGAACACCAGGTCGCCGTTTTCGATGTTTCCTTTTCCCTGCCAAAAGGGTCCGTCGTCGGTCTGATCGGGGAAACGGGATCCGGAAAAACAACGCTGGGCAGAATGGTCATGCGACTCGTCGAACCAACCTCCGGTTCCATTCACTTTGACGGAATCGACTTGACGAAAATGCGGGGAAAACTTTTAAGGACACTTCGAAAACGATTTCAGATGGTTTTTCAGGATCCCTATTCGTCCCTGAACCCTCGCATGACTGTCCGTCAAACAATCGAAGAACCCTTCCTCGTTCATGGAGTCCTTCCCGACAAAACCGAACGCCAGAAGGCCCTGGAGTCTCTCCTGGTGAAAGTCGGACTGGATCCGGGGGATCTGGACAGATTTCCGGGAGAATTCTCGGGCGGGGGTCGCCAGCGCATTGGAATTGCAAGAGCCATCGCTCTTTCACCGGACTTTCTTGTGGCCGACGAACCCGTCTCTTCCCTGGATGTGTCCATTCAGGCCCAGATCGTGAATCTTTTTGCCCGGCTGAACAAGGAAGACAAGATGACGTTCCTGTTTATCTCGCACGATCTGAACGTTGTCTCCTATCTCTCGGACTATGTGCTGGTCCTCTACAAGGGTCTGAACGTGGAATCGGGACCTGTTCAGGAGGTGTTCAATCGCCCCCTTCACCCTTATACCCGCCTGCTTGTGTCCTCTTCCTCTGAAAAGGAACGATCCGCAGAAAATCCAATCCCCGACATTTCGTCCGGGTCCGGTCAAGCGCCTCCGCTGTGTCCCTTTTACGACCGTTGCCTCGAAAAGGTGGAAGCCTGCCGGACAGATCCCCCGCCCCACCGCGTTTCGAAAGAAGACGGATCTGCGCTCACAGGAACCCCCTGGGCTCATCGCGTTTCCTGTCATTCCCCCTTGGGAGAGACTTTTTTTCTGGAACAAGAACGATCAGACCAATAAGATCAATGAAAGGATAAGAAAAACATGAGCTGGAATTTTCATCCTCTGGAGATCACCGTGCTGAAAGCACTCTTCAAGCGTCCGGAGGGAGAGCGGGAAGATCTTCTTCAGGAAGAAATCCGGATGGATCCGGGACAGTTTCAGATGGCCGCAGGATGGTTAAAAGCCAAAAACCTGATCGAAGAAACCATCCTGGAAACCCGGACGGAAATTTCCCTGACCGAAATCGGTCAACAGGTTCTCAAAGATGGCTTCCCCGAGGAATGGATCCTGAAGAAACTGAAGGATGATCCTTCCCTGACACTGGACAACCTCCGAAAATCCGTGAAGGATCCTGCCCAGATTTCGAAAGCCATTGGTGACCTGAAGGAGATGGGAGTCTTGTCCATCCTTCCCGGAGGGCACCTGAAACAGGCGGCACCTTTGCCTCCCGTGCTGGAAAGAACGTACGCGATTATTCGCTCGCTTGAAGACAAGAGTCCCCTGACGTTTGAAGACCTGTCCGAAGAGGATCGGGAACTTCTGGGAAGCTTTCAACGGAAACGGGGGAAGGGGAAAGGTGTCCTTCGCTTTGACGTTCGCGAAGTCCGTCACCTGTCTCTCAGGAAAGGTGTTCTTTCCCCGGACGACCTCGATGTCCGGGAAGATCTTCTTGGACCAGTCACCCCCGAAATGATCCACAATCGCTCGTGGAAGGGCGGCGCGTTTCGTCCCTACTCCCTGGAAACACCGCCCCCCCGTCCCATGATTGGACAATCGCACCCCTACCGGGAATATCTGGAAGAGGTCCGGAGACAGCTTGTCCGCCTGGGGTTCGAAGAAATGACGGGTCCGATCGTGGAAAGCGAATTCTGGAACATGGATACCCTCTTCATCCCCCAGACCCACCCGGCCCGCGATATTCACGACATCTATTTCGTCCGTGACCCCCGGGAGGTTGCTTCGCTGGACAAGGACATCCTCCCCCGGGTCCGGGCCGTTCATGCCGGAGAAGGGGAAACATTCGGGAGCCGGGGATGGCGCCAGCCTTTTAATGAAAAACAGGCCCGCCGGCTTCTTCTCCGGAGCCAGGGCACTGCCCTGTCCGCCCGCAAACTGGCCTCCTGCCCCGAAATCCCCGGGAAATACTTCGCTCTGGCCCGCTGTTTCCGTTACGAACAGGTGGATCAGACGCATGCCGTCGATTTCTACCAGGCCGAAGGGATTGTCGTGGAAGAAGGCGCTTCGTTCCGGACTCTCCTGGGTCTTTTGACGCTTTTTGCGCGGGAGGTTGCCGGAGCCCGGGAGGTCCATTTTAAACCAGCCTATTTTCCCTTCACCGAACCCTCTGTCGAAGTCCATGTCAAACATCCTCAGCTGGGATGGATGGAACTTGGAGGAGCGGGGCTCTTCCGGCCGGAAGTGCTCCGGCCTCTCGGAGTGAAGACCCCCGTGATCGCCTGGGGGCTGGGAATCGACCGGATGGCCATGATGCGCCTGGGTCTTTCCGACATCCGGGACCTTTTTTCAGGATCTTTGCATACGCTGCAGTCCATGATTCTGTCCCGCGCAAAAAACAGACAGACCAACAAACAACCGCTCTAGGAAGAGACCTCGAGACAACCAGGAAGGATAGACGTGCCTACCCTCGAAACAACGCTCCGGGATCTGGAACACCTGACGGGAAGGACATTGCCCGTGGACAACCTCGACCTGCTCCTGGACTGGGTGAAAGGGGAAGTCAAGGGATTTGACCCGAAAACCGGGGCTTTAAAAATAGAACTGAACGATACGAACCGCCCCGATCTCTGGACAGTGGAAGGAATCGCCCGTCAGCTGAAGGGCGGGAAATCTCCCTCCGCAAGACCCTGGGAGAGCATTCTTGCCCGGGAAAAGGAATCGGGATTTTCACCGGAGATCCGCGTGAACCCCACCGTTTCCGGAACAAGACCTGTCATTGGAGGATTCATTGCACGCGGACCCTCACTTGGCGACAATGGACTCGCGCAGCTGATCCAGACACAGGAACGACTCTCCGAGATCTATGGACGAAAAAGAGCGGACGTCGCCATCGGCATCTACCCGCTGAAATCTCTCCGTTTTCCCCTGGTGTATGAAGCGGTCTCTCCCGACAGTGTGTCCTTCGTTCCGCTGGGCTTCGATGACTCTCTTTCCCTCCGGGATATTCTCGAACATCATCCGAAAGGCAAGACCTACAAAAGCCTCCTGACCTCCCGGGAACTTTACCCCATTCTGAGAAACGACGACGGGACCGTTCTCTCTTTTCCCCCCATTATCAATGCCCGGCACACGGGAGAAGTCACCGCACCGGATTCGGAGCTGTTCGTTGAAGCAACCGGGTTTGACCACGGACGCGTGACGCTGGTCATCAATATTCTAGCCGCCAACCTGTTCGACCGGGGATTTACCCTCACGCCTGTCACAATCCGGGAAAACGGAAAATCGCTCCAGTATCCCCATCTGAGAGGGCCGGACATTCGGGTTCCGGCTGACCTGCCTGTCCGCGTGACGGGTGAAGAAATCGATCCGGAGATCTTTCGGCAGAAATTGCTGGATTACGGCTATGATGCCGTCGAGATCCAGGCAGACGGATACCTTGTCCGGGCACCTTTCTACCGGGATGACATTCTCCACCCTGTCGACTGTGTCGAGGATTTTCTGATCTCACGCGGCTACGCTTCCTTTGCACCCACCCTTCCGGCCTCTTTTACCGTCGGCAAGGAAGATCCGGCCCGTACACCGGAAGAGACTGTCCGTCGCCTGATGACCGGACTCGGATTCCAGGAGATTCTCTCGAATATCCTGACATCGATCGAAAAGGACACGACAGACCTCGGACGTCCTTCGGACACGACGGTCGAAATCGACAACCCCGTTTCCAGACAATATGGCGTCGTCCGGTCCACTCTTCTTTCGTTCCTTCTTTCGTCAGAAACCCAGTCGAGCCGGTTTCCTTATCCCCACCGTCTTTTTGAGGTGGGAGAGGCCCTTGAAAAGATCACCGGAACATCCTCTGTCGTACGGGAAAAAATGCTCTTTTCCGGCTTATTGTCCCATCCCCAGGCTTCCCTTTCGGAACTGGCCGGGATGGTGTTCGAGGTTCTTCGATATATGGGGTTCGAGCCCTCTCTTTCTGCGCTCGATACGTCTCCCTACATCTCCGGACGCTCGGGTGCCTTGCAACTTTCCGGTCACTCCCAACCTGTGGGCGAAATCGGAGAGGTCCATCCCGAATGGCTTGAACGGTGGGGAATACGGATGCCGACAGTTCTTTTTGAAATAGAGCTGTCGAAGATTTATCCCGGGTTATACGAAAAGAAGGAATAGGGCGAACATATCCGGGCTTCCACAAAACGGGAAGCCCGGAAGGAAGAAGGATTGGCAGAAAAGTCTCAGGAAATCGCCTGCTTTGCTTTCTGTGTCAATTCACGAAACGTTTCCGGCTGGTTGAGAGCCAGATCCGCCAGGATCTTCCGATCCAGGGCAATACCAAGTTTCCTGAGTCCCGCCATGAAGCGGCTGTAGTTGATGGACTCCATCCGGCAGGCCGCGTTGATGCGCTGGATCCACAACGAACGGAATTCCCTTTTCTTGACTTTTCTGTCCCGATACGCGTAGGTGAGTCCTTTTTCAACGGTATGACGGGCCGAACGGTATAACCGGGACCGGCCTCCCCAGAAACCTTTGGCCAAATCCATGATTTTTTTTCGGCGGGCCTTGTGAATTGTTCCGCCCTTGACTCTCGACATTCTTCATCTCCTTTTGAGGGTCTTACGGGATTTTCCAGAAACCTTCCGCATTCAAAAACATAGGGGCCCGGAAGAAGGCTATTACCCCAAAACCTTCCGGATATTGTCGGACTGCCCTTTTTCCAGGGTTCCCGTTTTAAGCGAGCGGGTCCGCTTCGACGACTTCGATGTCATCAGGTGGCGCTTGTTCGTCTTGTGGTAACGGATTTTTCCGGTTCCGCTGACAAAGAAACGCTTGCTTGCCGCACTTTTAACTTTCAGTTTTCTTCCTGTTGCCACAATCGGATCCTTTCGTTGATGAAAGACGGTACTCCCGGAGCTCAGCTCTTTCCGGGCCCGCTCTCGTCTGTCTTTTCTCCCGGGTCCGCTGACTTTCCGGTTTTTGCCTGCGTCGTGGCGGGTGCCAGTGTCATCGTCATATTTGAACCTTCCATGCGGGGAGGAACCTCCAGAACGGCCACTCCCTCCGTTGCGACGATGATTTTCTGAAGCAGCTCTTTCCCGACTTCCGTATGGATCATTTCCCGGCCACGGAACATCATACTGATTTTTGCCTTGTTCCCGTCTTCGAGAAATCGCTGGACATAGTTGATCTTTGTTTCAAGATCATGCTCGTTGATATGGGGCCGGAACTTGACTTCCTTGATCTGCCCGGACTTTTGGTGCTGTTTCATTGCATGAACTTTTTTGCTCTGTTCATACATGTACTTGCCGAAGTCCATCATCTTGCACACAGGTGGCTTGGCGGTCGGAGAAACTTCAACCAGGTCGAACCCCTGCTCCTCCGCTTTCTTGATGGCCACGTGCGTCGGAAAAATGCCGAGCTGTTCGCCTTCCGGTCCAATCACGCGAACTTCCTTGATCTTTATTTCATAATTGACGCGGGGTTTTGGATTAATAGATTTCCTCCTCGTTAAACATCAGAATCCATTTGAACGGGGGAGCATTTCCGGGGGAAAGCTCCGGCGAAAAAGATCTTCGAGTTCCGATTCAAGCGGACAGAGATCTTTTTTCTCTCCCTCTCTCGACCGGACAGACACCCGGGTTTCTTCCACTTCGCGGTCTCCCACGACCCACATTTCAGGAATTTTTTCCATCTGGGCTTCACGAACCTTGAATCCGATTTTCTCGTTGCGAAAATCCCCTTCCGCCCGGACTCCCCTGTCTTTGAGCCGGCTCAGGACGGTCTGGGCATAAGGGATATGGCGGTCGGCGATCGTCATGATGCGGACCTGCTCCGGGGCCAGCCAGAGCGGAAATGCCCCGGCGTAATGCTCGATCAGAATTCCGAAGAACCGTTCAATCGACCCGAAGAGGGCCCGGTGGATCATGATCGGCCGACAGGGCTCACCGGAATCGTTGCGATACGTCAGGTCAAACTTTTCGGGCAAGTTGAAATCGACCTGAATGGTCGACAGCTGCCATGCTCTGCCGATCGCATCATGAAACTTGATATCAATCTTGGGCCCGTAAAAAACGCCTTCCCCCGGATCGACTTCATAAGGAATACCGGATTCTTCCAGCGCCTTTCTAAGAGACCCTGTCGCCATCTCCCAGTTTTCATCGGACCCCACGGACTTTTCCGGACGGGTCGACAGATACACGGTGCGGTCTGTGAAGCCGAAGCGGCCAATCATCTGGTCGACAAGAGCCAGAACGTTTCGGATCTCACCGGCAAGGTCTTCCGGCTTGCAGAAAATATGGGCATCGTCCTGGGTAAAACCACGGACGCGCATCAACCCGTGCAGGGTTCCCGAACGTTCATACCGGTAGACGGTTCCCAGTTCCGACAACCGGATGGGAAGGTCCCGGTAGCTCTGGACGCTTTCCCGAAAAATCAGGATATGAAAAGGACAGTTCATGGGCTTCAGCTCATACGCTGTTCCTTCCGTCTCCATTGGCCGGAACATGCTGTCCTGATAATAGTCCCAGTGACCGGACTGCATCCACAAATCCAGCCGGGCAATGTGGGGCGTATAAACATACCGGTATCCATGCCTGTCATGCAGAATCTTCCAGAGTTCTTCGAGAGTCCGGCGAATCTGGCTTCCCTTGGGAAGCCACAGGACAAGCCCGGCGCCTTTTTCATCCAGCGTCCGGAACAGTCCGAGCTCCCGTCCAAGCTTTCGATGATCCCGAC
>JAPTWQ010000146.1 GCA_028064945.1 Nitrospiraceae bacterium | reverse complement strand
CCCCTTCCTTGACACCCTTGACGATCTGGACATACCGGTCCGAGGTCAGCCCGGTCACAATGGAGCGCTGTTTGGCGGTTCCGTCATCAGAAAATTGCGGACCTATAAAAACGACATTTTTTCCGCCTGGCATCGGGGTCAGGGCCGAACGGGGCACGACCAGGACGTGATCGAGACTTTTGCGGACAAGAGATCCGACCACATACGTATTGCTTTTCAGCACCTGATGGGGATTTGGGAGCCGGACTTCCACCGTTCCCGTTCGGGTTTGCGGATCCTCGTCAGGAAAAACCACCGCCACATCCGCGATGATGCGCTGTGGCTTTCCGGGATCATCGGCCGCCATGCGGGCAGAAAAAGACTGGCGGAGAAGATCAGAGTCCATCTGGGGAAAGGCCAGGTAGACGCGGCTTCCCGGGTGAATGCTCAGAAGATCCCTTTCGCCCACGTCAAAACGGATGCGGACCTTTTCCAGATTGTCGATCGAGAGAACGGACTGACCCTTTTTGACGTAGACCCCGGGATAGATGAATCTTTTGGCGATCACGCCATCGGCTCGGGCCCGGAGGGTGGCGTACCCGATACGGGTTTCGAGGAGAGATTTCTGGGCCCGGGCCACCCGCTCTTCCTGCCGGGCACGGTCCAGAGCCGACTGGCTGATCGATCCCCCCTTGAAGAGGGCTTCGGCCCGCCCCCGTTCGGCCTTCCAGAACATGGCGTTCGCCCGGGCCTGGGCCAGCCTGGGATCTATGTCGGAGGTCTCGAGGGTTGCCAGAATCTGGCCCGTGTGAACGCGGTCTCCCGGATAGACATTGAGCACCTTCACATATCCGTCTGTCCGGGCATATACCACCGTTGTTTCGTAAGGTCGAACGGTCCCCGTGTAGGTGACCCTGTCCTCGAGCGATCGTCGTTGGACCTGAACCAGATCGACCCCCTGGGGACCGACGACGGGGGGAGTAAAGAGCATGCTGGGCCGCAGTGTCGGCGAGACCCACAGCGAAAAGGTCTGGGCCAGCCAGAGGATGAGTCCGATTCCGATGAGATCCACCGTGATCCGCCGGGCCGTCCGATGACCGTCATACCAGCGGACCGGCCCCCATTTGGCCAGATTGTGCCATGTCACGCCTCTCCGTTCGAGAATAATGACCAAAACGAATAGTCCGATGAGCGCCGCTCCCCCGGTTAGCCAGAGCCAGTGATCTTTCGAGAATTCGACAAGATGTCGTATCATGCTGTGCATCCCGCTCCCCCCTCAGTTCCCGGAAAATTCGATTTCTGGATCCGTTTTGAAACTCCCGGAGAAATGGATCCGGAGAGTTTTTCTTCCACCAGTCGTCACGATCATCTGGATTCCCCGCTCCCCGGAATTCCGGGGGCCTTGAGACTTCCCAAAGCATACTGATAGTCAGTGACCGCACTGGCCCACGTGTACTTTGCTTTTGCCGCGTCCTCCCGGGATGTCCGGAGGGCGGTCTGGGCATCGATCACATCGAGCGAACGGCTTCCTCCGACCAAAAAAGACTGTTCCACAAGACGATCGTTTTCCCGGGCCCGTTCCAGGGCCTGCTGGGTCACCAGCCAGTTCTGCCGGGACGTTTCAACCTTCAATGCAGCCTGGACCACATCCTTTTCCACCCGAAGACGGGCATCGTCCATGCGGTATTCCGTCTCCCGAAGTTTTGCGTGAGCTTCGTGCATTCGATGCAACAGCCGACCTCCTTCGAAAATCGGGATCGAAACCACGCCGCCCACGTTGTACGTTGAAAAAAATGAGCTGTTGTTTGGGACGACTGGCATGGGGAGGGCCCCGTACGGCAACTGGGCCAGGAAGTACTGGGCGACTCCAGAGATTCGAGGGAGATTCTCGTCCCGTGCCTGAGCCACTGCCGCCTTCATTTGCCCCACCGATCGGTCCATCTCCTTTAGATCCGGCCGGGTCTTGAGGGCGAATTCGACATCGTGATGAAGGTCTATTGGCGTCAAGCGGGGAAGAATTGCCGGATCCGACGCATTGAGAATGTGTTTTTGAGGATTCATTCCCAAAAGACGGGCCAAGGAAGCCTGAGTATTCCTTCGGATTTCCAGAACCTTGATCAGATTCAGTCTGGCGGTTTCAAGATTGACCTCCGCTTGCGTCACGTCCAGACGGATCCCTTCTCCTTTTTGAAATAGGTTCTGGGCAATGTCGAGGTGGCGGCGGGCATCTTCAAGACCTTGTCTTGCGGCCTTTTCCTGATGTTGGGCTGACAAAAGGGCGTAATAGGCTTTTTCGGTATTCCGGATGACTTTTTGTGTCACGGCCTGAAGATGCTGGCGAGATTTTCTGAACCCCCACCGGCTTTTTGCGACAGCTTCTTCCCGCCGTCCAAAGTCATAAATGTTTTCGGTAAGCGTGACGGTCAGAAGCTCAAAATCGTAAGAGATGTATCCGGGAAACAGGAAAAACCCCATGAATCCATTCCCGACCGAGTTCTGATAGTTCGCCGAAACCTGAGGGAAATAGGCGGCCTGGGCCTCTCCGATCGCCTCCCTTTGTCCCTTTTCCGCTTGGGCTTCAGCCTTGAGAACGGGGTTATGCTTGAGGGCCTCTTGAACCGCCTGGGCCAAGGTCACCGATTTCTCCGCCTGGGCCTGTCCACCGGAAAGTATGGTCAAGGCCGCGATGAATAGACCCAACAAGGAATTTTTAAAGATTCTCGTCATGATTTCTTCCCTTCTTCCAATCTTGAATCCGAACAATCGGGCAGAAATATTGTTTATGGAGGACAGTCTAAACCCTCGTCTTAGGACTCGAGTCAATAGCTTTCCTGTTTTTTGTTAACTTATTTTTAAAACAATATTTTTTGTATTTAATAATCGAATAACCCGAATGAAATTAAGTCGTTGAAAGAAACTATGGGGCATTATCGGAATCACGAAGTGATGGACTTCTCACCTTTTTCAAACGGCATTTCTGTCTGCAACCAGCTTTTCCATCCCCCTTTCAGAGGGTGGATATTCTTGATCCCCAGATTCAGTGCCATTCGGGCACAACGCACGGAGTCCCCCTCGTTTGAACAGGCGCAATAGACCACGATCATGCGATCCTCGGGAAAATGCAGCGCTTCCCGCTCCCACTGTTCCGCATCCAGCGATATGGCTCCGGGAATTGTCCGGCTGTCCCGACGACGTTCGATTTCAGAGCGAATATCGATCACCATTGGAGGATGGGCCGATTCCAATAATTCTTTCAGCGTGGGAGCCTCGATACTGGCCAGCCGCAGGCTTCTGTTTACCACCACACGCCGGATGATTCTCCACAGCACGACGATCAGAAGAAACCCGCCGAAGACTCCCAATACCAGAGACCTCCTTTGTGCCAGGATTCCGAACAGGAAGGAGAATTGGTTGTGAAAAAGAAAGCCCGCTCCGACGACCGCCGTACTCCAGGCGAATGCACCCAGAGCATCAAAACAGAAAGAAAAGGGAGACGGGCATCCGCAGAATGCCGGCCAAAGCGCTGACGACGACGGAGAGGGCTGGCACAAACTTGACCAGAACGAGACTCAACGGCCCCCAACGCTCAATGAATTTCTTGGCTTTCCGGAGAAAAATGTTCGGGGAGAGGGTCAGATGACAGACCTGCCGGATCACCCAGTTTTCTGAAAAATATCCCAGGAGGTACCAGATGCCGTTGGCAAGAACCGCCGATAAGGTGATAGCGATGACGAGTGCTCCTTCCCGGAAGAGTCTGGAGGAATACATAGCGGCAATGCCCGCGACAATGGGTAGGGTGATGATCGGCAGACCGAGCTGCTCCAGAAAAACAGACAGGACAGCCAGAAAAAAACTGTGTTCCTCAAGGAAGAGTCCCATGGAGTCTGTCCCTTTCCCAGGCAAGACGACTTTCACATTACAATCTGTCTACACCCTGGAGTCGAGGAGAGAGTCAAGTCTGATTTTAAAATCTTTGCCAATAACGGAACGCTCCTTCGACTCAGCAGAATCAGGATGATGACGAGAAAAGAAACCCTATGAATCCCGTTGGCATCACGCATCTGATGACATTCGAATGAAAAAAGGAGAACATTTTCCGGGTTTTTACAGAAGACCTGATGGTTCGGTATTCTGATAATGGATTGACTCGAGATTCGAGTCGAGGGTTGATCATGAGTCTCTACAGTTCAACAGGAGGGCTATCTATGGAAAAACAACCCAAGGGAACTTATAAAATTGGACATCTTGCAAAACTTGCCGGCGTGACGATTCATACTCTTCGTTATTATGATCGTATCGCCGTTCTGAGGCCCAAGATTCGATTGGACTCGGGCTACCGGGTGTATGAAGAAGAGGACTTGAACCGTCTTCTATTCGTCCAGAAAGCCAAAATGTTGGGAATGACCCTGGACGAAATCACTCTTTTGCTGAACCTCAAGCCCCAGGATGAGAATTGTCGCAAGATGGCAACTCTTATCCAGACCCACATATCGGATGTGGAAGAGAAGATTCGGGACCTCAGGCACCTTCGAAAGATCCTGATGGGCATCATGGACGAATGCCTCCATTCTCCGAACCCCAATATCTGCCCCACGCTGGAAAGGTTGAAAACCCCCGTCGCGGAAAAAGGAATTCCGAAAATCAAGGTTCCTGTCAGAAATAAGTCCGCGGAATGGAAGAAAAAGTCACCCCTTCGGCCTTGAGATTTCGGGATCATCGTCGACCGGATATCCTCTCTTTTCTGTTCTTTCTGTGGAAGATCGTGTCCCTTCCTTAAACTTGGGAAAAAACTTCCCCTTTTGCAACTGACCGAACTTTTGAGTCGGACGATCTTCCCTGGGGATTTCCGGGCGTACAATCTCGTCCTGAAAGGCGATCAGGATGGGACAGTCTCCAACGGGCAGGGATTCCTCACAACACAAGCCATCCATGCGATCAAGTGTCCTCACCATCGCCTGCATGGTTAGAATCCGTTTCTCCAGCTCCTCTTTTTTCTCCCTCACCCTTTTCCGGATCTCTCCGGAACGATGCGAATCTTCTTGCTGCAAAAACAAAAGTTCCCGGATTTCAGCAAGACTGAAGCCGCAATCCTGGGCCTGCCGGATCAGGCGAATCCTGCGGATTGTTTCTGCATCGTAAAGCCGGTAACCGATTTCGCTCCATTCGACCGGTCGGAAAAGACCTTCCTTCTCGTAATAGCGGAGGGTATCCGGTGTGAGGCCTGTTTTTTCAGCGAGTTTTCCGATGGTAAACATGGAATGCGTCCTTTCCGGGATAAAAACTGATGGACCACAGGCCCCCCCGTGGTCCATCCATGTCGGCCTGTATTACAGAGGTTGTCCTACTCCTTCGGCTCTCAGGCCGGCTTCGTCAACCCCTCCTGCTGCACAGCAAGCCGCCAGACGGTTATTGACAACAACGACAGGGATCGCGTGAATTCTGAGATCCTTAGCCCGTTCACATGTTTCGGGGTCCTGCATGCTGTGGACAGTCACCGCACACAAATGACAGGCGATCCGGTTCACAAGATTGACAGTCTCCTCGCACAAGGGGCATCCGGCAGTGAAAATTTCAACGGTTCGTTTGTTCGCCATTTTCTTTCTCCTTTGTTTGTTGATCGTTCATCCTCAAAGCTTTAGTCCAATTCCGAGAAAGACAGCCCAAGGAGATGGACTCGACCGACAATACTGAGGGTAAACCTTGGAGCTTCCTCCAACGCAAGGGAAGCTTTTCAAGGAAAATTGTCCCACGCTGCGCCTATGTCATCTTCTGATTTCTATAACGAACCAACCTTTTCACAAAAGAAAATCTCCCCCTGAAAAAAGGGATGTAATGATTTCGAATCTCCCCCGACTAATCAAGTAGAGAGGGACGTTCCTCTCGGCCCTGGACTGTGGGGGTGGGTTTCGGCTCCCGGATTTGCCTCTACCGGGACCGCGCAGGATCCGGGGAATTCTCGGGACGTACACTTCAAGGAGGATGACGATGTCGGTCATGTGCACGATGGAGACATGCAAGTCCCGCAAGGGCCTGTGTGCCCATGAAAAGGGAATGATCGCAATGGTCGTGGTCTTGGCAGGTGCGGCGGCCGGACACTGGATGTTTCACTGGTTTTAACTCGATTGATTTTCAAAACAACCAAGGAGAAAACGATGAAATTCAATTCGCGAATGACGATTCTGGCCCTGGTCCTTTTCACGGTACTCGGGCTTACTGGCCTTTCACAACCCAGCTGGGCGGCTGGCCGCCTGGTCTCAGTGACCTCTCACTCCTCCTTCGGACAGACCGTCTCCCAGTTCAAGAAGCTGGTCGCAAAAAACGGAATGATGATCCTGGGGACAATCAATCAGGGCAAGGTGATGGGTATGGCGGGCCTCCGCCTCCGCTCCGAAACCTTCTTTGTCGGAAATCCCTCCATGGGCAAGAAGCTCTTTTCAGCCCAGAAGGGAGTGGGAGTCTTGATCCCGGTCCGGGTCAACATCTATGAAAACAACGAAGGAAAGACCATCGTGAGCTACCTCCTGCCCTCAAAGGAACTTGGCGCCTTTCACGATCCGATGCTGGTCAAGATGGGCATGATGCTGGACAAGAATCTCGCCATGATGACCGGAATGTTGAGATAAAACGCCAACTGGGGGAAGAACTCCTTCTTCCCCCGACTGATTTTCCGAGAAAGGGAGATCATGACACGCTCCGAACAGGCCACAGCCCTCCTGCTCCTTATTGCCGCCGGAGCCCCCCCGCTCCTGTTTCCCGTTTCGCAGGCCGGCTACGCCTCCATGGACAAGCTGGGACTCTGGGTCCTGGTTCCCGCCGTGGTACTGTTCTTCCTTCTATTTTTTTGGACCTATCTTCTCCGGATGAACCTTCTTCTTAACCGGGTCCAGGCCGGAGCCGCGGCCGGCCTTCTGGCCACGGGAGGCCTGGAAGTGGTGCGGGGGATCAGTTTCCATTTTGGAGGGATGCCGGGAAATCTTCCTGAACTTTTAGGCGTCCTGTTGACCGGCCGGATCATGGAAGGGCCCAGCCTGATGACGGATCTTGCAGGATGGGGGTACCACTTTTGGAACGGCTTGTGTTTCGGGGTCATCTACGTCCTCGTTTTGGGACGAAAAAATGCCTGGATCGGGATCCTTTACGGGGTGGTGATCGGTCTCATCTTCCTTGCAAGTCCTGCGGTCAGCGGGTTGGGGATCGGGTTCATGGGGGTTGACATGCCTTCCATGCCCATCACCGTTGTCCTGGCCCACCTCGTCTTTGGAAGCATTCTTGGGGTCCTGTCCCGTCGTTGGTTGTGGGACGGGCAGGGGATCCTGTTTTTCACTACCCCCAAAGTCCGACCAACAAACAAACTCTGTCCGTAAAGGACAAATTTTCAGGAGGTCCGTCATGCTGAAAGTCGCGGTATTTGTCCTGGCCGATACCGAATCGCACGGCGATCTGGGTCGTCTCGTCAATGCCCTGATTGCGGTCAAGGAGCTGAAGGAGGCCGGCGATACGGGCATCCTCGTCTTTGACGGGGCGGGTACAAAGTGGCCCGTCGAACTCTCCCGGAGCGATCATCTCGCCCATCCTCTCTACGAAGCGGTCCGGGAGAATGTCGCGGGGGTCTGCCGATTTTGTGCGGGCGCCTTTGAAGTCGAAGCGGAAATCGCGGGCCTAGGGATGGCTCTCATCGACGAATTCGACCATCACCCGAGCCTCCGGGCCTATTTGTCTGAAGGCTACCAGGTGATCACCTTCTGAAAAGGGAGTCGTGTCCATGGCAATTATCCGCAATACCGAAGGAGATATCCTGTTTCAGTCTGACGATGAGCAAATCCGTCCGACGGTGGAAGCGGCGGTGAAAAGCGGAATTCCTTTGAACGGAGCCGACCTGAGGAATGCCAATCTTGATAAGTCCAATCTTCGGGGAGGCGCTTTCAAGGGAGCCAATTTTGAGGGAGCATCGCTTGTGTGCGCCGATCTCCGGGAATCCACCCTCGC
>JAPTWQ010000084.1 GCA_028064945.1 Nitrospiraceae bacterium | reverse complement strand
GTGAGCAGTTGCCGGACACGTCCGAGTTCTATTTTGTTCATTCCTATCATGTTTGGGATACACCCAGGGAAAATGTGATCGGGGAAACAGACTATCAGAAAGTGTTTCCTTCTGTTGTGGGAAAAGGGGCCACGCTGGGGGTCCAGTTTCATCCCGAGAAGAGCCAGGATGCGGGTATTCTGATTCTGCGGAACTTTGGAAAGGTTGGTCATGCAACTCTATCCGGCGATTGACATCCGGAATGGCAAAGTCGTTCGTCTGACGCAAGGCCGTTTTGATCAGGAAACCATTTACGGAGAAGATCCCGTGCGGACAGCACTTCATTTTCGGGAGAGAGGCGTCCAGCATCTTCATGTCGTCGATCTGGACGGGGCCCGGGAAGGCGTCCCTGTCAACCGGTCCCTTATCCGGGAAATTGTCAAGGCGTTCAATGGATTTGTTCAGGTGGGGGGAGGAGTCCGTTCGAAAGACATCGCGTCCTTCTATTACGATGCGGGAGTTTCCCGTCTGATCCTGGGAACGGCCGCCATCAAGGATCCTGTCTTTCTCGGGAGCATGATCGAACAACATCCGGACCTTTTTTATGTCGGAATCGATGTGAAAGATGAGTCTCTGGCTGTCAATGGGTGGCTTGACCTGGACACGCAGGATCCGCTGGAAGTCATGGTGCGGATGTCTGAGCTCGGGGTTCGGGGATTCGTCTACACGGATATTCATCGGGATGGATTACTGTCGGGACCAAACTTCGCCCGATACGAAATCCTGCGGAGAACGGTCCGGGTTCCCGTGATCGCCAGTGGTGGGGTTCGGGATATCTCCGACATTGCAAGACTTCGGGAAATCGGTGTGGACGGAGCAATCGTCGGAAAAGCGATTTACACAGGCGAGATGGATCTGACGGAAGCGCTCCGTCTTCTCGGGATTGCAACTGGAGGTCCCCGGAGTGCTCCTTAAAAGGATCATCCCTTGTCTGGATATGAAAGCCGGGAGGGTTGTGAAAGGCGTCCGGTTCGGAAATCTCGTTGATGCGGGAGATCCTGTTTCGGTTGCCCGTCTTTACGACCGGATGGAAGCGGATGAAATTTGTCTTCTGGATATTGGAGCAACACTGGAGGAGAGAGAAACGCTTCTTTCGGTTGTCCGAAAAACTGCAGAAGCTGTCTTCCTTCCCCTCACCGTGGGCGGGGGAGTGAGAACTCTTCAGGACATGAGAAATCTTCTTCTGGCAGGTGCGGATAAAGTGTCTGTCAATTCTTCGGCCATTTCCCGTCCGGACCTTCTGGGGGAAGGTGCACGTCTGTTTGGAAGCCAATGTATTGTCCTGGCCGTTGACGTTCGCAAGGAGGGTTCAACCTATCGTGTCTACACGCGAGGGGGGACGGAGCCGACAGGGCTGGAGGCCCTGGACTGGATAGAGCGAGGAGTTTCTCTGGGAGCGGGAGAAATCCTGCTGACCTCGATTGATCAGGACGGAACAGGCATGGGATATGACACGGCTCTCATTGAAGCCGTCTCCAGACGGGTGCGTGTTCCCGTCATTGCATCCGGTGGTGCGGGGTCGATGGAACATTTTCGGGAGGCTTTTCAGGCCGGGGCAGACGCAGCCCTTGCAGCAAGCCTCTTTCATTTCGGGGAACTTTCCGTTCCGCAGCTGAAGAGATTTCTTCTCGAAAGAGATGTGCCTGTCCGTCCGGTGAGAAAAGCATCATGAGTATCAGGGATCCATTGTCCGGAAAAGGAATCCTCTCCGTGGCCGAAGAGAATATTTTTGGAAAGGCGGATCTGATACCAGCCGTTGTTCAGCACTGGGAAACGGGAAAGGTGCTGATGCTCGGGTATATGACCCGTGAGGCGTACGAAATGACAAAGCGCACCGGGAAAGTGACTTTCTTCAGCCGTTCCCGGGAAAAAATCTGGGTCAAGGGGGAGACGTCGGGAAACGGTCTCGATGTCATGGATATTCGATGGGACTGTGATCAGGATACGATTCTTGTCCTTGCCAAACCTTTGGGGCCCACATGCCATACGGGTGCCGTCTCCTGCTTTGACGGCTCCGGTTCGCAGGGAGAAAAGGCTCCGTTCGAAGTCTGGTCCGAACTCCAGTCGACAGTCAGGGAGAGAAAGAAGGGGGATCCAGAAATATCCTATACCGCCTCCCTTCTGCAGTCGGATGTTTCGGTTGTCCTGAAAAAATTGTCGGAAGAGGCTTTTGAGGTTTCCCTGGCGACTCTTGTCGAGTCGCGGGATCGGCAGCTTTCCGAATGGGCGGACCTTTTCTTTCATCTCGTCGTTGCCCTGGAAAAGACAGGGTTGTCCTGGGGAGAAGTGATGGAAATTTTGCGAAAGCGTCAGGGAACAGGGGGACTGGTGGAAAAAAAAGGACGGAAAAAGACGGGGGGAGAATTGTGACAGACCAGGGATGCATTTTCTGCCGAATCCTGAATGGGGAGATCCCGTCGAAAAAAATACTGGAAGAGGCGGATGGGATAGCAATTCTTGATGTCAATCCCCAGGCTCCCTTTCATGCTCTTGTAATATCCAGACGGCATGTCGGAGATATGGCAACCCTCCTTAACATTGATGGGGGTGAACAGGTTGCCGGGAAATTGATGAGGATGGCGGTGAACGTTGCGCAAAATGCCGGACTTTCACCGGACGGATATCGGATTGTTGTCAATACCGGAAACAACGGAGGCCAGACTGTGGCCCACCTTCACGTTCATGTTCTTGGTGGACGACAGATGGTCTGGCCCCCGGGATAACATTCTTCTGGAACGAAGTGATCTACTTCTTCCTGGCCACGGAGTCCTTGAATGCTTTTCCGGCGGCAAAGCGTGGTGTGGTTGTGGCCGCAATTTTTATGACCGCACCGGTGGCGGGATTCCTTCCCGTACGAGCCGCACGCTTGACGGCATGAAACTTCCCGAACCCGACGATATTAACGGCTGTTCCTTTAGCGACGTGATCCGTGATGGTGGAAAAGACCTGGTCCACAACTTCGGACACCGCTTTCTTTGTTAATGTTCCGTTTTTTGCATGCAGAGTGTCGATCAGTTCAGACTTTGTGAGGGTTGCTTTTGCCGCTTTTGCCATTGAAGCCTCCATTAGTGGATTGATCTTCAGAGTGGCCGCACCAGAAAACGGTATGTGCGGCACTGATAGGGCCACCTCCAGCATCGGTAAGGATGCTAGCAGAGAAAAAACCGGATTGTAAAGCTTTTTTGCGGGATCCCCCGGATTTGTCGGTCCATTTTTTTTGTATGGTACAATATTTAAAAGGGTGCAGGAGATTGTTTTGACAGACACAAATTGAAAGAAGTAAACTGGAAAACTGTTCATTTTGCAAAAAGAAATTTTTCACGAACGAAGGAAATTGAGCAGTCTCTCTTATGGTTATGTGGTTATGGCAAGCGAATTTTTTGGAGGGTTTATGACGGGAGTACGCATCAAAGAGAACGAATCTTTTGAGAGTGCCTTGAAGCGTTTTAAGAAGCAATGTGAAAAAGCCGGTATTCTGTCTGAGATCAAGAAGCGGGAACATTACGAAAAGCCCAGTGTTCGAAGAAAGAAGAAAGCTCTTGCCGCACGGAAAAAGGCCCTCAAGCGCGCAAGGCTGGCGTCCCGTTGACAAATCCGGAAGACAGCTCCCAGCTTCTTTCCCGGTTGCGGGATGACCAAAAGGAGTGTATGCGTTCCGGAAATAAAGAGAGGCTTTCGATTATTCGGATGGCGCTTTCCGCAATTCGCAATGCCGAGATCGAAAAGGGCAAGGGGGCGACCCTCACAGATCCGGAAGTGGTTGGCGTTCTGTCCGGGATGGTTCGAAAAATCGATGAGTCCGTTGATCAGTTTGAAAAAGGCGGAAGACCTGATCTCGCGGAAAAAGAGCGCAGGGAGAGGCAAATTCTGAAAGAGTATCTTCCTCGTCCATTGGATGAGGCGGAACTGGACAGGCTTGTGGACGAAGCGGTCCAGTCAACGGGAGCAAGGTCTCCCCGGGATATGGGCTCTGTCATGAAATGGTTGGGGCCTCGCACTTCGGGACGGGCGGACAACAGGCTCGTCAGTCAGAAAGTCAAAGCCAGACTGGGAGAGCAAAACGGCTGATCTGGAATCGGTTGATTACAGAGAATGGCGGGAAAAAGTCCGGCAGGCGAGTGATATCGTCCGGATTGTTGGCGACCGCATCCCTCTCAAAAAGCGCGGCAAGGATTATCTGGGGCTTTGCCCGTTTCATGAGGAAAAAACACCCTCGTTTCATGTCGATTCGTCAAAGCAGCTTTTTTACTGCTTCGGATGTCAGGCCGGTGGAGACGTTTTCCGGTTCATTGAAAAGTTTGAGAGAAAGACTTTTGGGGAAGCGGTCCGGTTTTTGGGTGATCAGGCGGGTATCCCTCTCCCTTCCGGAAACGGACATGATCGCCGGAAGGCGTGTTTTCAGATTTGTCGGGAAGCGGAGTCGATTTTTCGAAAGAGCCTTTCTTCTTCCGGAGCCGAACAGGCTCGGAAGTATCTTCATGAAACACGCCGATTGAAACCTGTGACGGTGGAACGGTTCGGCCTCGGCTGGTCGATGCCGGGGGCCCTGTTAAAATCGATGCCATACTTAAAGCAGAAGGAAGCCATAGAATATGGCCTCCTGAAGCAAGTCCCCGGAGGGCCCAGGGAATTCTTTCGAAACCGCATCATGGTCCCGATCCGAATCGAAAATGGGGCATCGGTTGCGTTTGGAGGACGGGTCCTTCCAGGAAATTCGCAGGGTCCAAAATATCTGAATTCCCCGGAACACCCTTTTTTTCGCAAGAAGGAAATTCTTTTCGGGCTTGATCAGGCAGGCCCTGCGATAGAGAAAAAAAGACGCGTTCTCGTTGTGGAAGGGTATTTTGATGTGATGGCGCTTTCGGAAGCGGGTGTGGAAGCGGTCGTCGCCCCTCTTGGAACAGCGTTGACACAATCTCACCTTATCCATCTGTCGCGATTGGCCGATGAGGTAGTGGTTGTTTTTGACGGAGACAAGGCAGGACAAACTGCCATTGCGCGTCTTGCTGACCGCTTCGTTCTTGATTCCCGGATTTCGATTCGGGCCTTTTCCCTGCCAGAAGGAAAAGACCCGGACGAATGGATCAGAGAGGTGGGTCGGGACTTCTTTATGGAAAGCATCGAGAAAGCAATTCCTCTTGCTGATTTCGTGGTGGATCTTTTTGATATCCAGCTTAAAACTGCGGATACGACAACGAGAAATCATCTTCTGGAGTCTTTCTATGACCTGGCAAAACGTATTCCGGACCCGGAGGCCATTGATCACTTTTTGTCCCGCGGAGCATCTGTTTTTCGATTAAACAAGGATCTCCTTGCACAGGGTCTTTTTCGTGAAGAATCGCTCTCTCCGCGTGAAACTCCCGGACAAAAAAGTCGGGAGATGTCTTCGAACCGAGATTTGATGGAAAGAAATCTTGTTCTTGAGCTTGTCCGTCTGTGGACAGATTCTCTCGATCCTCACCCGTCTGAACGGCTTTCCCCTGGAGACTTCGATTTTCTGTCCTCCGGAAGCCTTTTGACTTTTGTCCGTGAACTCTGGAGAAACGGGAAGACAAATCCGGATATTGTCCAGGATATGATTTTGAAAGAGCCCTTGTTGGCGGAAGTTTGGATGCAACTCCCCCTGGACAGGGAAACCCGCCCCAGAAGACTGGAAGATCTGGTTTTCCGGGTTTCTCGCATGTCGAAAAGGGAACGTTTATCCGCTGCCTTGAAGTGACCGGAATTTGCTTGTGGAATGTCAGCTCTGGCCAGCGGCCATTCAACGGGAGACCGAATGAGTAAAAGCGAAAAATTAAACGAGATGAAGGATTTGATCAGTCTCGGAAAAGAACGCGGATATTTGACTTATGATGAACTGAACAATGTTCTTCCCCCGGAAGCGATCGGCTCGGACCAGCTAGATAATCTGATGTCTTACTTTGGCGATATGAATATTGATATCGTCGATGACGAGTCGCGCGAAGCCGGTTATGGAGAAATGGATTCCGAGGAGGAAGAGGGATTTTCGGATCTGGAATCCGTTCGGGGGGTGGACAGCGAGGAAGAGGACGAAGGGATCGATATGACCCCGGGAACCCTCTCCCGGATTGATGACCCTGTGCGTCTTTACCTGAAAGAAATGGGGGCGGTTCCTCTCCTGACGCGAGAAGGGGAAATCGCCATTGCCCAGAGAATCGAAGAAGGGCAAAAAGAGGTCTCCGGGATTCTTTTTGGAATGCCTCTGACAGTCCGGAGCATTCTTTCCCTCCGGGAAAAGTTCCAGACAGGCCAGATCGGTATTCGTGAAATCGTGGATGTCATGGAGGAAGA
The DNA here is from genome assembly GCA_028064945.1 of Nitrospiraceae bacterium. The sequence continues at coordinate 1,669 of JAPTWQ010000084.1, read as the reverse complement.
GACGGAGGATGAGCCGGAAGAAGGGGATTCTGCTGCCCTGCGGGATGCCCGGGAACAGTTTGTCCGCCAGACAGACAGTCTTTCTGAGCTCTTCTTGAAGCTGAATGCCATTTCGGAAAAATGGAAAGATGCGCAAAAGAATACTTCAAAGAAGAAAGTTTTGCGCGAGCAGGCAAAAAAGATCAAGACAGAGATCGTTGAACTGATTATGGAGATGAATCTCCATCGGAAACAGGTCGAACTCATGATTCGTCAGCTTCACGATGTTGTGAGTGTTCTGGACGAATCGGAACGGATAATCGATCATTCTCGCCGGAGGCTGGGAGCGAACAAGGAAGACATTCTGAAAGCCATCGCCCTCCTGAAGGCGGGGAAAGATCCCGGTGAACGTTATCAGGATCCCGAAAAGCTGGAGCTTCTGAAAAACTACCAGTTTGCACTGGAGCGCGTTCACGAAGCGGAGGTCGCGGCCCTCCTTTCCTCTTCAGAGATCCGGGACAGCTTGAGTCTCCTGGAAGCGGGCGAGCAGAAAGTCCGGGAAGCCAAGGCCGAACTGATCAAGGCGAACCTCCGTCTGGTTGTTTCTATCGCCAAGCGTTATACAAACAGGGGGCTTCAGTTCCTCGACCTGATCCAGGAAGGGAACATCGGGTTGATGAAGGCGGTGGACAAGTTTGAATATAAAAGAGGGTTCAAGTTTTCAACCTATGCCACGTGGTGGATCCGGCAAGCTATAACGCGGGCGATTGCAGATCAGGCCCGGACAATCCGTATTCCTGTCCATATGATCGAAACGATCAACAAACTGATCAGGACGACGCGCCATCTTGTGCAGGAGCTGGGTCGCGAACCGTTGCCGGAAGAGCTTGCAAAAGAAATGCAAATGCCGGTCGAAAAAGTGCGTCGGGTCCTGAAGATAGCCCGGGAACCGATCTCCCTTGAGACGCCCATCGGGGAGGAGGAGGACAGCCATCTGGGAGATTTTATCGAGGACAAGAAGTCTATTTCCCCAATCGATTCGGCTGTCCGTTATGATCTGGTTCGAAAAATCGGAAAAGCGCTTTCTTCTCTGACCGAAAGGGAAGAAAAAGTGATCCGGTTGCGCTTTGGTGTGGGGGAGTCGACCGATCATACTCTGGAAGAAGTCGGTCAGGACTTTGACGTGACAAGAGAGCGTATTCGCCAGATCGAAGCAAAGGCCTTGAGGAAGCTGAGGCATCCAAGCCGCAGCAAGCACCTCAAGAGTTTTGTTGACTGGTAAAGGGCCTATAGCTCAACGGCAGAGCTACCGGCTCATAACCGGTTGGTTCCAGGTTCGAATCCTGGTGGGCCCACCAAATTCAGACAGCCTGAAATAGAAACGGAAGAAAGGTAGGGACGTTCGCTTGTCAGAGGACCACTCGGTCCAGGGAACTCTTTCCTTGGTGTACCGTTTACAGACGATGGATGTAGAAGCATTTCGCCTTATGGCTGACGTGCAGGAAGCAACCGAAATGATTCAAAACGCTTCCGGCCGTGTCGCCGATCTCGAAAAACAGGCGGCGGAAACATCAAAGGAAATAGCCAGCCTTGAATCCCGAAGAAAACAGATCGACCTCGATCTTCAGGATACAGAAAGGATGTTGGCAGAAGGAAAGAAAAGACAAAAGGATCTGAAGCATCCAAGGGA
>JAPTWQ010000067.1 GCA_028064945.1 Nitrospiraceae bacterium | reverse complement strand
ACGGTCCGACGCTATGTGGAATCTCAGGGAACGACTGAAAAAGCAGGAAGAAGAAAAACAAAACCGCCCGATTGCCCCCCTCTTGCCCTTCGGGCTAAGAAGGGGAATGCTCGGGCAGATGTTCAATCGGTCTCCTTGCAAAAGATCCTTCTTTCCAAATAATCAGGCGCCTGTTTCCGGACCCCGGGGACTTCTCATTGACAATCCGGGGCATCTTCGAGAACATGAAGCGGGATCGACAACCTTCCCTAGTAAAGTCATTATAGTCTGCAAGCCTCTTGAAATCTCGTCTGAACCGGATCAAAAGCAGACTGGATTTCCTGGCAAAAATTCGGATGCTGTCGCTTTGTCTGCAACTGAACATTAGGATATGAAGACGAAAGCACGACAGAAAGAACAGAAAGGACATTCCGTCTTCAAAATAAGCCCCCAGGTCACCCTTCCCAAAGAAGAAGCGGAATGGCTCCCGGAAGACGCATTCGATCCTCTGCTTCAACCGTCTCCGCTCCATCTGGACATCGGAGAACCCCAAAATCCCTTGAGTAATCCTGGGAATCCGTTGCCACACCCGTTCTCAGTGTTAGCGGCGGAAGGATGTCAACATCTCGCATTCTGCCACACAACAAAATATCAAACAGGCCAATCCCAATGCCAGCGATAGTCTTAACCGCCGGAGGATTTCTCCTGATTCTCGGGGGAAGTGCCCTTTTTTCTCATTCAGCAGAGGCACTGACCAAACATCTTTTCAAAAATCACTCAATCGGTCGCCGCATCCTGGGCAACATCTCTCTTTCCATTCCGGAACTGATCCTGCCTCTTTTCTCCTTTTTAGGTGGCTCCGGAGCGGGACGAAAAGATGCCGGGATCGGGGCCATACTTGGAGCCCCACTCTTTCTCATCGCCATACTCTGGCCCATGACCCTTTTCATCACCCGAAAATCGCCTGTCCCCATTCAAGAGAAAAACCAGCTGGCCAAAGAGGCCCCCATTCTGGCAGCAGGCTTGACACTGGCCCTTCTGGCCGGATATTTCCGCTCACCAGCTCTCCATTGGACCGTTGCAATTTTGCTTCTCTTTCTCTACCCGGCCATCCTTTTGGGAGTCAAAGGAGAGGATCCGGACGACACGACTCCAGACAAACCGGATAGTCCCCATTTTTTAAGGACAGTCCTTTCGTTCTTGTCCGGAGTCGGACTTCTTTTTATCGGTCCCGTCCTCTTGTTAAAGGGGATCCTTCAGTTTGGAGGATCTGGCGGTGGGGATACTATTTTTCTCCTCTCCATCGTTCTCTCCTCACTGTCGACAGAATCGCCGGAAGCGCTCTCCCTCTTCATGCTTCTCAGGAAAAGAGATATTCCTGCAGCCTATGGAATCCTCTGGGGATCGATCCACTTTCAATTGACCGTCTCTCTTGCGTCAGGACTCCTTCTCTCCCCGTGGATCATTCAGGAAAGACATTTTGCGGCAGGAGGGGTACTGATCGGCGCACTTCTTTTCTCAACTTTCTGGGCAAGGTCAAGGACGGAAAGGCGCACATGATGGATTCAAAGATTGAAAAAGAAGAACAGGCCATTGTCATGGCATTTGGAAAAACAAGCCTCTATGCCGATTTTGCCTATGAAATGGCCCATATGCTTCTCCCGCTATGGATTCTTCATCTCGGAGGAACCGCTGTTACGGTTTCAATCATGGAATCAGTGGCGGAAGTCGCCAGAATGGGTGGAGCCATCAGCACCGCAAAATGGGGAGGAACACCCCGGAAACAGAGTCTTTTTGTCAGGATCGGCTACGGGCTGACAGCTGTCTCAACACCCCTCATGGGGGTCGTGTCAGCACCTGGTGCCATTATTCTCCTGAAGTCGGTCTCCTGGTTTGGAAAGGGGTTGCGTGGACCGGCAAGAGACGCCCTTGTCTCAAATGTCATTGCCAAAGAGTGGCTGTCAAGAGCATTTTCCAGGATACAGACACTTGACCAGACCGGTGGAATCATCGGTCCGCTGGTTGCAACAGCCCTTACGGGAAGACTTTCTGTCCCCACGCTCTTCTATCTGACGGCCATTCCAGGTACCTTATGCTTTTTCTGGGCCATCACCGCATCGAACATGGCCCGAAAAAAAACAGTCTCTCCTCCAAAAAGCAGTGACACTGAGCAAGCACCTTCCCCATCTTTTGCCAGAGGAGTCCTTTCAACTGGGGGGAAGGGATGGCTCTCGACTCTCCTGGGTGGAGTACTTTTGAAGGTGTCGATATTTCCCGCGACACTTTTGATGTTCCGATTCAATGAGCAGAGCGGCCTGGCCATCATGATGGGCGTCGGATTCATCCTCTCAAGTGTTGTCCATGTCGCATCAGGACTCTTTCTGTCCTTCAGGCAGATCAACCCGGAAAAACGACTCGACCTCCTGCCTGGACCGCTCCTTCTTGCAACGGCAATCATTCTTCTCCTTGGCCCTGCCAGCGGAACGGCCTTTTATATTGCCGGCATGGCTGTCTGGGGAGCCGGAGAACTCTGGACATCGATAGCGGTTAAAACCCGGGTTTCCTCACGGCTGAAAACAGACAAAAAAAACAGGGGATTTTCCCAGCTGGAGATTTTCAGCACGATGGGAATACTCGGATTCCAACCCGCTGCCGCATGGGGCTGGGAACATGGTTACAGAATCAAGGTCCTCGAGGTAACTCTTGCCCTCATTACAGCGGGAACAATGCTTCTCCTCAAAGACCGGAATATCGGAGAAGCCTGAAAAACAGTCAGCGACCAGAGGCTGTCGGCTGAAAGTGTGGTGGAACAATCCCGCCCTGCTGGGGAGATCTTCCTTTCCCATGAGGATGAGGGCCCTTCTGTGGCCCGGACGGCAGCATCCGTTCCACCCCGTCGTTTCCCGGTCCCATGGCAGACTCCATGGAGTGAGCCATATAAAGAAGCCCTATCCATACCACAAGAAGACCCCAAAGGACCTTCCTCCCCCCCATGTCATCGAATGAGTTCAAGAAATCTCTCCTGATTCCTTATTGCTGGGGGGCTGACAAACCCAAGAACCCCAGAATGGCCCCGACATGGCCGTCAACCTTGACCTTTGGGTAGACCTTCCTGATGGTGCCATCAGGGCCGATCACGACAGTCGTCCGCTCAACCCCTATCGATTTTCGTCCATACATGTTTTTTTCTTTCAGAACTCCGTAAGCGGTACAAATCGCTCCATCAGGATCCGACAGGAGGGGAAAGTTCAGTCCGTATTTACTGACGAACTTTTCATGGCTCGAAAGGGAGTCCCGGGATACACCCAGAACAAGAACCCCAGCCCTCTTTAGAACCTCAAAGGCATCCCTGAAGTCACATGCTTCACGCGTACATCCCGGAGTATCGTCCTTTGGGTAAAAATACAGGACGACAGATCGTCCACGAAGATCCGAAAGACTTATTTCCGGAGACTCGTATCCAAGAACACCCGCAGTAAAGGAAGGAGCCAGATCCCCTTCCTTCAAGAATTGTTCAGTTGCCATTTGATCGATCCTTTCCGCGATATGAGTGATTGATGCTTCTTCTGCCAGCAGTTCCCGGATCTGCGTTCAAGATCACGGGAAGACCATTTTTTCCACCTCCGATAATGACGATTTTCGCATTCGGGCTCTTCGCCAACTCCTCTGTTGCCCGAATCCCTTTCCATGTCAGGTACTGCGAAGTCAGGTTTTCCTGAACAATTTTCTGGAAAGCAGAAATGCCTTCCGCCTCGATCCGTTTTTTCTGGGCTTCCTTGCGAGCAATGTCAAGAACATACTCCATCCTCTGGAAGTTCTGCTCCTCGGTCAGTTTATGCTCGATCGCCACCCTGATCACCCTCGGCAGCTTGACATTCCTGATCAAGAACCCGCTGACCGTAACAGGATACCCCTTCAGTTTCTCGCGAAGGTGCTTCAGGATTGATCGCTCGATCTTTTCCCTCTGGTTGGAATAGATCTGGGAAGGAGTATATCGGCCGACAATTTTTCTCGTCTCGGAACGAACATAAGGAGCAATCAGCACATGAAAGTAGTCGGGGCCAACGGTCTCCTGAAGCGTTGGAAGGTATTTTGCATCCACCTTGTAAAGGACAGAAGCATCCATTCCGACCGGAAGACCGTTCACCGTCAATACATTCAGATTGAGCCTTGCTTCCTGTGTTCTCAGGGAGTAGATATACATCTGGTTCCAGGGGGCAATGATCTGAATTCCCTCCCTGTAAATATGTGCCTTGTCCGTCCCATGGCTGATGCTCCAGAAAACACCTGCCTCTCCAGGACTGATCGAAACAGCACATCCCGACAAAAGAGCCGCGAGGGCAACGGCACCAGCGGCCTTTTCCAGATTTTTCATTGATTCCTCCAATTGTTGCACGAACCCCATACCCCCCTCCCGGGGTTCATGGGCCAACGTCCCAGAGATTCAGGAACGAACCATTTTTCTTCACCAATTTCGAAACCTGTCCAAGAACTTTCCCGTCTGAAACAGAAATGACCCTCACCGATATCTCAATCTGCTGCCCCAGGTCAGTCAATCTCCCCAGAACGATCCGGTCGGCATTCAACTCCCTGGCAATCATCACCATCGAGGAGGACCCCTGTCCACCCTGTGAAATAGCCTCCAGATGCATTTTCTGCCTGAGTTTTCCGGAATCGACCACATTCAGGGCGGGATCAGTCGACAAACCCTCACTGATTCTCGACGCCAAATACCGACCAAGAACACGGGAAACACCACGATTGTCCATAAATTTTGGGACAATAACACGCTCCTGAGGTTTCCCTTTTTCAAGCGTGGCATCCAGAACAGAGTCAATTTTCGAGGTCAGATCCCTCGAAACAGTCACGGGAGTCTCCCGAGCCCCGCCTCCTGTAACAATCTGGGGAGAAAAATGTTCTGCCGGGGATGTCTGGCAGGAAGTCATGAACAAAAATAGAACAATAAGGAAAGAAAATAGACGACCCCTTCCCGGAACAAGCGGGGAAAGAAAACTGCAGGGCTTGTTTTCCATCAGACTAGCTCCCCAAGGTGCCGGAATTCATCCGAAGATCGTGTTCGGTACGCAAATCCTCAAGAAGCTCCCGGAGAGCGGATGCTTCATCACTTGAAAACAAATGATCGTTCTCCCCTTCGTCGATGTCCTGCTCAAGAGCCTGCCAGCGGCTTCCGATCACAAAGTGATCTTTTGAAATCTCCCCATCAAGATCAAGAAGCCTGTTTCGAATCACAATGTAACGATCCGATTCCATGAGACACCTCCAGGTTAGTCGTATCCAAACTGCAAGCTTCACAAAGGGCCCATGAATATTCATAACCCTCCTGCCTGCATTATATACCTCTTGTTTGAACATTGGCATCAAGATCAAGTGTGCCTCCTGCCAAAACCGAGACGAAACCCCAAGTCTCAAAACATTCAGGGAGGCGTTGGTGTCCCGATCCTTTTCCGTGCCACAGCACAAACAATGACAGGTCCAGCCGGATATTACCTCTTCGGTCTATGGCCACAGGAGGAAGTCGCGACCACGCCACCCCACGAATGCTTCGGCGCAAGCATTGACGGGGGTTCATTTCGCCTATGGCAATATCCTCAACAAAGATCCGTTCATACGAATTGATGATCGTTCGGACTTCCTGACGAGCAAATCGGATCTGTTAATAAAAAACCATTTTCGCAAAAATCATGGTAGACTTATCCAATCGGAGGATGCCAGCCCGTTTTCGGACGGCCGGCCCCATTTCCGGAGGTCGCTGGCGCAATATCGCTTGCCACACCTCATAGGATTTTCAACAAAGATCAAAACCTCAACATGCCAAGAAGGAGGAACCATGAATCAGTTGAAAATGGTCACCGCATCCGTTATATCTGCCGCGTTTTTCTCCCTGGGTCTCGTTTCATCTCCGGCATTTGCGGCCGACAAGACATCTGTCAGGATCACATCTCCCAAAAGCGGATCGACCGTTCATAGCCCCGTCGTCATCCATTACATCCTTCACAAGGGACCAAAGGGTGACCATGTGCACCTTTTCATCGATGGACAGTTTGCTGAACCGACCCATCAGAACCCTGTCAAGATCAAGTTACCAAAAGGCAAGCATACCCTGACACTCAAGGTTGCTACTGCAGGCCACAAGATCCTTGGACCGAAGTCCAAAGTGACCATTAACGTCGAGTAAAAAAAGGCCCTCCTTTTACGGAGGGCCTTTTTAGAGTTCCCCTGAAAACTTCTGGTTTCCATCGGTCACGAAACCGTTAGCACGGCAGCTCCCATGATCTGGTCGTTTTTCAAATCCATCAGGGCCAATGAAGCATCCTGAAGTGGATACTTCCTGATTCTGGGCTGAATCCCAAACGTCTCGGCCATCTTCAAAAGACCACGTCCGTCTTCCCGGGTATTTGCGGTAACAGAACCAAGGCTCTTTTCCAGAAAAAGCTGATCCTGATAGACAAGAGACGGAATGTCTGAGAGATGGATCCCGGCAATAAGAAGCTTTCCCCCACGATCCAGGTCAAGCATGATATCCGGTACGATTTCTCCGGCCGGAGCAAACAGGATCGCCCCATCAAGAAGCTTGCGCGGATGCGTCCCCGAAGGCCCGACAAAATCCGCCCCCATTTCCCGGGCCAGAGCCTGATGGCGATCCCCCCTGCTGATGACAGAAACATGCATGCCGGATGATTGAGCCATTTGAAGAACAAGGTGCGCCGATGCGCCAAATCCGTAAAGCCCCAGATGCTGCCCACGCAACAGGCCAAGCCTTGTAAAAGCCCGATACCCGATAATGCCGGCGCATAAAAGCGGTGCCATCAGGGAAGGATCCCCACCGGAACCCAGGTGATAAACAAAACGCGCATCTCCCACGACATATTCCGCAAAGCCGCCAGGCCTGTCATACCCGGTGAATTTTGGAGAAAGGCACAGATTTTCTTTCCCTGAAAGACAGAACCGACAGGAACCGCATGAGCTGTATAGCCATGCCATGCCGACAGGGTCACCGGGCTTCCACCCGGTGACCCCTTCCCCGACAGCTGCGATCTCACCTGCAATTTCATGACCGGGAATGGCCCCGGGGGGAACACCCGGAAGATCACCCTCGACAACATGAAGATCCGTCCGGCAAACACCGCAGGAACGAACCCTGATCAGAACCTCGCCCCGTGCGGGAGAAGGAGTGGGGAGATCCCGCAAAACAAGGGAGTCAGGGCCGACAGGCCCCGATCTGGAGAGAACCATCGCCTTCATCCAGGTCTCCGGATCAACAGCAATTCTTTTCTTCTTGAGCAGGTCTCCGGAGAATTTTTCTCAAGATGGATTCCGCAAGACACCAGCGGGTTATTGAGGACTGCAGGAGATTGGCTCCCACAAACGTTGTCAGCCACAGCCACTCCCTTGAAACATACACAGACAAAAGCAGGCTGATCAGTATCATGGATCCGGCCAATGCACGGATCATTCTTTCCATCGACATCTTACTCCTCCATTATCAGAAATCCCAAAATCAGTTTCCCGCCACTTCCCGCCGGCCTTCCGACCAGCGACTCCCCTCCACCCGGGCAATCAGGAGGGGAACAAGCACGAGCGTCAGGACCGTCGAAACGATCGACCCGGACAGAAGCGCAATCGCCATTCCCCGAAAAATCGGATCGGAGAGGATGACAAAGGAGCCGGCAACCAACGCCAGCGCTGTCAGCAATATGGGACGTGTCCTGATCGCACCGGCTTCCAGAACCGCCTGCTTCAGGTCAACTCCCTCTGCTTTTTTCGTATGCATGAAGTCCACCAGAAGGATCGAGTTCCGAACCATGATTCCTCCAAGGGCAATAAAACCGATCATTGAGGTCGCCGTAAAGTTCGACCCCAGCAACACATGGCCCGGGATCACACCAATCAGGGCTAACGGAATAGGCGACATGATGATCATTGGGGTGACATAGCTTTTGAACTGAATCACGATCAGGAGGTAAATGACCACAATCGCGGCAACAAAGGCGATCCCCATGTCCCTGAAGGTCACATAGGTCACATGCCATTCGCCACCCCAGCGGACAGAAAGATTTTCACTCGATGACGGATAACCCCAGAAATATTGGCGTACAGGCTCCATGTGGCCCGAGAGGTCCGCGGGAGGAAGCTTTCTCGAAAGATCCACGGCCGCATAGACAGGACTCCTGCCCGATCCTGTTGTATTGCCCGTTACATAGACCACGGGACGAAGATTCTTGCGGTAAAGAACGGCAGGAGCCTGTTCTTTGGAGACATCGATCAGCGTTCCCAGGGGAACAAGATGACCGTTGCCCGATCGGACCATAATCGAATCCAGATCCTTGATGGAGGAACGATCCTTCCTCGAAACCTCCAGAATAATGGGGACGTAGCCTTTTCCCGAAGCCGTATGCAATTCACCCGTCTCACCGTGCAGTCCAAGCGCCAGAGCCTTTTCAATCTCCTCGGTCGAAACCCCAGAAAGGGCCGCCTTTTCCTGATCGACACGGATCCTGTAGCGGACCTGCGGATCGGGAAGAGTTGAATCGACATCAATCACCCCACTGCTATGCCGAAAAACATCCCGAACCTTTTCGGCATAGGCGGTGATCGAAGCCTGATCCGGCCCCATCACCTCGGCAACGATCGGGGCCATGACCGGAGGCCCTGGCGGCACTTCGACCATTTTGATCCTTGCACCGAAGGATGCCGCCACAGGAGACAGCTTCCGTTCGAGTTCTTCCGCAATCCGGTGGCTTTGCAGGGAACGCCTCTCTTTCGGCAGGAGATTGACATGGATTTCGGCAACCCTTTTCCCACGCCGCAGGTAGTAATGTCTGACAAGTCCGTTAAAGTCGAACGGGGCAGCAAGGCCGACATAGGCCTGATCCGAAGAAACCGACGGGTCGCGCAAAATAACACCTTCAAGCGCCAGAGCCGTTCGGGCGGTCGTCTCAAGTGTCGTCCCCGCCGGCATGTCAATAACAACATCGAGCTCACTCTTGTTGTCGAAGGGAAGCATCTTCAGCAAAAGCGTCCTGGTCTCAAAAAAAGCCATGACCCCGACCGTCAGGAAAAGAACCACTCCAAAAAACAGATTTTGCCGCAATCGTGACTCCAGCAGCGGAACCATGATCACCCTGTACAGATGGCGGATTCCCCCGTCGATCTTCCCCATCACCTTGTTGTGATGACCTGCCGGGGGAACCATCCGGAGAGCCAGAAAAGGAACCACCGTCAAGGCCACAAGCAGAGACCCGGTCATTGCAAGCGAGGCGTTAACCGGAATCGGACGCATATAAGGCCCCATCAGCCCGCTGACAAACGCCATGGGAAACAGGGCTCCTATCACCGTAAAAGTTGCCAGGATTGTTGGATTGCCAACCTCTCCAACCGCATAGACGGCTCTTTCAAGAAGGGTATCCCGGTCTCTTTTTCCTCCCAGGAAATGAAAATGGCGATTAATGTTCTCAACCACAACGATTGCGTCATCCACCAGGATTCCGATAGAAAAGATCAGAGCAAACAGGGTAACCCGGTTGACGGTGTAGCCGATCATCATCGATCCGAACAATGTGAGGGCAAGCGTCACCGGGATTGCAACGGCCACAACACCGGACTCCCGAAGAGAAAGACCGAGTGCGACGAGAAGAATCACCGCAATTGTTGCAACAACAAGATGCAATAAAAGATCATCAGCTTTTTCATTGGCCGTATGACCATAATTTCTGGTCACAGTCCAGTGAATATCAGAAGGAATCTTTCTTGCCGAGAGATCTTTCATCTTCTCGAGAATCTTGCCGGAAACAAGAACAGCATTGATTCCTTTTTTCTTGGCGACCGCAACAGTCACCGCGGTTTGGTCTCCCGCCTCGGGGGAAGTTGGTGGATGGCCGATCCAGACATAACTGTCAAGCGGACCGGGACCATCGGTCACCGTTGCAACCTGGGACAGATGAATGCTTTTTCCGTTCTGAACGGAAACGACCAGGTTCCGAAGCTGGGAAACCTTTGTCAGGGAACCGGAAAGCGCTACCTGATAGGAAATATTGTTCCGGTCAAAGCTTCCGAGATCGATACTCCTGTTCGACCGCCAGATCGCAGAGGAGATATCAAGAGCGGTCAAATGGTGTGCCGTCAGAGCGGAGGGACTCAGGACAACCCTGACAGTGCGCATTCTTCCACCAATGACCGTGACTTGCCCCGTTCCCGGGATTCTTTTGAAACTCGATGCAACTTCCTCCGCAAGACGACGCAGGACCGCATCGGACTCGCTTCCCGAATACAATGTCACCGCCATGACAGGCACATCATTGATATCCATCGGCTTGACAACCACAGGGCCCGTGTCCCTGGGAAGATATCCCCGGCTCTTCATGACTTCGCTGTATATCTTGACCAGGCTCCTCCCCATAGGCTCGCCGACATGAAAGCGAACAGTCACGACAGCCGTTCCGCTTTCGGAGCGGGAGTAGACGGCCTTGACTCCCTTGATGCGGGAAAGATGACGCTCAAGCGGTGCCACGATGTGGCGGGCCATCTCCGTTGCGGACATTCCCGGATCCGAAACAAAAAGATCCATCATGGGAACCTTGATCTGGGGATCCTCCTCCCTTGGTGTTTTCATAATCGCCAGGCCACCAAGAGCAAGAGAAATCAGGATCAGGACCGGTGTCAGCGGAGAATCGATGAACGTGCGGGAAAGCCATCCCGCGAATCCAGATCCATGTTTCTGGCTGTCCAACATCAGCTTTCTCCCAACACGTGGACAGGACTCTGATTCATCAGCTCTCCATCATGAAAGGTGACAACCTTCTCTCCGGGATTAAGCCCCGACAGCACCTCTACAAAAGGACCACCATGGGCAGGAGAAGCTTTCAGATGACCGGTCCTGATGAACCGAAGTTCCGCCATTCCGTTTTCGACGACAAAAACTTCCCGGATTCCGTCGTGATCAATCACGGCACTTTTCGGGACAAGAGCACCGGACTCCTTGCCGGAGGGCAACAGGAGCACCCCATAAGAACCCGGACGCAACCCGGGAACACCACCGAGATCCGCCCTCAGGAGGACAGTATGGGTTCCCGGGTCGGATCTCGGCGAGACCGAATGGACCGTCGCCGGTAAATCCCTTGTCGTTCCATTGACCTTGACCCTGAAGGCAAGACGCGTCCCGGGCACCATATCACCTGCAAGATGCTCTGGAATATTGGCCGTAACCCGGAGATTCCCCTCCCTCAGGACTTCAGCAAGAAGAAAACCGGGGCTGACAACATCCCCGACCCTGACGTTCCGGAGAGCCACCCTGCCGGAAAAGGGAGCGGTAATGCGAGTCATCGACAACGCATTTTTTGCTGCAGAGTAGTCTGCGGATGCCATCAGGTCCCGGGCCCTGGCCTCATCCCATTCCTGCCTTGAAGCCTCTTTTTTCTGATAGAGGGCATCCACTCTCAAGAATCGCCCATGGGCATCATCAAAGCGGGCACGGGCCGCAGCCACCCTGTCGGAAACGGCCCGCCCGGAGAGCTTGAGCAGAAGATCTCCCTTGCGAACCAGCTGGCCTGTCCGAACACGGACAGACTCGACCCTTGCCTGAACCCTGCTGTTGATCCTGGCATCTTTTTCACCTTCGACAACACCGGAAACCCTGGACAAATGAGTGGCACCTCCATGTGTGACCTCCGAGACACGGACATTGACAGAAGGGAGGATCTTGTTTTCCGGAGGTCTGGACGACTCATGACAAGAAGACTCCAGACACAGGAGAGACACTCCAATAACACCCGTAAAAGACGTCTTTTTCCATAGTGCTATCAACTTTTCCATCATAAAACCTTTCATTTTCCAGAAACCTCCATCGCTCCCGGAACCATCCCCCTGTTGCCCAGCTCCCCTGTTGCCAGCAAAAGATTAACCCCCGCATCCATAAGTGCAGTCTTGTCCGAAAGCCATGCAAGCCTGGCATTGGCCAGACGAACCTCCGCTTCGAGAAGTTTGACCGGGGGATCAATCCCCTGGGTCACCCGATCTTTTTCCACTTGTTCCTCTTCCGAACGGATGCTGACCTTCTGGCTGTCAAACTCAAGCGTCGACTCCAGCACTCTGGCATCACTCCGGGCCTTCTCCACCTCGTAAACGATTTTTGACTTCAGATCCTGCCTGGAATAGAGGGCCTGACGAAGCCTTGCATGAGACCTTTCACTTTCCTCCTTGTCGGAGAGCCCATTCAGGATCGACCAGCTTAGCGTCCCCATGACCGTGTAGTCCTGCTTTCCCCAGGTATTGATTCCCTGCGCATATTCATTAAAAATTCCCTGCGCAGACAGCGCCGGCCAAAACCCTGAATGCGCTGCGGAGAGCTGGCTCGAACCACTTTTCACTTCCAGAACGCTGGCCTGATAGTCCGGGCGGTGAGAAAGGGCCTCTGAAGAAACAGCCTGATTTTTCGCCGTCGAGTAACGATCGATAACAGAACGGGCCCACCTTACCCCTCCGGGAGGAAGACTGAAGCGCTCCCTGGACAATGCGTCCCGAAGGTTTCCAGATGGAATACCCATCAGTCTCGCAAGTTTCATCTTGTTCACTTCCACAGCTTTTTTCGCCCTGAAATAGGACAGTTCGACGGACTGGGATTCGAGCTTTGCCTCATCGAACATCGTCTTGTCGATTCCGCCCTCCTTGTAGGACTCGGAAGCCCGGGCAAGAGAGGACTGCACTGCCGCACGCTCCCGGTCAATCACTTCAAGATTTTTCTCCGAAACAACCACATTGAAATAAGCCTTCGTGACATTGGAGATCAGTTCTTCCCGGGTTCTTTCAACCTGCAGGTTCGCTGCCTGCTCCCCTTTCGTGGATGCCTGGTAGGTAAAATATCGCCTGCCACCCTGAAAAACCGTCTCGGAAACAACCGCCGCAAAACCGAACGCTTGGGTAACCGAAGGGTTGTTCAGCTCATTGACATTCGAAAGCTGCCCCGCCTGAACAACCCCCTCATTGAGCAGAAGGCCGAAAGCGTTCAGGGGGTTGGTCGTACTGATGGCCGACTCGCTTACAGACATTGCCGGAAGCCATGCTCCCATTGCCTGAATCTTTCTGGCATGCATGATCGCGCCCGACAGGCTTGATTCGAGAAGGGACGGGTTTTTGGAAAGGGCCTGGGAGACGGCCTCCGACAAAGTCAGGGCACTGGCCCCGGAGGCTTTCCAGAAGACCCCCAAAAACAGCATGCAGAGAAGGAATCGGGAAAAAGGCAAAGACCACCTTCCGGCAAAACGGATTTCAGGATTCATGGCAAAACAGCTCCTCCATCAGACGCATAAACTCCATGACTCTCGGATTGGCAATCCGGTAAAAAACCTGATGTCCCTCGCGGACAGAGTCGATGATCCCCCTGTCTTTCAGGAGGGCAAGGTGCTGGGAAAGATTGGACTGACTCACTCCGACAAGTCCTGCAAGATCGTTCACGCTCCTCTCCCCTTCCGCAAGAATGGCAATCACCGAAAGACGCGCTGGATGCCCAAGGATCCGTAGACATCTGGCTCCCTTTACAGCCTTTCCCGGAGGGATTTTTCCTGTCATCATTTTTCTCTCCTCAACTCTAATAATATTATAATGTTATAATATTATTACCATGTCAAGTTAGAACCATGTCAAGAATGACAAAGACATTAGTGCCGCAAGTCTTGTGGTAAGCCCCCGAACCTCCGCGACACCCATTTTTCAGGTTCGGCGGTGGAAGCAGCCGTCACTTTCAGTTCATGAAGGATGAAATCTTCTTGTCATGGAATGGCCAAAAGGGGAAAGCTGCCTTAAAAAAAGGATAAAAAAGGGAACACACTGACGCTCTCCGCCGGCAAAAATCAGGATTTTTCCAATTTTCCACGCATTATCGAATGAAAGAGAGCATCTTTTTGAAGGGCTCCATAAAGAGCAAGAAGGGAGTCTTTCTGCAAAAGCAGGTGGCGAGAATAATACCTGGTGGCATTTTTATTTTTTTCTCGGATTCTCCTGAAAACTTCCCGAACAAGGTCCACCGACTCCCTGTGGGTCGAGGAAAGTCGTTCGAATGTCGGAATATCGCCGTAAAGGGAAACGCCTTCATTGCTGTACCAGCCCTCAACAGGTGATCGTTCCAACCCTTCTTCCTCAGGTATGGAGGAGAAAGAATCATCCACTTTTTCAGCCATGGAAATAATCTTTTGTATCCAGGACAGATGCGATATCTGGGTCAGAAGTATAGACAGCTCGGCAATATTCGAGCCAGGCAGGACTCCTTCGGAGTGGTCCCTTTCCAGCCAGAGAGATCTCCAATCAATAAACTCCTCAGGCGGAAGCGGTTTCGAAATGGCATATCCCTGGGCCATCTCACATCCCATCGCCATCAACATCGGACTGTAGGACATCTTTTCCATGCCTTCCGCTACCACATTGCGGCCAAAAATCCTTGCCAGGCTGGAGATGCTTTCGATAATGGCAAGATTTTCCCTGTTCTCAAGCATGCTGATCACAAAACTCTGGTCTATTTTCAGCGTATCGAACGGGATTTTCTTAAGATAGGAAAGAGAGGAATACCCTGTCCCGAAATCATCGATGGAAAGACTGACCCCCAGCCCATGGAGCGAATCAAGAACTTCCCGAAGGTTTGGAAAGTCCTCCGCAGAAGTCGTCTCGAGAATTTCTATCTCTAAAAGGTGTGGAGGAACATCCGGATAACGGGCCATAAGCCTCAGTATTTTTTTATAAAAATCAGGCTGTTTCATCTGCATGAGATCGACATTGACGCTGACCGGGATCAGGATCCCCTGGGACTTCCATCTGGAAAGGCATGAAAAGACTGATTCAAAAACGAAATCTCCAAGAGAAACAATCAACTCCGTCCCCATAATCTCCGTCAGGAAATCTCCGGGAAACAGGAACCCCCTTCTGGGGTGTCTCCAGCGAACAAGCGCCTCGACAGACATGATCTCATGGGTACGAAGACTGATAATCGGTTGATAGTGGAGGCAGAGCTCGTTGTTTTTGATCGCATTTTTAAAGTCGGCACGAACGTTCTGCCTGCTGGTTTCCCTGTCGTCCATTTCATTGTTGTAGAAATGAAACCTCTTCGCTCCGGACGCCTTGGCCTGATACATGGCCCTGTCAGCCTTCCGGACGAGATCGGACTCGCTACGCCCATCAAGAGGATAAAGGCTGATTCCCATCGAAAAATCGATTTCAAGAAGAGTGGATTCGACAGTATAGGGACGACATAAATATTTCCTGATCTTTCTCGCCATATGGGCGACGTAGCTGAAGTTTGCGAGATTGTTCAGAATGATCGCGAATTCGTCCCCGCCCATTCGGGCAACGGTATCCACTTTCCGGACAACGCGCCGGATCCGGTCGGAGACCTGCCTAAGCAGGTGATCCCCGGCCAAATGACCATACGTGTCGTTGATCTTCTTGAAATTGTCCAGATCAAAAAAAATAACAGCAAACTTTTGTGCCGCCCGTTCGCTCCAGGCAATCGAGTGCAGCAGGTGTTCATGAAAATGCTTGCGGTTTGACAGTCCGGTCAGGGGATCATGATAGGCCATATAAAAAAGCTTCGAGTCCATCTCTTTTCGCTTGATGGCATAGAAGATAGACCGGATCAGGATATGCCCATTGAATGTTCCCTTGACCAGAAAGTCCTGCGCACCAACCTGAAGGGCCGTCACCGCAAGCTGTTCATCTTCCTGGGAAGACAGGACGATAATCGGAGTCTCCTCGCAGACTTCATGGATATTCCGAAGCGTTTCAAGACCATTGCTGTCGGGAAGTCCCAGATCGAGTAAAATCGCATCGACAGACATTTCATCCAGAAGACCGCCGGCCCGGGAAATCCGATTGACAGAAAAAAGCTGTATCCTGTCTTCGCTCGCAGAGCGAAGCATTTCCTGCACAAGAAGAACATCTCCGGGATTATCCTCGACAACGAGAACCTTGAGAGACTTTTCAATCACCGGTCACCGTTCCAGGATGTCGGGGCTGGGAAGCTTTACGATTGTCAGCCAGAACGTTTCGATGGACTGGACAACTTTGATGAACTGGTCAAGATCCACCGGCTTCGTCACATAGCAGTTCACGTGAAGGTCATAGGTTTTAAGGATATCCTGCTCTGCTTCCGAGGAAGTGATCACGACCACCGGTATTCGCCTGAGATCCGGATCAGCCTTGATCCTTGAAAGGACCTCACGCCCATCCATTCTGGGAAGATTCAGGTCAAGAAGAATAATGTCAGGCCTCTGGGCATTCTCGTAGGGAGGATTCCGGTGAAGGAAATCCATGGCGGCAAAGCCATCTCCCAGAACATTGAGATTGTTCCTGACCTTGCTGTCTGTTAATGCCTCTTTGGTCAGTCGCACATCACCCGGATTGTCCTCCACAAGCAGAAATTCTACCGGTCTTCCCATCTCTTCAATTCTGATCATCGCACATCCTTCTTCATTGCTCCGGCACCGACCTCCGGATATTGCTACCCCTCCCCGAATGACCGGAGCGTAAAATGGAACACAGACCCTTCTCCCGGACGGGATTCCACCCGGATTGTCCCGCCATGTCGTTCGATAATCCGCTTGCACATGGCAAGCCCTATACCCGTTCCGGGATATTCTTCCTTGGTGTGAAGGCGCTGGAAAATCACAAAAATTCTCTCGTAAAACTGTGGCGCGATTCCAATTCCATTGTCACAAACTGAAAAAAGCCAAAATTTTCCATCCCGGCGAGCAGATATTCTCACAACCGGAGCCCTGTCGGGGGAGCGAAACTTGATGGCGTTTCCCACCAGATTCTGGAACAGCTGCATCAGCTGGACCGGATCTCCAAGAATAACAGGCAGGTCTTCCGCTTCAATTTGTCCACCGCATTCAGAGATGGCCATCTTCAAGTTTTCCAGGGCATTCTGAAGAGCCACACGGGATTCGCAGGGAACAAGCTCCTTTCCCATGGAATCGACCCTCGAATAAGACAGAAGCGCGTTGATCAGGGACTGCATCCTGATCGCACCATCAACGGCATAGTGAATGAACTCATCGGCCTCATCCGACAATTTCCCCTTGTATCGACGGGCGAGGAGCTGCGTATAGCTTGTCACCATGCGAAGAGGTTCCTGAAGATCATGGGAGGCAACATAGGCAAACTGTTCGAGATCGCGATTGGACCGGAGGAGATCTTTTGTCTTCTGGAGGAGTTCATCCTGCATTTTCTGCTCCTGGGTCCTGTCCCTGAACTCCAGGATATACATGGATTCCTCCGATGGATGGCGGCGAAAAACATTAACCGTAGCCCAGACAGGAAAGAGGCTGCCATTTTTGTGCCGCAGAAAAAGGGATCCCTCCCAATGGCCCTCCTCCATGGCGACTTTCCCGATCTCGCCGGTGAAAAGAGAAGACAGCCCCTGCTCTTTCCCGAGAAACTCCTCAAGAGATCTTCCAGCAAGCTCCTCCGGACTCCATCCGATAACTTTTTCAGAGGTCTGGTTGGCGTGAGAAACAGACCATTGTCCGTCCAGAATCCAGACAGCCTCCACATTCTTTTCAAAAACACGGGACAGCACATCCATGCGCTCCCGTTCCGCCATGAAATAGGAGTCCATGACAAGGCCAGAGTCAAAGAAGACAATTTTCAGGAGGATCTCGGGAAGAGCAGGATTATTGACGCACGGAGAAGCGGGATCGGCCCTGAGGAGAGCATTGGCCCACTCCAGAAAAAGCGCAAAGGAAGACTGGACCCACTCAGGACCCAGACCAATCACCTGGTGGATAATCCCCACAGCAAGGCGGTTGTGGACATAACCCTGATCATAGGGCCCGGAGACCAGTTCGACAAAATACTCGGCATGCCTTGCCCTGAGCCATGCCTGGGAGTGTGTTTTTTCCAGGATCACCCGGCTGTCGGGAAAAGAATTGATGCGATCATGAAGAATCTGCACGAACTCCGGACCATGCTCCCTGAAGAACGGAACAAGAGCCCGGACAGCGACCTCTTCTTCCGGAGCAATCCGGAGAAAGTCTTTCCTTCGCTGGATTCCCTCTGCGGAAAGATCAAGTCTCCGGGCCATCTCCCGGGCTTTTTCAAGGGACCCGCCCATCTTCAAGAGCAACGCACCCGGACCACTCTGGCCTGTATTTCATCCATGAAGGAACGCCTCTTCCCCGCTCCTGCAAAAACACTTATCCGCAACAATGATCTCCGGCGAAGGGATCCGCAACAAGTTGTCATCCCATCTCTACAGACAGGCGCACCGTACGCCATCATGATGGATCATACCGGCTTGAAAATGCAATATTCCCCTAAAAATATAAAAAAGAGAAGCAAACCAGAGAGATGGCAAAGAACACAACAACGATTCTTCTGTTCCGAAGCGAACCCGGACCATTCTCCATCCGGGCCCTATCAGCGAGCCTCCTCTCCTCCTGTGCCTATCTTGAGACAATGGAGCAGGATATAGGCTTCCGGAAGTCCACAGGCGAGCCGCAGGGAACAGGCACCGCCTTATTCTGAAAGGGAAATTTGATTTTTTTAGCTGATCGTGCTTCATTAGTCTGATAAAAAGGAGTTGCCCGGCCGCCACTCAGGAACGAGTGACGGGAACTGGCGGCGTGGCACAAATAACGGGACGAAACAGACAGCACAGCACTATCGCTGATAACAGTCAGGACAGACACTTGGCATTTGCAGGACAACAAAAAAAGGGGATGGGGCTTCTCATTCTTTTTCTATTTCTCGGGGCAGCATTCGGATCCATCCTGACTGCCGTATTTAACCTTTTTCTGCCTTCCGGACCGCTCGCGGACATCTTCCTGACCCATGTCACAGTCGGGTCAAGCGGGCCTCTCACGTTGAAGCTTGTTCTCCTGGACATCACCATCGGCACAAGCGTTCACATCAACCTGCTCAACCTTCTCGGCATGGTTCTCGGATACTATATCTACAGGAACTCCTGAAAGGCCTGCTATCCCTTCTTCTTTGAACGCCCGGGCTTTCCGGCAATTTTGATCCCACGGCCGTCAACGTCCTTTCCGCGACTTTTCAGGACATCGCGAAAATATGCTGCGCGCTCAAAGTCCAGGGATGCGGCCGCCGACTCCATCAGCTTGCGAATGTCAGCATCGGACAGTTGTCCGTCGACATCCTTTTCCTTTTTCTCCTCGGCAAAGGTCATCGGTTGCGTATAATCCCCCTCTGAAACCGCATAAAGGCTCTCCGGGATATTTTTGATGATCCCCTGGGGAGAGATGCCGTGCTCCTTGTTGTAGGCGATCTGCACACGCCGGCGCCTCTCCGTTTCATCCATGGCCTCCTGCATCGATCCCGTCATGGAGTCGCCATAAAAAATGACCCGGCCGCGAATGTTTCTGGCGGCACGTCCCGCCGTCTGGATCAGGGAGCGCCTGGAACGCAAAAAGCCTTCACGGTCGGCATCAAGAATAGCCACAAGCCCTACTTCCGGAAGATCCAGCCCTTCCCGCAAAAGATTGATCCCGACCAGAACGTCAAAAACTCCTTTGCGGAGATCGCGCAAAATCTCCATCCGCTCAAGCGTGTCGATCTCGGAGTGCAGATAGCGGACGCGAATGCCCCTCTCTTCAAGGTATTCAGTAAGATTCTCCGCCATCCTCTTTGTCAGGACAGTCACAAGAACCCGATCTGACAAACCGACGGTCAAATGGATCTCTCCCAGAAGATCCTCGACCTGGGTCTTCGCCGGGCGCACCTCAATGACAGGATCGGTCAAGCCGGTCGGCCTGATAACCTGTTCAACGGTGACCCCTTTGGATTTTTCCAGTTCATAAGGACCAGGGGTTGCTGAAACAAAGATAACCGAAGGCAAAACCGACTCGAACTCCGGAAATGTCATGGGTCTGTTATCAAACGCTGATGGCAAACGAAAACCATATTCCACAAGGCTTTTTTTCCTGGAATGGTCTCCATGGTACATCCCTCCGACCTGGGGAACAGCCACGTGGCTCTCATCGATCAAGACCAGAAAATCCTTCGGGAAATAGTCGAACAAGGTGGGAGGGGGTTCCCCCGGCTTTCTTCCCGACAGGTGTCTTGAGTAGTTCTCGATCCCGTGGCAATATCCCACCTCCCTGATCATTTCCAGATCAAAAAGCGTACGTTGCTCGATCCGTTGCGCTTCAACCAGCTTTCCTTCCTTCCGGAAGAACCTGATCCTGTCGACGAGCTCCTCTTCGATGCTGGAAAGAGCTGCCTCCATCTGGTCCGGAGGGAGAACATAGTGTGTCCCCGGATAAATAATCACCGAGGACATCTGGGAAAGTTCCGCGCCTGTCAGAGGATCGAATTCGCGCAATCGGTCGATCTCGTCACCAAAAAGTTCGATCCGGATAGCCCTGTCCTCATAGGAAGCCGGGATAACATCGATGACATCCCCCCTGACACGGAACGTTCCCCGTTTCAAGTCCATGTCATTTCTCTGGTACTGTATGCCCACAAGCCTTTCGAGAAGCTTCTCCCGCCGGATGACAAGCCCCCGTTCAAGATAAAGATGCATCTTCTTGTATGACTCGGGAGATCCCAGACCATAGATACAGGAAACGGAAGCGACAACCAGTGTGTCCCTCCGGTCAAGAAGGGCGGAAGTTGCCGAATGGCGCATCCGGTCGATCAGTTCATTGATTGCCGAGTCTTTTTCGATAAAAGTGTCCGTAGACGGCAGATAGGCCTCGGGCTGGTAATAGTCATAGTAACTCACGAAATACTCAACCCTGTTCTCCGGGAAAAATGTCTTGAATTCCCGGTAAAGCTGAGCCGCCAGGGTCTTGTTCGGGGCCAGGACGAGCGCCGGCTTGTCAAGCTCGGCAACAACCTTTGCCATGGTAAAGGTCTTTCCCGATCCGGTCACACCCAGAAGCGTCTGGAAATTCCTTCCTTCCCTGACTCCTTTTGAAAGGACCTCTATCGCCCTCCCCTGATCCCCGGAAGGAATGAACCCGGAGGCGATCCTGAATGCGTTGCCTGAATGATGCTCCTCCAAAATCATCCCCTCGGTGCCAAAATCATCATTCCCACGCCAAAAAGAACCAAAACAGCCCCCGCCTTGTCCCATCCATCGGGACTGAAGTGATCAAAAGCCATCGCCCAGAAGATGGAAACAACAATGAAAACCCCTCCATAAGCCGCATAGACTCTCCCGAAAGGTGCCGGAATCTTTGTCGCCGAAATTCCGTACAAGGCGAGAATGATCATCCCCGCTACCCCCTGCCATGGGCTTTGCTGCTCCCTCAACCACCTCCAGACAAGGTAGCCGCCACCCACTTCCAGGATCCCGGAAAGAACGAACCACGGAAGCGTCTGAACAAGGACGCGAAGACCTGACAAGAATCCCATCTTGAATCTTTCTCCCTTTTTGTCGCACTATCTGCCGCAAAGTAAAATCTCCCAGTCCACATTAAAGACCAAAGGAGCATAATGACAGTCGATCCCGTTTGCGGAACAAAAATCCCAACACTGCAGCATTCCTATGCGATACGCATCCACAAGGGGAGAATCCTTTATTTTCACAGTCCCCAGTGCCTTGAAATATTTGAAAAAGACCCGGGCAAGGTCTCCGCGCCTCCGGGAAGACTCTTTACCGTTGGTGTCATGGGCGCCGCATCCGGCGACCTTGAACACAAGCACAGGGAAATTGCCCGACGTCTCGGCAGGGAAATCGCCAATCGCGGATTGGGACTCATCACTGGAGCCTGTCCGGGACTTCCATACGAAGCCGCATCCGGCTTCAAGGAGGTCGGTGGGGTCTCGATCGGCATATCGCCCGCCCTTTCGGAGCAGGAACACATCAACAGATACCAGTCACCAAACGACCTTTTCGATATTATCATTTTTACAGGGTCCGGACTGATGGGGCGCGAGGTCATCAATATCCGCTCAAGCGATCTTGTACTGATCGTCGGAGGCCACTCGGGAACCCTTGGCGAGTTTTCCATCGCCTATGATGAAGGAAAGCTGATCGGAGTTCTGGAAGGTTCCGGAGGAATTACCGAAATCCTTCCAGACATCGTCAAAAAAATCGGCAAGGAAACCGGAAGCCGTCTTCTTTACCACCCGGACCCGGCCATCCTTTTGAACAATCTCATGAACGAGTACACAACCAATCACTTCCGAAGACCATCGGTCCATATCACCGGCTGACATTCCGGGGAAACCTTCGGAATGTCCCGGAATGCTTTCGCGTTATCTCTCCGGAAACAGGGCGGATAATTTTTTCGACAGGCCCTCTCCCTGTTCCGACCAGACCGCCCGGTTAAAATCAATCGACTCGAGCGTCTGTCGAATAGCCCTTTGACCGCCGGTCAGAGGATTTTTCTCAAAAAACTCTTGAATCCTTCCGGCAAAGACCGGATCTTTCCGGTTGTCGCCCATCGAACGAATCAGTCTTGAAAGGGCAAATCCACCGCTGGAGTAACGGCGTGAAAACTCCTGGAACCTCTCCGTGAAAAAGGTCCATGCGTGTTCCCGACCGTAGGGATTGTCAGCGACGGAAGCCACAACCGACACAGTATCCTGGGAGCGGATCCTGTCCGAAAGGCTGTCTTCCAGCAGCAAACAGATTTCCTCAGCCTTTCTCGAAGAGGCAAGACCGGTCAGAAAACGCATTTTCTCCTCCTGATGAGACTCGGTCAATGCCTTCTCCCTGAGAACTCCAAAGGCGTCCGGCAGACGCCCCCCAGCGATGACGGTCCGGAAAACAGCAATTCTTAAATCCGGATGAAGCGAGGAAGGATCCTTCAAAAACGCCAGAAACATCTCTTCGCATCGCGTCAGGACAGACTCATCCCCGGCACGTCCCAGGGCGCCCAGAAGCAGGGAGCGGAGAAGTCTCGTCTGATGGTCCTCTCCGTCTGAAACCACCCATCCAAGACGCTCAAATCCCCCTCGACAGACATCCCTGATGAACATCGCAAACGAACCCCATGCGGGCTCGAAAGCAAGCAGCTGGTCAAGGTAGCAGAGGTGAGCGATGATATCGGCCCAGACAACATAGCTTTCCTGAGTACGAAATACATTCACCGTATCCAGGAAATCCTCGATCCTGGAAATTCCGGCCAGCGCCAGGGAGAACTCGTCATTGACAAATCCAAGGCTTTCCGCGGCGGAAACCCTCCCGGCCGCAATTTCGGAAAGGATTCTTGTTCGCAGGCTTCCCTCGTTTTTCACACGATAAAATCCCCTTCCGCCGACATTAAGGCTGCGGATGGATTCCAGGGGAAAAGGACAGGTTGTTTTCCCTTCGCCAAGAAGGAATGATCTCTCGGACAATCGACCGTTTTCCTCGAGACGGACTCCCATCATAACCTGCCACCTGTCTTTTGATGGGGCGGAAAGAAGTTCCTTCATCCGTTCCGGATGGTTTGCAAATGGCTCCTGAACAGCTAAAAGACCATTCTTTTCCTCCAGACGAACAACCGGATATCCCTTTTTGAGGGTCCAGCTCTCCATGATTGACCGGACATCCTGGCCGGCCTTCCGGCCAAGCGCGTTCCAGAGATCCTGAGTACGAGCATTTCCATAACTGTGACGCTTCAAATAGTCCGACAACCCCTCCCGGAAAACATCTTCGCCCAGATACCCTTCCAGCATTCTGATCAGGGAGCCGCCCTTCGTATAGGAAATGGCATCAAAGATCTCGTTGATCTCATGAGGGTCCCGAACGTCCACCTGGACAGGGTGGGATTCCTCCATTCCGTCCAGGTCGAAGGCTTCGGTCATGTCCTCTGCCTGGAACAGCTCCCACATGCGCCATTCCGGGAAAAGATAGTCAACAGCCTTGACTTCCATCCATGAAGCGAACCCTTCATTGAGCCAAAGGTCATCCCACCAGGCCATCGTTACGAGATCTCCGAACCACTGGTGAGCCATTTCGTGAGCAACCACGATCGCCACCCGTTGTCTCGTCCTCGCAGACGCAACTGCTGGATCAACAAGAAGGGCCGTTTCCCGATAAGTCAATATGCCCCAGTTTTCCATGGCGCCAGCTGCAAAATCAGGAATGGCCAGAAGATCCATCTTGGGAAGAGGGTAAGGAATGCCAAAATAGTTGTTGAACCAGGGAAGAAGGCGCTTTGCCACATCAAGGGCAAAAAGGCACTGGTCCTTTTTGCCCTTTGTCGACCACACGGAAACGAGGGTCCCATCGACCGTCCTGTCACTAACCTCCTCAAAGTCTCCGACGGAAAAATGGAGAAGATAAGTCGACATCCGGGGAGTTTTTGCAAAGGCAATCTCTTTCATTCCGTCTTTCAGAACCTTTTCCCGGATTACCGGCATGTTGGACAAAGCGGCAAGATTTTCCGGAACAGTCAATACGAGAGAAAAAGTCGACTTTGCTGAAGGCTCGTCCCAGCAGGGAAAAACCCTGCGGGCATCCGTAGCCTCGAACTGGGTGGTGACCAGAAGCCGATTTTCCCCGTCAGGCGTTTTGAAATGGCTCTGATACAGCCCTGCGAGAAGGTCATTGACCTTTCCACTGAAAACAATCTCCAGGATAGCTGAGGAACCGGCTTCAAAGAGCCTTTCCGCCTTCAGGACAACACGCTCGTACTCACGGTCCCCGAGGACCCGGAGCGGAGAAGGGTCACCCTTCACAAAGGCCGTTGCATAGTCAATGACCAGATCAACAGAGTTCAGGACAAACTCGGTTGTATCACGGCGGACATCAAGATGGATCCTGACCTCTCCGGAGAAGGTCAGCGCATCCATGTCTATCTTCAGCGCCAGATCGTAATGGGTTGGACGCACATCGAGGGGAAGCTGATAGCAGGACATGTCGGACATCAGGTGAATCCTTTCGGGTTAAGACATGATCAGGTGGAAAGTCCGAGGGAGCGTTCGATCTCCAGGAGGCCCATTGCCCCCACAAGGCGCTGGACGGGAACTCCGTTTTTGAAAAAAACCATCAGAGGGATGCTCCTGGCCTCAAGGCGCTGGGCGGTCACGGGGTTTTCATCGACATTGAGCTTGGCAACAGTAATCCTCCCGTTGTACTTTTTTGCGAGCTGCTCCAATATGGGAGCAACCATCCTGCAGGGCCCGCACCATGGGGCCCAAAGGTCCAGAAGGACCGGAACGGAAGAATCCAGGACGAGAGATTGATAGGTGGCATCGGTTACTGTAACCGGAACCCCTCCCGAAGAGAGGGGAGCCCTGCATGCGCCACAACGTGGTCCTGGACGTCCCGGGTCAACATTGTTCAACACTCCACACACCGGACACTTGACAGGAGTATTCATGCATTCCTCCATAAAGAAAGAAATCGTTCCAAAGCCATGTATACCCGTTCATCATAGCCCCCGGCAGGAAGCACGACAAGGGGTCCGGACGAAAGGATTCCCATGGATGGCTCTCGCGCTGCTCCCTTTCCTTCTTTTCTCTCCAGAAGCCATCCGCCCGGCCTTTGCCGGATCCTTTCTGAACGGATCTCCCGAAATGGGAGAACACTACTCCCCGGCAGAGAATCTTGAAAAAATCGATATTGCAATTCTTAAAAAAGCCAAAAAAACGATCGACATCGCCATGTATGCCTTTACCGACAGAAATCTTTCGGGAGTTCTTCTCGAAGAAGCAGGAAAAGGGATCAGAATCCGGATCTACCGGGACCGGACACAGATCCACGACCATGGCGACCAGAGCAAAAAGCTGTCTGGAAAGCCAGGAATCGAGATCCGGATCAAACGGAATGGAAGAAGCAATATCATGCACTTGAAGTCTTATATCGTCGACGGAAAAATCCTGAGGACAGGGTCTGCCAATTGGTCTCCTCCCGGGGAGGGTGCAGCATGCAGACGGTATTCCTGCGGACACAGACTCCAGCAGGACAACAACCTGTTTCTGACAACAGACCCTAAAATGGCAAGACAGTTCACGAAGGAATTTGACCATCTCTGGCATCGGCCAAACAACATGAAACATCTTCCAAAAGAAACGAGACGCCGAAGGAGATACGACTGAAACGGCCTGTCATCAGCCGCCAGGAAAACCCTACGTCATGGGTTTTCTGTCCGACACCGCTTCGTAAGATTCCTCCGGGATCGATTGACCAGTAAGTTCCGGAGCAAAAAACAGCACATATCCTGACAGCATCAGAATCCCGCCTGATACCTGATGGAAGGAAAGGGGCTTCCCCAGAAAAACAATCGCCCCCAAGGCCGTCACAATCGGCTGACCGTTGACAAGAAAGCTGGTTCTGGTGCTTCCCAGGGTGGAAAGGGCCCTGTTCCAGAGAAAATAGGCCAGATAGAGAGCGATCAGGATCGTGTAGAACAGGGCAAAATACACCGCAGGAACGCTTTCGGCAGGAGCGAGAAGCAGTCCTTTCGGATCCGACAGGGCGATCAGGATTCCCCCGATCAGGATCGGAAGAACCGTTACAGTCACCGGCGAAAGCGTCCGGAGAAGCCTCCTGGACCAGAGTGTCTGAAGAACAAAGAGGAAAAGACACAGAGCTCCCCATAAAAGCCCCCTCATCCAGAAGGGGCCAAGCCCGGCAGGTGGACCTCCTCCCACCAGAACGGCCGTCCCCAGAACAACAACCAGCATCCCGCCCCACTGGATTTTTTTATACCGCTCACCTGCACTGATATGGCCAAAAACAGCAAGAAGAAGCGGACCGAGCGACAGGATCAGGGAAATCGTAAGCGGATCCAGAAGGGATACCGCCTTAAAGAAGGATATCTGGTAAGAAATCGTCGAAAGAACGGCCAAAAAGGCCAGTCCCGCCCACTGCCCTCGTGTGAGACCTCTTAGAAGGGAAAAAAGTCTGCTCCCCAGAAGAAACAGAAAAACAGCTCCCCAACCGAAACGCAGCGTCAAAAAATGTCGCGGGGAGAGAATCCTCAGGGGCTCATAAAGAACAACATAGTGAAAACCCCATATCAGAGTCGTCAGGACAACGGCCCAATAGCCTCTGGCAAGAGTGAAAATCCTTTTTTTCACATTCCTCTTTCATGATTCGATATTACTTAAACAGGTCACCTGCCCATTTGCGAAAGGAACAAGTCCGGCACAGGGCAGATAGGGAAAACCGCCTTGTTCACAGGCAAGTTCTGCCGATTTTCCAACAACAACAAATTTGATTATACTTGAGGAACAGCAAGTTCGATCCTGTCTCTTCCCTTTTTGGATAGTCCCTCTGGTCAGATTTTCAAAAATTCTAACAGTTTTCCGTTGAAAGGTTTTGCTCTCGTGAAAAAGACTCGACAGGCCCTTTATTTCCCTCTTCTGCTATCGGCACTTCTGGTATCCCTTGCGCTTCTGTCATCCTGCCAGAGCATCAACGGCGCATCCTCCCCCGGAAGAGACAGGACAAGACTCTCCGGAACAGTCGTCTCGGAAGGACTGCCGATCAACCATACGACGATTTTTCTCAAGGGAAAAGATGTCCGCGACAACAGGGAAATTCTGACAAGATCCGATGGATCGTTTGTGGCAGATGTCCTGCCCGGACATTACCTGATCTCGACGCAACCGGTCGGCTACTGCCCCATCAAGGGAGAGATCATCGTTCCCCGGAGCCCGGGACAGCCGGTGCCCTTGAGGATCGAACTGGTCAGAGTCTCTTTTATCCACTGTGGTCAGGGGACCATCATCCTGTCAGGGAAGACGGTCGACAAAGAGGGCGCTCATCTTAAAAAACCGGCTCTCCTGTCCGGCATCATCAATGGACTCCCCAAAACACCGGGATCATCTCCCGCAACCCTGAGTTTTTTTCTCACGGCAGAGGGCCCGGGAGAAACAACGAGGCAGGTTTCTCTTGACCCGACCGGACGATTCATTGCACCACCCATGGTTGCCGGACGCTATATTCTCGATCTTGTTTTTTCCGGATTCTGTCCTGTCCACCAGACACTCGAACTTCCGGCGGGAGACTCGTACCTGCAGCTGGCCCTGACTCCGTATCAGGAAGGGAAGGCCTGCAAAACACCTCTGGCCCGTCTTGTATTGCCGGATGGGGGCAGTTGAGACAAACAGAATGAAGGATCACGGTTAAGATCTTTACTGATATACGGCATTAATTGACCGATAAGATCTTTACTGATATACAGCATCAATTGACGCTCCCAGTGTTGGATTCTTTTTGCTGTCTTGAACACAGGAGATATCCACACCGCAAGGGGGTAACGCCAATCGCACCTCAGGAGCACAAAAATTGACCAACGACACCCAACCGGCCATTAAAATCACCTCGATATGGGAACCCGGACTTCGGATCTGGCATTGGGCAAATGCCCTTTCCATCCTTCTCCTTCTTGAAACATCCTTTATCTTTGACTGGCACAAGGAGCTGGGACTTTCCAAGGAAACATCCGGGCTTTTCAAGAAAACGCACTGGATTGTCGGTCTTGTCTTCACAGGATTTTTTCTCTACCGATTTTATCTCCTGTTCAGGGGAAAGACTTTCAGCCGTGCGCGCGACCTTCGAATTGCCGAAAAAGGACAATCGGTCATGGAGGTATTGCGCCACGAAATCAGTATCCATAAAACCCCTCCGAGAGACCGGAACGGACAACCGATAGAACCTCCCGAACCAGGCCACAACCGGCTGGGAAGATTTCTCTATGTTCCGCTCCTTTTTATTCTCCTGCCTCTCCAGATCGTGACGGGAGCTCTCTGGGGAAGTCTCAACTGGGGCTACTGGCCGGTACCAGCCCTCCACACTCTGGACCACGCGACCAGAAAATCCATTGATGACCTGCTCTCAAACATTCACAGCACGGGAATGTATATCATTGTCGGAATCGTCGTTCTCCATATAGGCGGGGTCATCATGAGCGAGCTGACCTTTGGAACAAACCTTCTGTCCTCGATGGTTCACGGAAAGAAGAATCTCCCGCCACAGGCTGTAATCGAATATGAAAAGATCCTGGGAGAGGAACAACAGGCAGACTGAAAAACGTTGGTCTGCCAACGCTCTTCCCGAAAGGGACCCCAAGCCATGCATTCTGAAAAGATTCGGACCGGAACCTTATGAAAGGCAACGGGAACCATCATGCATCTGAAATAGCAGAACAGGTGGCGAACAATAACTCAACCCCCATCGTTGTGTGCAAATTTTCGGGATGGGGCAGCCTTGTCACAATTATTCCGCTTCTTGATGCGCTCAAAAATCGTTTTCCGAAATCCGATATTATTCTCCTGACCCATAACAAAAATGAAGAACTTACAAAAATCCTGCCCCAGGTCACAAAAACAATTCTTTTTTCCAAAACGGATATCGCCAACTTTCTGAGATCCCCTTTGTCATTCTGGAAAAAGATTCGCATGCTCCGGATGGTCAAGCCGGGGATTTTTATCGATTTGCAAATCCATACCCACCAGTCGCTCTCGATGCTCCTGTCGCTTTCAAGTGGAGCCCCCATACGGGTAGGACTCAAAAGCACTCCGAACCGGGCAAGGGACCGATTTCTCACACACTCCATCTACTTCAACAGGCACCAGCCTCTCGCCACCGTCTTCCGACAGGTAGGAAACCTTCTTGGTCTTGGGCCATTAACGCAGTCTCCCAGAATCCCCATGATTTTCTCTTCAAAAGAACAGGAACGCGTTCTGGACAAGTTTGACCTGCCTGATCCCCGGCGAAGGCTTCTCATGATCAATCCAAATGCCTCAAGCCTGTCCCACGAACGCCGCTGGCCGAAAACTCACTTCATCACCGTGCTTGAGTCATTTTTCCGGAAATTTCCGGAAACCAATGTCCTTCTTACCGGAAGCCTCGGCGAATACAAATACAACCAGCCAATTTTTGAATTTTTTTCCGCTTCAGGCCGTTCCATCCGAAACGTGGCAGGACAGCTGACGCTCCAGGAAACATCGGCCCTTCTCAAAAAAGCTTCCCTCTTCCTGACAAACGACAGTGGTCCCCTCCACCTGGCACTTGCTCTCGGCACTCCCACCGTTGCCATGTTCGGACCAACCCACCCCGATCTGGTCCTTTACCGTCCCGATCCACCCAAATGCATTTTCCTCTATGAACCGATCTATTGCAGTCCATGTCTGCACCATACCCCGACACCGCCCTGTGCGGGGGACAATAAATGCATTCAGGCCATCTCTCCTGACTCGGTCTTCATTGCAATGGAATCTCTTTTGACTGGCCAGAGGAAATATCCCGGACCACAGGAGTGGCGGTTCAATCCGGCAAGATACTCTCCACAGAATGAGAGTCATGTTCCCGGACTGATCCAGGATTCCCTTGTCAGGATAAAGATCCATTGATTTGAGCGTTCCACCCGTCGTCCGGGACACATCCAGATGGGTCCCCCTGGCCCTTTCTGCGAATCGATTTTTCAGGGGCATCGCCCAGGGACTTCTGGTCGCATGGTTTCTTCCGGATCTTCACCGTCTGGGGTGGTCCCCTGTTTTTGCCGGGCTTGCCCTTTCATCGGGACTTCTTTTTGATTTTCTCCTGACTCTGGCGATCGGCCGAATGGCTGATCGAATAAAAGGCATCCCCATTCTCCTGTCGGGGGAGATCGTCACCATGACGCCATGCCTGTTTTTTCTGTGGTACCCCCACCCCGTGTTCCTCTGGATCGCCGCCGCTCTGTCAGGACTTGGGCAACGTTCAAACGGATCCCCCGGGCCATTTACTCCAGCTGAACAGACAGCTCTCCTCAGAACAACCGATATAAGCCGTTTTTTCCCAAGCGTCAGCAACAACCTTGCCTCGGGGCTTCTGGGAATGGGATCAGGCGCCCTGGCAGGGGCAGCATTTTCCCATGGCCGGGATCTTCTTCCCTCCGCAAATCTCAGGGACCTTCTCCTGATCATGGTCTTCTCCTCCCTCTTGAATATGGCTCTGCTCCTCAAGGCGGCCCGCTTCGAAAAAAGCCCGGGGCATGGGGAAACCGGGGAGACAGGAGGGGATCCGCTCCTTCCTGCTGAGAAGAAAAACCTTTTTGTGCTTGCCATGTCGAATGCCCTTTTCGGCCTTTCCATGGGGATTACAGACCCATCAATCTCATACTGGTTCATGATCAGATTCCAGATGGGACCTCAAACAGTCTCCCTTGTTCTGGGAATTTCCTTCCTTTCCGCAGCCTTTTTTTCCTTCCTTCTCGCAAAAAACCGGCCTCACACACATCTGTTCCGGGCAACGATCCTCCTCCAGATCATAGCTGTCATATCCCTTTTCCTCATGCCCCTGCCAGCATCCTTTGCGTGGGCCTGTCTTCTCTTCACGCTCCGATTTGCCTGTCTCCGGGGTCCGGGGGGAATCCGGCAGGCTCTTGCGGGAACACTGGTAAGACGGCAACATGCCGGATGGGCACAGAGCATTCATCTCTCATCCCTTGGAATCGCGGCGGTGTTCGGTCCCGCACTGGCAGGTTTCTTCTGGAAGAAAGGAATGACCAACACCCCTCTTTTTCTGGGGGCGTTATGCGGACTGCTCTCCCTGATCCTTTTTTTCTTTCTCTACCGGAAATCAATGACAGGTGCCTCCATCCCCCCTCCACCCGATTGAGCGTTCCATCTTGCCCACAGAATAATGAACGTAGGATAATTTTGGTCGGGCTCTTGAAACCATCAACAAAAATCTGACAAAAAGGAGTCAATCTTGCCGCACACCCAAAGCTTCCGCGTTTCCGGAATGACCTGCCAGAATTGCGTTCGACATGTGACGAAAGCTCTTCTCAGCCAGAAGGGGGTTACACGCGCCGATGTGTCTCTTGAAAAGGGAACGGCCGAGATCGAGTCCACATCTCCTGTTGATTTCACAGTCCTTCGCGAAGCCCTTAAGGAAGAAGGCTACGAGGCGTCAAAAGACGATGATGGAGAACCACCTCCAAAAGCCCGCTCCCCATCCCCCCAGCCGCCAGAATCTCCGGCTCTTCCGGAACAACAGCTCCTGGCGCAAAGGGAAAAGACCGAAGCTCCCCCGATCGCCAAAGAAGCGCTTCCGCTCGATTTCCACATCGATGGCATGCACTGTGCGACCTGTGTCTTTACCATTGAAAAGGCCCTGGCCCGAAAAGAAGGCGTTGGAGATGTCCGGGTCAACCTTGCAACCTCCACCTGCAGTCTGTCTTACGATCCCCAGAAAACAACCCCCAGGGAATTGTTCGATACCGTCTCGAAGGCAGGATATACCCCGATACCCACGGAAGAAATGGCTACCAAAGATGCCTTCTTTCATGAATTCATGGGGCTTTTCCTGACCGGAACGCTGACTGTTGCCCTGCTCTTCCCCCTGAACCAAGCACCATCGGGAATCTGGTCCTGGGAAAAAGCCGTTCTGGGCGTTCTCCTTGAAGTGGTTGGCGGAGGCGTTTTCATTCGGGGGGCCTATAATGCCCTCAAAAACCGCTCTGCGAACATGGATACGCTTGTCGCCCTTGGGACCCTCTCGGCCCTTATATACAGCCTTCTGGCTCTGGTTCACATCACACCCATGACCATGTTTTTCACGCAGGGACTTCTCCTCTTCTTCATCCGCTCAGGAAAGATCCTCGAACTCTTTGCCCGCAATCGTGCCGTTTCCCTCCTTGAGGGGACAATCTCCCTGATCCCGGAGAGGGCTTTCCTCGTTACCCGTGACGGAACGGTCATGGAGTCTCGCGTCGAAACACTCGCTCCGGGAGATATCGTCCAGGTTCCACGCGGGGACAGGGTTCCTGCCGACGGGATTCTTGAATCCGGCGAGGCTTTTCTCGATGAATCCCTGATGACGGGAGAATCCCTTCCCGTCCGAAGGATCCAGGGAGATCCCATCGTGGGAGGAAGCGCAAACACAGGCGATCCCTTCAGGATGAGGGTCAGCGAAACGGGCTCAGGAACCATTCTCGGGAGGATGGTCCTTGCCATCAGGCGGGCACAGAACGACCGACCGGAAATCCAGCGCCTGGCCGACCGGATTTCTTCGGTATTCGTACCGTCCGTTGTTCTCGTTGCCCTGACCTCCTTTGCCATTTTTGCCATCGCAACCCACAACATGACCCTTGCAACCACCGCCCTGATCGGAGTCCTCATGGTGGCCTGCCCCTGTGCCATGGGACTTGCCACGCCCACCGCCATTCTTGTCGGCTCATCGGTCGCCTTAAGACAGGGAATTGTCTTCAGGCGGGGAAGCGCCTTGGAGATTTTTGCAAAAGTCACAAGGGTTGTTTTTGACAAAACAGGAACATTGACCAGAGGGATGCCGGAAGTCACAAGCTGGACCGGATCGATGGGAGAAGATGCACTTGCCCCGATCCTCCTGCCCGTGGTTTCACTCGCAACGCATCCACTGTCCCGGGCGCTGGCAGCCAGGCTTAACGGCCGGAAGGCCAGCCTGTCGACGCGTGAACCCGGAGAGTCATGGATTGTGACAGAAACCCAGGGAGAAGGAATGAAAGGAAAACGGGAATCCGGCCCCGAGGGAGAACTTCTTTTGGGACGCCCTGGATTTCTCTCCCGACATGGGATCATCCTTCCTTTCGATGGCCGGGAAAAAGATGAAGGGTCGGTTGTAGCCGTTGCCTACCAGGGAAAATATGTCGGGCGCTACATCCTTGTGGACAGCATCCGGCCGGAAGCTCCCGGAGTTGTCCGCTATTTTGAAACAATGGGCATCAAGACAACGCTCCTTTCAGGAGACCATGAAGAAGAAGCCCGGAGAATCGCCCGGATGGCAGGCATTCCCGCAGAAGAAACCTATGCCGGAAAATCACCGGTTGACAAGGAGGAGATGATCTCCCGCTGGCGCAAGCAAAAGGAGATCGTGGTCATGGTTGGTGACGGGATCAATGACGCGGCCGCCATGGCGAGAGCCGACCTTGGCGTTGCCATGGGGGAAGGTGCCGCCATTGCGCGGGAACGGGGAGACATCCTTCTTCCCCCCGGTGGCCTTTCTCCTTTGTCCTTTGCCCATTACATTTCGAGAATGACCCTTTCGAGAATCCGGCAAAATCTCTGGTGGGCCTTTGGCTATAATATCGTGGGCATCCCGCTTGCTGCGGGAGCATTCTATCCGCTGACCCACCAGTTTGTTCCGCCAACCTTTGATGGGCTGGCCATGGCCCTGTCTTCCGTCGTTGTCGTCGGAAATTCTCTCTTGCTGGGACGTGTCGTGAAACAGCCTCCCGACGGAAAATTCGCTTCCACATAAAAAGAGCCCTCCGGAAGGTTTTGGAGGGCTCTTCTATAACAACCAGATGTCGCAGGAGCATAAAAAGACTAAAGCGCAGCGTCTCCTGTTTCACCGGTTCGAATTCGCAACGCTGTTTCCACAGGCGAGACAAACACCTTGCCATCTCCGATAGAGTTTGACATTGCTGTCCGGCGGATCGCTTCCAGAACAGGAGAAACCTTGGCATCGGCAACAACGATTTCAACTTTGATCTTGGTGATAAACTCCACGACATATTCTGCCCCACGGTACTGTTCCGTATGGCCTTTCTGCTGTCCGTATCCCTTGACTTCGGTGACGGTCATGCCATACACGCCGAGGGCGGTCACCGCTTCCTTGACTGCATCAAGCTTGAACGGCTTGATGATGGCTTCCACTTTTTTCATCTGCTGATTCCTTTCCCTAAAAAACCCGGGTTATATCGAATATTCTTGGGTCCCAGCCGATGGAAGGCTCCGGGAACCCGGAGCCCATCCGTTTGCAATCAGGTTCTTTGAGTCACGGGTTTGGCAGCTGACATACTCATTTCACTTCTGCCAGCGAGTTCGCCAGGAGCTGTACCGCCACCGAAACCTCCGGAGAACATCTCTGGATATCCCCACATCTTGTGTTCGCTGATATCAAGACCGCTCACCTCGTCATGCTCGGAGACACGAAGTCCGATTGTGACCTTGATGACGTAGAAGACGAGAAGCGATACAAAGAAGACATAAGCCAGGGAAGCGCTGACACCTTCCGCCTGAACCAGGAGCTGATGGAATCCGCCACCGTAAAAAAGGCCAGGAGTTCCGACAGCCAGAAGCTTGACACGGTCCGGGGTTGCAAAAAGCCCATTGGAAAGAGTTCCCCAGATGCCGGCCATACCATGGACAGAAACCGCTCCGACAGGATCATCGATATGAATCCGGTCAATGGCCAGAACACCGACGACCGCAATGACACCGGCAACGGCACCGATCACGACAGAGGCCCATGGATCGACAAAAGCACAGGAAGCGGTAATGGCAACAAGAGCGGCAATGGCACCGTTTGCAACCATACTCATGTCAGGGGCGCCGAGAATCTTCCAGGCGGTAAACATGGCTGCAAGAGCTCCGGCAGCCGCCGCAAGATTGGTGGTCATGGCAATGTAGGCAAAGTAGCCGACAGAAGGAGTCGTCGCCATCAAGGTGGAGCCTGGGTTGAACCCGAACCACCCGAGCCAGAGGATAAAGGTTCCAAGAACAACAAAGGGAATGTTATGGCCCACAATGGCGTTGGATTTGCCATCTTTGGTGTATTTTCCGATCCTGGGTCCGAGAAGGAGAGCACCCGCCAAGGCGGCACCCGCACCCTGAAGATGAACAACCGTGGATCCTGCAAAATCCTGCATTCCCAGGGTTGAAAGCCATCCACCACCCCAGATCCAGTGGCCGACAACCGGGTAGATCACCGCGGAGAAGACCACACCGAAGATGATGTAGGTCGAAAACTTTGTACGCTCTGCCATGCCGCCCCAGACGATCGCCAGGGAGACGGCGCAGAAGACGACTTCAAACAGATACTTGGCCGCAAGAGGCACATCGCTGAATGACAGCGAGGCAAAGACCGTGGCAATGTCTTTATCCGCCACATCAAGTCCCCATCCCGATGTTCCGATGATGGAGTTTCCCGTTCCGAAGCAGATGGCAAAACCCACCGCCCAGAAAACGAGAGACGAAATGGAGTAGATCACAATGTTCTTGACCGCAATATGGCCTGCATTCTTGGCTCTGGTCAGACCGGCTTCCAACAGTACGAAGCCCGCCTGCATGAACATGACGAGAACAGCCGCCACAACGGTCCAGATGGTGTCGGATGCCACCGCGGCAATCGTCGGTGGAGGTGGTGTGGGCGTGGTATCCGCAAACGCCAGGGCCGGGGTCAGGAGCCCAAGGGCAATCCCGGCAATCCAGGAGCTTTTATTTGATAAAATGGATTTCATGGAGTTCTCCTTGAAAGTGTCCAGTTTGTAACCGTCATGACATCACGACGGTCGGGAAAGTCTCCGGAAAACTTCTCCCCCGGCCGATCCACCAGGGATGCGGCCAGAAGGAGAAAGCTGTCTTGCTTTAGAACGAGTAGATCAGCTCAACATCAACAGTGTCCTGGGAGTAAAGAGGAAGGCCCCTGTTTCCATTGTTATAGTAAAAGTTGTTGAAAATAGGATTATTGGAGTTGTCGTGGCGATACTCCACACGGCTGATCACATTGGGCATAAAATTCCACTGGTAATCAATCGACTCGTCGTTGATCGCAGTTCCCTTCATGCCGGTCATGAAGCCGTTGGGATCGTAATAGACTTCATACCGGGCAACAACATCCATCGTGTCGTTGATATCATAGCGAACGAAGTTCTCGCTTGAATACCATGTCGCATTGCCGATAGGGGTTCCGGAAGAATCGACATTTCCTTCCGCCTGCCATCCGTAAGAATCGTCGGTGACAAACCACAGATGGTCGATCGGACCCACCTCGACCACAAAGGCGCCGTAATTTCTCCAGGTCGGGGTGTTGGCATTAGAATTATTAATGATATTAGCTCCCACCCCACCTGGTGCCGCTGCAAGTCCGTCAAAATAGACGTTCCTCACCTGGGGACCCAGATATCCGGAAAAGTTGATATTGAGCCAGGAGATAGGATTGGCCACCAAGCCAAGCTCGATATCCTGAAAATAGCTTCCCTCGTTTGACTGCATGTTGCTGTTCCAGCCGTTGTTCACACCGAGATACAAATTGGTGGTGGCATTGGGGGCGTAGTGCATCCGGACGCCGGTGTGAGTATAGGGTCCGAGAAAAAAGGTGTAGCCGTCGGAGATCATCCAGTTCCCGGTGGGCTGGATCACTTCGAAGTTGGCCAGCGTCTGGAACTGTCCGGCATAGGCCTCAAGCTCCTTGTTGG
>JAPTWQ010000149.1 GCA_028064945.1 Nitrospiraceae bacterium | reverse complement strand
ACTTTTTAGGCACCTACACGATTTCCAGTCGTGCTCCTTCGGCCGCTCGGACATCTCTCCACGCAAGGCGATCAAATGCGGAACATCCGACAATCATACCGTCAGGTGCAGTGGAAAACAAGGGGGTTGGGGAGGATGAAAAAATGAACGACGTCTCTTCCGGGGAGAAAAGGATCAGGGAAGAACGAGAATGCGCTCATTGTCGTGAACCAGGTCGAGAAGGGCCTTGGAATCGATCTGCGAAACACCTGGAATGGATGCTGAAATGGAAAAAGTCCGGTCCGGCAGGACCAGGGGGGGTGAGGTCGGGCCGGAAAGGCCGGTCCCCTTCAGATAGACGAGTAACGAGCCGGGACTTTCTTCCTCGATCGAGGTGATGACTTCCCGGAGGCGGGAGTCCGGATCTTGCCGGATGAGGATGAGCATGCTGTCCGTCCTAAAAAAAGATCGTATGATCGAAGCTTGGAATCATCCGCCCCAGATCCTTTGGGGGCAGTGCTTTCCCCCGGATTCCCCCGGGTGGCGGCGACGCGAAGGGTTCGTAAAAGATCTCTGCTGCCATGTCGAAAAATGTTTTGAGAAACCGGTGGAGGACTTCTCCGTCCTCAAGGTCGAGAAGTTCATCCTGGGAGGACAGGAGAAGGGCGTGGGCCTCCCTGAAAAGGTAGACGGTGACGGGTATCTCTCCTGCGATCAGGCCAAGAGCCGAACGGACCGCCTCTGCCGGGCGAGGGTCATTGGCCGGATCGGCCTTGATCATGAGAAGGGTCCTGTGTGAAGAAGCCACAAAAATCCTTTCAGGCAAAAGCCAGAAATCGGTCGCACCCCTCGATAACCTGGGTCAGAACCACCAGTCCGCAAAATGTCGTTTTTCCAGGATCCGGAATTTTACGGTTTTGGGCCGCGTAGGCGCAGGTATAGACCGACGCTCCCCGGTCGACAAGTTCGTGAACCCACGGATGCGCGAGGAAGCGGGCCCCCTCGTCGAGAAGATAGAGGTAAACATCGTCGCCCGAGGCGAGAGCTGCTTCCGCAATCATACGGACGGGCTCTCCGTCCTGTTTTTCTGGATGGGTCGAGAGGAGGATTCCTATTTTCATGGAATCCATTATCCCCCCGCAGGGGTTCCGGGCGCAATAGGTGATGGCGGGGAAGGGCCGCCTGCGGCGTCTGGTCCGTGTGAAAAGATCACGACGTTGTGCGGATAGGGAAGATCGATTCCCGCAGCCTGGAACTCTCTTGCGATCCTGAAGTTGAGGTCGGAGAGGGTGGTGTGGCGGAGGGTTACGTCGTTGATCCAGTAAACGAGTTCGAGGTTGAAGGATGATGCGCCGAATTCGGTGAACCAGACCGCTGGTGGCGGGTCCGGCAGAATGTCGGGATGGGAAAGTGCCAGCGTTCGAAGAATGTCGACAGCCTTGTCGAGGAGTGCTGGATCCATCCCGATTCCGACTTTCAGATGCATGCGGGTCTTGGGGTCCCTGTGGCTCCAGTTAATGACCTTGTTGGAGATCAGATGGGCATTGGGAATGATGATGGCGATGTTGTCGCGGCTCATGACGGTCGTCGATCGCCCCTTGATTTCGACGACCGTCCCGAGTACTCCGTCGATTTCGATCAGATCGCCGATCTGGATGGATTTTTCAAGGAGGATGACGACCAGTCCGATCATGTTCGCGGCGAGATTCTGAAGGCCGATCCCGATCCCGATGCCCAGGACGCCAAGAGTGCCTCCAAGAAAAGAAAGCCGGACGCCGAGGTTGTCGAGAGCGATGACGATGAACAGGGCGAAGACGAGATTGGCGGCAAGGGTCGACAGAAGACCCATCATGTGGCGCGTTTGTGGCGAGGACTGGGTCTGGGCCCTGGCGGCCAGGGTCCTCTTGAGAAAATGTCGAAGGATGAAGCCGAGAAGAACGATAAAAGAAAAGTCGATGAGGCCGGCAATGGAGACTGGCGTTTTTCCCAGATGAAAGAGAACGATATCCCAGCCGGATTTGTCGTTCATGCTGGAATGTCTGGACAGATGGCTGACCACTCCGAGTGAAAAGATGGGAATCCTCCTAGTAGTTTGTAACGTAAATAGGTTTACAATTTATATCAACCCGAGATCGAAATTGCTCCATCGGAAGAGCACCGGGTTTGCGTTCCATTCGTCGATTCCTTTCAGAATGCGCTCCTTGAGTTCCTTCTTTGAGGAGACCCGAATATGCCGGAGAAAGGTGCGGGCCATTTTCGAGAAGGCTGTTTCCACAAGGTTAAGCCACGACCCGTGCTTGGGCGTATGGACATAGACAAAGCGGTTGGGTCTGGTCGAGAGATACGCCATGGTTTCCCGGGAGATGTGGGCCGAGTGGTTGTCCAGAACCACCCGGATCACCGCCTCCTTGGGATAATGATCGTCCAGGCGCTTGAGAAGGGCAACGAACTCCTGGCTTCGATGACGGTCTT
This sequence comes from Nitrospiraceae bacterium, assembly GCA_028064945.1. Next base: position 35,096 of record JAPTWQ010000149.1, on the reverse strand, counting down.
CGACATTGGCGATCACTTCGCCGGTATGAAGATCCAGCGCGGCCAGAATGGAGACCGTTCCATGACGCACGTATTCGTGATCCCGTCCGAACGACGCATGCTTTCCCGGGACAGGGGGAAGATCCGGAGCGGTGGTTCCCAGCGCCTGAATTCCCGGCTTTTCGTCGACGCTCACCGTGATGACCGGGGTCGCCTCTCCCTCGGGCGTGGGAGAGGTGGCGTTTCTCAGGTTGACCTCCTGGTAGACCATCAGAACTTCGGCCATCTTCCGGTCGAAGTCCGGATCTCTCTTTTCCAGGTCGTACCGGATCCGGTGAGGCTTGATGTTGGCGGCATCGAGAATTCTCCAGACCGTCATCCTCGGAATTTTGGACAGCCTCGGGAACCCCGCCGCCTCCGCTCTTTCGTGAATAAAGGCGGCCAAGGCTGACAGGGTCCACAGTTCAGCCGCCAGTCCGTGGTCCTTGGGTTTGGTGCAGGCCAAGCTCACGACCCAGCTTTTGGCCTCCTCCGTGATCTCCGGAGCCTTGGGCCGGTGATGCTTGTCACGAAGACCCACGGCCACCCCGGCCGCCAGGGCCTTGTCGATACATTTGTAAATGGTGGGACGGGACAGGCCAAGCTCCCGATGAATCGCCTGGATCGTTATCCCGTCGGCATAGCGCAACAGGATGTTGGCCCGTTCGATCTCTCGTCCGGGGGCCGTTCGAGACTGGGACAACTGAACCAGTTGTTTCCTCTCTTCCGGTTTCAGAACCAGCGGAGCCCGCGCTGAGGTACGTGGCATCTCTCCCTCCTCGATCCTGTGAGTGTATCAGAATAAATCCCACAGGAGACCGTAGCAGGGATTAGATAATATGTAAATATTTTAATGTTTCATTCTCCTAGATGAAAGCGGAATTGTCCGGGAAAACCAGAAAGATGTGACAATCAGTTGTCTGCTAGATTATCCCGATTCTGAGCTCCCTGGTCCAGTATCCCACCATTTTTGAGATGTGATCATCGTCACCTTATGCTAGAATGCACATTCAAGTGTTATTGCGGGAATCATCGGACCTATGGCGTGATGGGAGCGATCATGCTTCGATATCCAGAAAGCAAGATATCCAGTGCCGAAATTTTCCGCCTTGTCCTGCAGCGGATGACGGAGTTGGGATTTTCCTTCACTCCGATTCATTATGCGGTGGTTTACGAATATGTGTCAGGAATCAATCCGGGGCTCTCGGATGCCCTCGACACCCTCGTCAAATCCGGGATCCTCCCTTCGGACAAGGATGTGGAGAATCTTTTTCTCAGATATGTGGCGCCGGAATATGTCCTTCCTCTGAACGACCATCGGGATTCGCTCACGAAGGAAATCCAGGAGTTGCTGGAAAAGCTTTCCCATTCAACGTTGTCCACAACACATGAAGCCGAGCGAGTCCAGAAAGGGATGGAGTCCTATGGTGCTTCACTCCAGAAAAACGGAATGGACGAGCCGAAGCTCAAGGCTCTGATCGAAGCCGTCCTCAGGGACACCCATTCCATCAAGGAAAGTTCAGCCAGCCTGAGCCACGACCTCTCTGAGAGCCAGAAGAAAATTGAAATCCTGCAGCGGGAGCTCCGGACGGCCCGGGCAGAGGCGTTGATCGACCCGTTGACGGAACTTCTCAACAGACGGGGACTTAATGCGAGGATGGAAGAACTGTTGTCGGATGGGCGGCACACCGGGAAGGAGATGGCGGTTTTGATGCTCGATATCGACCATTTCAAGACGATCAACGATACTCATGGACACATGGTCGGAGACAAGGCGATCGTGGCTGTCTCCAGGATACTCAAAATGTGTGTCAGAAGCCCGGGAGATCTGGCCGCCCGCGTCGGAGGCGAGGAGTTTGCCCTACTCCTTCCCGGAGCATCTTCGGATGAGGGATTCGGAGTGGCCGAAAAAATCCGGAAGGCCGTCGAAAAGATCGAGATCACGAATGTGACAAAACGTCAGAAGATGGGGGTCATGACAATCTCGATCGGTGTCGATGGCGCGCGCTTTGGTCCAGACTGGAATGCCATGATGGAGCGGGCGGACAAGGCCCTCTATACCTCGAAGGCGCTCGGGAGGAACAAGACCACTGTCTTTGGAAATGAGATCACGGTCTGATCCCGTAAGGGCCTTCTCCTGATCGAATATCCCGGGAATATTTGGACTGCTGGCAAGAACCGGCGTTTATGGACGCGTCTTTTTTCTCATGAGACCCGGTTTTTGTCGTTCACCCTCCGGACTCCGTTGGGGAATCCTCCGGATCTGTGAACGATATTTTCGTTTTTCCAGGTTTTCAAGGGACTTTTCGGGGGTGGGGCTTACTCCGATTGTTCCTTCCTTGACCGAACACGCCGCGCAAGCCCCTGTCTTTAGGGCTGATCTTAACCCATATTTCCGACGAGTGGACATGGGGCTTGTGGGACACACCTGTAAACGTGTGAAGATTGTCCACATGGACGAGAGGTGGGTCATTCGCTCGTCTTTTCGGAGAAGACCACTATCTATCTTGTCGTCAAGTCGCTTGATTTCAAGCTCGACACGAGTCAGGCGTTCCCGAATATCGCTGAAGCCCGGGGCGACGGTTTCCTGAAGGATCTTCTGGATTGCTTCGATCGATGAGGCCATGCTTTTCTCCTTGGATCCAGTTCAACGGGAAGGAAGGCTTTACTTCAACAACTCCGCAAGATCCTCCGCTTTTAAATGAGTATATCTTTTTAACATCTGCAAGGTCTTGTGTCCCGTGATGGCGGCCACTTGCATGGTGTTCAGCCCCTTCTCGAAGAACCGGCTGGTCGCCTCGTGCCGGAGATCGTGGAAACGAAGATCTTCAATCCCAGCTTTTTGCAAGAATTGGCGAAAAGATGAGAGAGCCAATCGGGGGTTGAACCCCATACGTATCCATCGATCCGCCTGGGGAGATCGGAGAGGATTCGGAGGGCTTCCCGAGAAAGGAGAACAGTCCTTGGAATGTTATTTTTCGTTTCGGGAATTCGAAGGGTTCGTTTTTTGAGGTCCAGTTGTTCCCATTTCATGAAAACAATCTCTCCTCTTCTCATCCCCGATTCGATGGCAAATCGAAGCAGGTCTCCGAACTCTTTCGATCCGGCTACCGCGGCTACCTTTTCCAGTTCTTCGGAAGTCCCCGCCGCTCCCTGCCCTCAAGTTAGTTCTGGCATCCGGATCTGCCGAAATTGATTTCCCATGGGAAGAGCGATTCCCCATTTCTTGATCGCAACATTGAACAGACGGGACAGGAGGGAGAGATCGTGCTTGACGGATTGGGGACCAACTTCTTTCCCCCGTTCGTCGCGATATTTGGCAAGAAGGGACGGGGTGATCGCAGCAAGGGAATATTGCCCGAGACGGTCTGAAATGAGCCGGATTTGCGACAGGATGGAATGTTGGCTTTTCTTCGTCGGAAGTATTTCCTGTTTGTAGCGGTCCAGCGGGTCTTTGAGCGTGGTCGATTCCGATTCGGACCGGGAGACAAAGACAACCCGGACCATTTCCGACTCGACAACGGCCGCCCAGGCTTCGGCTCTGGTGTTGAATGTTTTTCGCTGGACAGGAAAGCCCTTGCGTCTTGTCTGAGCCCGCCATTGCAGGTCGTCCCGCTTGTCGATCGTCGCCACGGAAACACCTCCTGGAAGAGATTGCTGTCTTCGAGGTTCAGTGTCCCAAATTGTTCCAGGAAATCAATTTTCAGAGGAAAGTGTTTTGAGGCGAATACAAGAAATCATTATATGGCGGAGAGGCAGGGATTTGAACCCTGGGTAGGACTTTTGGTCCTACATCCGCTTAGCAGGCGGACGCCTTCGACCACTCGGCCACCTCTCCAAGGGAATTGATCGGGTGTTTTTTTTCAAGAATCAGACGAGGAAGAATACCCCAAATCAGCGTCGGGATTCAACGTCGCCAGACGAAAGCCTCCTTCTGACGAATTTCGAAAAAAGGATCGGGTTGGCGGAGGGGGTAGGATTCGAACCCACGGAGCTTTCGCTCTACGGTTTTCAAGACCGCCGCCTTCGGCCACTCGGCCACCCCTCCGACACAGGAAATTCTAGGATATTCACGGAAAAAAGACAAACCTCAATGGAGGACGGAGGGTGCGCGAATGGGAGGGGGGGATGTCTGCTGGGAACTTTCGGGGGTCGCCGTCGAGGAGGCCGGACCCGGAGTCGGGGCCAGAATTGGGTTGAAGCCGTTTGTTTTGCTCTTCCTGGGGCCGTGGGGAGCCATTTCATGCTTTATGAAGGTGATCGATCGCCGGATTCCTTCATCCTGCGGGTCGATCCTGCGGGCCGACTCCTCCATCAGGAGAGCTTCCTGAAGATACCCTTCGTGGGCAAGAGCCAGCCCAAGAATCATGCGCGCCCCTGCATCGGATGGTCTGAGATCGATCGCCTTTTCCTCTGAAAAGCGGGCCGCCTTCCATTGACCCAATGAGGCGTAGGCCCATCCGGCCGCCTTCCAGGCCGGTTCTCTCTTCGGATCTTTCTGGATGACGGCATTTTCTTCGGCCAGCTCTCTCCTGAAGTGGCCCGTGTTCCCTTCCGCAATACCGAGGCTGATTTTTGCCGTGATGTTGTCGGGGTCGAGGGCAAGGGCCCTCCGTTCCATCTCGATGGCTTTTTTGTTCAGGCCGCTTTTTCCATAGGCCATGCCCCCCAGAGTGAAGACGATCGTATAATCAGGATAGAGCTTGAACAGGGGGTTGAGGATGGTCAGGGCCTTCTTTGGATGGTTCGCCAGAATCTGTCGCGCCGCTTCCTGAACCCCTTGGCGTAGTGGTGAGGGATAGGTCGGATCGTTCAGGGGAAGGGCGAAAACAGGGTCGATCGCGGCCCAGAAATAACCGAGGAACAAAAGGAACGGAATAAACCGGGGCACAATGTGTCCTCGACTCTCTTTTTCATGGATAATGGATCTTGCTGGAGTCGTCATGTCTTCAATTATGGAAAGAGAATTCTAAAACGGCAAGTCAAAATCCACGGGTCAGGAAAGGGAACCCTGCTTATGAATATGAATGAGCCGAAAAATGCCGTCGTGACAGGGGCTTCTTCCGGAATCGGGGCCGCCACTGTCAGGCTTCTGTCGCGTTGTGGATTTCAGGTTTACGGAGGGGCCAGGCGCCTCGATCGTCTCGAACGTCTCGCCCGGGAAACAGGAATGTTTCCGTTAGATCTTGATGTTCGAAGCACCGATTCCGTGTCCGCTTTTGTGTCGCATCTTCCCGAAACCCTTCATGTCCTTGTGAACAATGCGGGTGGAGCCCTGGGGCTCGACCCCGTTCTGGAATGGGACGAGGCCGGATGGCTCGAGATGTATCAGAGCAATGTCCTGGGAACAGTTCGGATGGTGCGTTCCATTTTTCCGAGACTCCGCCGAAGTGGACGGGGTCATCTCGTAAACATCGGCTCCGTGGCTGCCATTGAAACCTATGTTGGCGGAGCGGGCTATACCGCCGCCAAGCATGCCCTGCGCGCCGTGACGGAGACCTTGCGCCTTGAGTGGCTTGGTGAGCCGGTTCGCATCACGGAAATCGACCCCGGACTTGTCGAGACAGAGTTTTCTCTCGTTCGATTCCAGGGAGATGCTGAGAGAGCAAGAAAGGTGTACGAGGGGATGACCCCTCTCTCTGGGGAAGATGTGGCTGAGGCCGTTGTCTGGGCTGTCACCCGTCCCCCCCATGTCAATGTGGACAGCATACTTCTGCGTCCTCTCGACCAGGCTCGCGTCGATCGGGTCTTTAGACGGCAACCGCACACATGACAAGTCGGGATGCGTTCTGGATGCGGGAGGCGCTTGCCCGCGCAAGAAATGCCATGGACGGGGAGGATGTACCCGTCGGAGCGATCCTTGTGTTGGGAGAGGATGTCATCGGGGAGGGCTGGAATCGGGGAAGAGTTTTGAACGACCCGACGGCGCATGCGGAGATGGTCGCCATCCGGATGGGGGCCTCACGGGTTGGAAACTACCGAATGGCGGGAGCCTCGCTTTATGTCACGCTTGAGCCTTGCTTCATGTGTTTTGGCGCTATGCTCGAAGGACGGATTTCACGGCTTGTCTATGGAGCAAGGGAACCTCGAAGGGGAGTGGCAGGGTCACTCTATGACCTGCACAACGATCCCAGGCTTCACCACAGGATTAAGGTTGTATCCGGAGTGCTTGAGGTGGAGTCACGGATTCTTTTGCAGAATTTTTTTGAAAAAAAAAGGGAAGGAGAACCTCCGAAAAGCAAATAGCCTTTTCTGTTTTTCTCCTTCCCACGGGGGAATGGCGGCAGGATCTAGAATCCGCCGAGTCCGCCCTTCAGGGCATGGTCAATTTTTTCGAAGACGGCCATGAGAAGAAAGGGAAACGCTGCAAGGATTACAAAGGTGAGATTTTTTGCTCCACTCATTTTATTTCTCCTCCTGATTTGTATTGAGAATTGAAGATGCCCGGAAAGAAGAAAATTTATTCCTCTTTCTTTGAGTCTTCATATCAAGATTCATGCCAATGGCATTTCAGTCGAGATAAATATTTTTATCTTTTCATGCAAACAGCTTGGAGTTTTGGGCGATCTCGGGGTGGGACCAGGTTAAGGAGGAGGGTTTCAGGGGGGTGACTTTTGCCGGTAACGTTGCCGGAGTGGAGTTTCAGGAGGGAAACGTCTTGCGGCGGTCCAGTTTGTATTTCTTCATTTTGCGCCAGAGAGTGATTCGGCTCATGGAGAGAGATTGGGCGGCATCGGAAACCCTGCCACGATGTTGCAAGAGGACACGCTGGATCATGTCCTTTTCCACCGCTGCGATGGCTTCTTCGACATTTTTCGAGCTTCGTGAAAGAACGGGCTCGTTAATCGAGTGGCCGTCGTTTGGTTTTTTGACAAGAATATCCCGGACAGGATCGGGCATGTTGTCCACCGTCACTGTCTGATCAACGGTAAGGCTAAGGCACAGATCAACCATGTGCTTGAGTTCCCGTATGTTTCCCGGGAACGGGTAATCGCAAAACCTCCCGACCAGATCTTGCGAGAAGTCCGGGGCTTTCCGTCGGTGACGTGCGGACCAGTTCCCGCGGAAAGTCTGGATGAGAAGGGGGATCTCTTCCCTCCTTTCCCTTAGAGGAGGAAGAAGGATGGTCATGCCACGGAGACGATAGAAAAGATCCTCCCTCAATCGTCCTGATGATAATAGCTCCTCGGGGCTGACATTCGTCGCGGCCAGGATCCGGACATCGATCGCGTGTTTTTTTGTCTGTCCGATCCGTTCGACGATTCCGGTTTCCAGAAAACGCAAAAGCTTGGCCTGAACGGACAGGGGGATGTTCTCCAGTTCATCGAGGAGAAGGGTTCCCCCGTCTGCCTGAAGGAGCTTTCCGGTGTAATCGGATGTTGCGCCGGTAAAAGCCCCCCGGGTATGTCCGAACAGGGCATCGTCGACGAGGGATTCGGGAACGACGGACAGATCGAGAATGATGAAGGGATTGTTTTTGCGCGGGCTCAGTTCATGAATGCGCTGCGCAAGAACCTCTTTCCCCGTACCCGTTTCACCGACAAGGAGAATGGGGATGGTTGTTTCGGCGATTCGCGCCAGAGTCGGGGCGAGCGTCGAGTGCCAGGAACCCCTGGATTCGAACTCATCCGTCTTGGAATGATGGAGAGTGTCTGCGGTTGAAGTGATTTGCTTTAAAAGGCCTACCGTTTTCCCATCGGAATCCATCAGGGAGTTTTTGAGGCTGAATTCTCCGAATACTTCCTTTAGGCAGGCGGCTCCAAAGGGGGTTGCCTCTCCGTTGGGCAGACGGACCTCCTCGATGCATTCGGCCGAACAGATCCTTCCTCTGAGACCTCGCGCGCAGGACATTCCTTCGATGTCAGGGACATTTTTGAAAAGAAGCTTCCTGGCCGCATCGGAGACCCATTGAATCCTGTAGTCCGTTCCGATCAGAAGAAATGCCGAATTTGTTGAATCAGCAATATGGTTCGACAGCAGTCGGTAAAGGGTGTCCTGCTTTGTGGACAATGTCGGCTCCGAGGATATGAGCGCCTTCAGGCCCCTGGAAAGAATTTGGCGGAGAGAGAGGGATTTGAACCCCCGCTGGGGTTCCCCCCAGAGTTGATTTCGAGTCAACCGCCTTCAGCCTCTCGGCCATCTCTCCGCATGAAAATTTCGTATGGTTGAACGAAATCTATCAGAATATTCAGTAAAATTCAAGACAAGAGGGTTCCGGAGACATCGGGAACAGTCTGATGATTCGTCGAACAAAGGGAATGAAAAACAATGTCGGCATGTATCCCCCCACCGCAGAAAATGCTGAGGGTTCTTGTCGCATTTTTTATCACGGAATATGTGGATGCAATCGTACGGAGGAATCTGTTAAAATCACTGTCATGCTTTTGTTTCGATGAGGGCCCTTACTCTCTTTTCGGCCTTCGTAAATCCCCAGGTATCGTTCCATGAGGGAGCGAGATTGGCGAAAGGATCTTGATGGAAAGCTTCGAAAAAGTCCGGGAAATTCTTCAGCAACAAAAGAAGGAAATCATTTCCGGAGCAGAAAAGGTTCTCCAGTCCACGGTGGAAAAAGGAGTCCAGTTGTTCCCTGATCCGTCGGATCTGGCTTCTATCGAGGAATCGCAAGGATTTTCCTATCGTCTGAAAGAGCGGGAAAAGAAATTGCTCCGGAAGATCGATGAGGCTCTGGAAAGAATTGAGTCGGGATCTTTCGGCGTCTGCGAGCGGTGCGGGGATGAAATCGAGGAAAAACGGATGCTTGCCAGGCCTGTGACCACCTTTTGCATTTCCTGCAAAACCTTGCTCGAAGAAGAGGAACGCGCCGAAAAGATCCGAAGATGAAACCCATGGTTCTCGTCCTGGGGGCCGGGAGTGGCTTGGGAAGGGCTCTTGTCCGTTTTTTTCTTTCAAGGAACATTTCGGTATCCTGCCTGACCCGCTCAAAAGAAAGTCTTACCTCCCTCATGGATGAGTCTGCTGATTTCAAATCCCTCCTTTCGGCGACCGCGGCTTTTGACTATTGTGACAGGATTCTTTCCGAAGAATTTGTGCGACGACTTGTTTCCGGAAAAGAAAGCACGGACTTTCCGGGCCTTGCCATTTACTGTGCCGGATACCTCTCCGGGCGACGAAGTCTCTTGGAGACTCCCGTCGAGGATGCGGATCGGGAAATCGATGTGAATTTTCACGCGCCCCTCTATTGGTCGACAATACTTTCCAGGCATTTTCTGGAGCGTGGTGTGGGGGGACATCTTTTCATTTCTTCGGGAGTGGCGTCAACCCTTCGTTCCTCTTGGGGGGCTTATGGGATAGCCAAGGCAGGGGTGGAGGCGCTTTCGACTCAGCTCTCCCTTGATCTTCCTGCTCCTCTTTTCAGCCTTTCGCTCAACCCGGGTGGCATGATCACGAGAATGCGCCAAATCGCCTATCCGGAGGAGAAAAGGGACACTCTTCCTGCTCCTGAGACGATCGGGGATAAGATAGGACGCTTTTGCATGGAGCGCCTGCTAGGTGGCGGAAGGGCCTACAACGGAAGGCGGCTGACGGTGGGAGATATTGCATGAGAACGGTTTATCTTTCGGGCGGAAAGAATGTCGAATCGCTGGTTCTGTATGATCAGCCTGTTCCTGTCCCGTCTCGGGGCGAGGTGAGGGTCCGGATGCTGGCGCACACCCTGAATCATATCGATCTGTGGGTCCTTTCCGGATCTCCGGCTTATTCGGTGAGCCTGCCTCATGTGATGGGATCGGAAGGGGTTGGGGTGGTCGATGCTCTGGGTGAAGGCATCGCTCCGGAGTTTTCTCTCGAAGTGGGAGCCTCTGTCGCCTTGTCCCCTGGTCAGGGGTGTCTGGTTTGCGAACTTTGCCGGAGTGGTCTGGAATCCCTCTGTCCCTCCTATCGCGTCCTCGGGGGCCATATCCAGGGGGTTTTTTCCGAGTATGTCTGCCTTCCTGCCTCCCGTCTTCTGCCTGTTCCTCCGTCCATCGATCCGCTCCAGGCTTCGGCTGTGACCCTCGCCGGGGCGACGGCTCATCAGGGGCTTGTTGTGAGGGGTGGTGCCCGTCCCGGAGAACGGTGGCTGGTTGTCGGGGCAAGCGGGGGGGTCGGCCACCTGGCCTGTTTGCTGGCCAGTGTCCTGCGTCTTGAAGTCTATGGAACGTATGGTCCTGAGAAAAAAAAGGAGATCCTGGCCCGATTCATGAACATTCCCCTGGTCTCCCATGATGCCGCGGAATGGCCGGAGCAGCTCCTCAAGCTTTCAGGAAAACCCTTTGACGGCGTGCTCGATACCGTCGGAGGCGCGACCATCCCCAAAATCCTCCCCCTTCTCCGCAAAGGAGGAAGGGCCGTCATCATTGGAGAAACGACCGGGGCCCCGACACAGTTTTTGACAAGGGAGCTTTTCGGGCGCCAACTCTCTCTGCATGGAGTTTACCTTGCTCATCGTTCGGACATCCTGGCGATGCTTGGTTGGGTGGCGGGAGGGAATATCCGTCCCATTGTCGACGATGTCGGTCCCCTTACTTCGATCGCTCCGCTCCAGAGGGCCTACAAAAGGATGCTGGAGCGTGATTTCGTTGGCAAACTCGGCTTCACATGGCAGTAGAGCCAATCTTCACCGGAGTTAAGGAGGGCGGATGGGAAATGGTGTCGGAAAAGGGCTTCCATGGGTGCTTGCCGTCAGCTTGACCCTCTTGTCCGGGTGCCAATCCGGCTCGTTCTTTCACTCTTTGATGGGGACCCGGAGGACAGCCTCTTCCGCTGACACACGCTTCCAAAATAACTATCCCGAACTCAAGGCGCTTCTCAGGGACAACCATTTCCGTAAGGCTCTGTCATGGGTTCGGGACTGGGAGAAGACAGGGAGTCTTTCCGATGACAACCGACGCCTGCTTCGGAAGGACGAAAAAACGATCCGTATTGTCGGTGCGGCCTACTACATGGGAATCGCAAGAGAGAGGCGCAAATCAGGCCGTCTCAAAGGGGCTCTTTCGGCGCTTGAAATCGCCCGGACTATGACCCCGGAGGATCCGGTCCTCCGCTCTGAGATCGAAAAAACAAAAGCCCGGGTGGTCGTTTCAGGCCAGGACGGCCAGGATTGGGGAGAACTCCTGTCGCAGCTTCTGGTCTTGAAGTCAAAAAATCCCAGGGATGGGGCTCTCGATCCCATGATCGGCTGGGCCTACGGAAAATTGTCTGAAAGCGAATATATGGCGGGCCGTTACCCGTTGGCTCTCCTTCATGCCCGAAAAGCCCTGTCTTACAGGAAGGACGATGCGGTTGCCCAGAGAGTCCAGGATCGTGTGAACGAAATGGTCAGGTCGCTTGTGAGTCGCGCGGAGGCGGAGTATCGGGATCACCGCTATGCGGCGTCGGCCCAGGATCTTGGCAATGCCCTGACTGTCGATCCTGAAAGCAGGCGTGCACGCAAGGACTGGCAGATTCTCTCTGAGACGCCCGGGGCTCTCCGGAATGCAGAAACCAGGAATTTTAAATGAATTGAAGGAGTGGTGATGCCGTTTGATTTTGTCAAGAGTCATGGATTGGGGAACGATTACATCGTCATGGTAAAAGGAGCGCAAACACCTCCCTTGACCGAAGACAATATCCGTCTGATTTGCGACAGGAACTACGGAGTGGGATCGGACGGGATTCTTTTGCTTGAAAAAGACATCCCTCCTTTCGGTCTCCGAATCTTCAATCCCGACGGATCAGAGGCCGAAAAAAGTGGAAACGGCCTGCGAATTTTTTCGAAATTTCTTTACGAGTACGGCTACGCAAAAGACAAGGAGTTTCTGATAGACACTGCCGGAGGTCGAGTCCGTTCCACGGTTCGGACCGATCAATCCGATCGGGTTGTCGCCGTTCTGGTGGAGATGGGAACTTACACCTTTGATCCGGCGGCTGTCGGCATCAAGGACCGGAGCACCCCCATGATCGAGGAGGAATTGAAGATCAACGGGGACGTTACCGTCAAAGGATCGGCACTGTCGGTCGGGAACCCGCATTTTGTTTTTTTTGTGGAGTCCATCGACGACCCCTTCATCCGGGAGTATGGGACGTTGATCGAGCACCATCCACTTTTTCCGAAACGGATCAATACCCAAATGGTGCGTGTTGTGGGTTCGAACGAAATTGAAATCAGGATCTGGGAACGGGGGGCAGGGTATACCCAGGCGTCGGGGAGCAGCTCCTGTGCGGCGGCCTCTTGCGCCGTCTTCCTGGGAAAGGTCAAGAGTCCTGTGACGGTCCGGATGCCGGGAGGCATTTTGCGTATCGAGGTGGGAGAGGACAGGGAGCTTCGGATGGAAGGGCCTGTCGAAGAAGTAATGACAGGACTTTTTTCGAGGGATTTTCTGGACAGACTGACAAGGAAGACCTAAGCCTGTCCGGGTGGTCTTCATTTACTGTTTCAAAAAGTCCAGATTCCTGAGATGGTAGATGGTCATTCCGATGATGCCGATGAAGATGAGGGCGACAGGCAGGAGGATCCATAACAGAGGAATCCCGATATCGTCATGTGGATCCTTCCGGTCGTTATCTTCCGGGTCGAAGGGGCTGGCCATTTGTTCTCCTTAAGTCTGTTAATCTGCGATCGGTTTCTTTTGTAATGGCTGGGCATCCTCGTTCTTGAAAACGCTTCTGACCAGATTCATCGGCCCTTTGGTTGTCTCCGGGTAGGAAATCGATCCAAAGATAATCAGTGGCGACTGGTCCCTGTTCATCCCCAGGAGAAGGTCCCGGATCCGTTCGATGATGGTGTCGGAATGACGTGGATCCATCGCAGGAAGTATCAGAAGATATTCCCGCTGTGTCATATGGGCGATTTCATCGTAGAATCTGAGGTTGGCTCTGACTTTGATCATGAGCGACCTGTGATTTGGAATCTCGGTTCTGATTCCGATCAGACCAAATCCGGTTCCCGTTATGCGGTGTTCTTCTATCAGGGCTTCGATGAGAAGCATCGCTTCCCGTCGATCGAGGAATCCTGATTCTGGCTCTCTTGCGGTTGGGAGCAAATCTCCCAGGTTTTTGCGGATTTCGAAGAGGTTCCTTGAGAGCACTTGCACCTTGGGTTGAAAGGAGCTGAGGCCGGGAAGCTCCCTTTTTCTTGATTCGGGCCGAAAGAGCCGGACTTTTCCAAAAAATGTGCGATTGTAGAGAAGGGGAAAATCCGCCCAGTATCCTTCCCCCGGGTTCTTTGCGAAGAGGATCCGCCGGAATGGGAGAATTTCCTTGGATTCTTCTTTGGAAAGGGATTCTGCAATCAGTTTCCTTCCTTCATCCGGATTGTATCTGACACGCCAGAACTCGGCGGATGGTGACCACGAGGAGGTGGTTGAAAGATAGACCTGGGCCATGGCCGCATTCGGATCGGTGCCCAGTTCATCCTTGAAAAAATGGTCGATCAGGAGCTCGTCGCTGACACTCCGAATGATTATTCTCGCAGGGGTGCGAATTCGCCGACCCAGAAGAATCAAAGCCTCCTTTCCGCTTTCATCGAGCTCCTCAGAGATCTTTTCGAGAAAGAACGGATCCTCCGCGCTCTCCTTCTTGGTCGGGACTTTGAGAATGAACCTTTTTTTCCCTGATTCCGGATCGGGAAGGTCAATGAGGGAAGGGTGGGGCGAAAGGGAGGATGCCCAGTCCCAAAACCGTCCCTTTGTTTCACCGGAGAGAGACTGGGCGATCTGATTGGCGTGGTCAGCAAGAGAAAATCGGGGGAAGCCGGCTCTTACGAGATTCCATCTTTGTAAAAAACGGGAATTGGCAAGGATGATGTGCGTTCTGGACAGGAAAAGGGAAAAGGATAGATCCGATTCGGAGAGAAGGGAGTCAATTTCAAGGAGGGCCTGTTCATTTTTGAATAGCGAGGGTCTGAACAAGAGATTCATCGTTAACGGCCAGCTCCTGTGAAAATGGATGAATCCGCAGACTCTGAATCATTGTCTGGATGGCTTTTTCTAATCTAGCATGAGGACCCCATTGATGGAAACCGACAGGAAGGTGTATGATCGGCAAACCCAATTTTTCGCCGAGGCCTATCGCAGTGGAAACATAGGTTGGCCACGGGAAGGACCCTCGGGACTCGTCGACCTGCTTCTCGAAGCCGCCAACGGATCGGGTTTCGGAACGGTTCTGGAGATCGGGTCGGGAGAAGGCCGGAATCTCGCGCCTTTTCTGAAGCGGGGATGGAATGTTGTGGCACTGGATCTCCTGGTCGACCCTCTTCGGGTAGCGCGCGGGAAGATCTCTTCGGAAAGGTCGGGCCAGGCTTTTTTTGTCCAGGGGGACCTTTTTCGATTGCCCTTTCGTCCGAAGAGTTTTGATGTCGTCTTTGACTTCGGGGTTTACCATCATCTGCGCCGTCCCGAGAGAAAAAAGTACCCTTCATGGATCGGGCAATTGCTTAAGCCTGGTGGATTGGCGGGGGTCGGGGTCTTTTCAGAGCTTTTTCGGCATTTTCCTGAAGAATCGAGACGCCGGAGCTTTGTGACCCACCGGGGACATCATGATGTCTTTTTCAGGGAAAGGGATCTGCCGGCTCTTTTGGGCGGGAGCTTCTCCTTGGTGTCCACGGGATCGGAGTCCCCTGGAGCACTCGACCATTACCGACTGGCGGTCTATCGGAAGATTCGTGAGTGGCTGTAACCAGAATCAGCTTTTGGAAAGGGATCATTAATGGAGCACCGTCCCATCGCATTTGCCTATGAAATCGGAGAAACCGTCCTGGTCACCATCACGAATCAGATAGGTCTCGTGGAAAGCCGGACGAGAGGATACTGGAAGGCCAACGAATACGATGTCATCATTCCACCGGAAAATGCCCGCATGCGGGTTCGTGAGGAAAATTTGTCCCATGTTCCGAACGAATATGTGCTGACACGCCTTCCGACCATGGCAGGATTGTCGGCTCCTCCGAAGTTTCTGAGTGTTCCCGGTGATGTCAGGACTTCGGGGACCTCTCTGACATCGCAGTGATTTTTCTCTGAAAATTCTTTGTTCATGCTTCGTAAAGAGAAAAGGGGACCTTTGGAAAGGTCCCTTTTTGCGTTCTTGCATTCCGGCGCAAAAACTGTCGATCCGGAGATCGGGACCCTTTTGGAAAATGGGTTGAGGTCTGTGAGATTGTCCTGGTTGTGACGGGGGTGAAGTTGAACAGATCTTCATGACTGGCGGCGGATAGGGACTTGCTTGTTGCAACCAAGGACCTTTCGACGGAGAACCGTCCCATTTTCCAATGTCACGGAAGGAAAACGGGACGGAGAAAAGTCACATGAAAACAGTGCTGTCAAATGCCCTAATAACGGGGAAGCGAACGGTCGGCGTGAAGGGCATAGGCATCAATCCCTCCATGTAGGTTCCTGACTTTTTCGAATCCCATTTTCTTAAGAAACTGACAGGCCTGAAGGCTTCTGACACCATGGTGGCAATAAACAACAACATCCTTTTCTCGATCGATTTGCGATAGTTTTTGGGGAAGTTGTGCAAGGGGAATATGAAGGGCATTCGGGATCTTGACCCGGGAATGTTCCCAGTTTTCCCTGACGTCAAGGATGATAAGGTCATCTCCCTTGTCGATCCGATCCTTAAGATCCGAAGGATGGAGCTGAAGATCCTTGTTCCCTGAGAAAAATCCAAACATTTCTTTTTGACCTCCCGAGAGATCCGCCGGAAGAGCCATTTCTCCCGGCCATCTCATCCTCATTATTTCGTAATGGAATGATCGATCCCTCTATATGTGGCCGATCCTGTCCCATCATTCTTGGTCCTGGTGATAAATTTTACAGCGACTTCCTTGATGGAAACAACTTTTATTCGGGGATATCCACTGAAAATGGAGGCCGTTTTTCCGAGAAAGAAACACCAGCACGGATCTTGCCAGCCAAGACCCGGTATGTCGGGCCACCCGAGGCAGTCGACCGGAAAGAGGGCTGCATGATGAATTCAGAAAATTTTCCTTGACCCTATCGGGCTTTGATGCCTCCTTCTTATCTATTCTTAATCTGGGAATCTTCCGATAAGAACATTGGTTCATGTGAGCGGGACAGGAACCAGGAGATAGGGAATGCCCCAAGTGGCAAAAGATCTTTCAATCCGGAGGCGGTATAGATGTCAAGGCAATTGATTGGAAGCAAAAGCATCCCATGGATGCTCTGGGTTCTTCTGATGGGAGGAATTCTGATCGGAAGCAGCCAAAAGGCCATGGCAAGTCCCGGAGGGAGCAATCAGCTGGGTTTTTCGGCGGAAGTGGAAGGGATGGACGATATCAACACTCCCGGTGGCGCGGGAACAATGTTTTATGGTGGAGGTATTTCTGTCCAGTACTGGATTTCGCCAGGGTTCGGGGTGAGGGTCGGGGCCGACTATTTCAATAACTCGAAATCCACAGGCCCACTTCCCCAGAATATCCTTCCCTTCTATTCGGGACTGATGGTCAATCTTCTGTCGGGATCGATTGGATCTCTCGACCTTGTGGGAGATTTTGGGCAGGCGTTGAACAATGGTGTGGACAACACCTATTTCGATGCCGGTCTTCAGCTCAACACGCTTTTGTCGAATCGACGCCAGTTTTTTCTCGACGTGCGCTTTCGGGAGGATGGAGTCGGGACCATGGCGACACCCTGGCAGTTTGTGACTGCCGGTCTGGGAATCAACTTCTTTTAGGGGCCTTGCGCTTCAAATTCGGGTTATGATCTGGATCATACAGGGTGGATTCGGGTGTCTGGTATCTTTGACCCCGTGGCAAGTCCAAGGGCTGGAGAGTAAAGTCCGGCTTGCCGGGATTTCCACCACCTTCATCCAATACAAAAAAGGAGCTGAGGCGCATGGCGATTGACACAGAACTCATCAAGGCCCATGGGGCTGCCATCAAAGGGCTGGGAACCCAGGTCACCTCCTATTTCTACGATTACATGTTCTCCCACTTTCCCGAAGTCCGGAAAATGTTTCCGGAGACTATGACGACCCAGAAGGAACGGCTTTTCAACTCGCTGGTCTACATCTCCACAAACATCGACAATCCGTCGGCTCTGGTCCCTTACCTGGAACGCCTGGGGGAGGGACACATCAAGTACGACACGCGGCCCGAGCATTATGACGCGGTCGGGGTCAGTCTTATGAAAACGCTGGAGCATTTCCTCGGATCGGCCTGGACTCCGGAGGTTTCCGCAACCTGGAGCGAGGCTTACAACCTCGCGGCGAAAGTGATGACGGAAGCGGCCGCCCGCTCAATGGATCCTGCACGCTACAAGCCTCTTTCCCCGGAAGGCGTCCCAGTCTCCTAGTTTCCCCCTTTCCCGACAGAGAGGCGCCATTCGGTTTTCGCTGGATGACGCCTCCTCGCCCGAATGTGAATTTTGCGTGATGATACTATTAAAGATAGTATAATTTATTTGATTTGAGATCCCACCCGGAAACGTTTAAAATACTCCCGACAAAAAACGTACGAATCGCGATTAAAAAGAGGCGCGGCGCTCCGGATGTTCAAGAATTGCCGTGGCCGAGAAAGGTGAATTCATGCTGGAGTGGATCCGGAAGGAGGCCGTTGAACGTCCGAAGGTTATCGGAGGGCTCATGGTCCTGATCGGAGGTGTGTTTGTCCTTTCGATGGGTTGGTGGGGTTTTTCTGCCACGCGGTCCGCGAAGTCCGATGTCCTTGCCAAGGTGAATGGTGTTCCGATCAAGGTGGACGATTACTCCCGGGATTATCTGATTATGAAGGACAATTACAAGCGGCTCCTTCGGGGGGATCTCGGTGCCAAGATATTGAAAGACCTTAATTTTCCTGGGCTTGTCCTGAGAAACATGATCTACCGGCAACTCTGGATCGATGAGGGACGAACCCTCGGCATTCAGGTCTCCGATCAGACTGTCATACAGGAAATTGCCCGCATTCCATTCTTTCAGGTTGGAACTCCTCCCGCTTTTTCAAAAGACGCCTATGTGGCTTTTCTCAAGGAAACCCACCAGACGGCAGAAGGCTTTGAAGACTCCGTCCGCAAGGACGTGCTAGTCCAGCGCGCCCAGCTTTTTGTCCGCGCTTCGCAGACAATCGGCAATCCGTCCCCCCAACAGGGTGGTGCGACCCCCTCGGATACCAATGCGGAGCGAGTCCGGCTTCAGAATGAAACGGTGGAGGCCCTTCAGAATCAGCTCGAAACAAAAGCCCGCATCGATATAGACCAGAAAGTCTTCCGGGAAGTGTCCCGCCAGTTGCTCTGATTTTAATCCATCAAACCTGATTTGAGGAGTCGTTCATTGTCACTCCCTCTGGCTCCATGTCACATGCGGCGCAACGCGAGAATGACGGATTTTCACGGCTATTTCCTTCCTCTCTCGTTCACATCCATTCTCGAGGAAGCGAAGGCTGTCCGCGAAAAGGCCGGGTTGTTCGACATTTCACATATGGGGCATTTCATGGCGACGGGCCCGGGAGTCAGACGCCATCTCAATGGCCTGATCACATCTGATCTCGAAGCGGTTCCCCCCGGGAAATGTCTTTACGCTCTTCTGCCCAATGATCAGGGTGGTACTGTCGACGATCTCATTTTGGCCGCGTCCGGTGAGGATGAAATTCATGTCATTGTCAATGCGGGAAACAGGGACGGAGATTTTGCCTGGCTCAGGGATCATCTTCCGAAGTCCATTTCCCTCGAAGATCTTTCCGCAGGTCAGATCGGACTGGCCCTCCAGGGCCCAGCCTCCTCTCAGATCGTCTCGCTCCTCGCCAGAGGATTCGAAGGGATGAAACGCAGGGAAGCCCGCTTTTCGATGGGTGCTGCCAACCATCTCTGGATCAGCCGAACCGGTTACACCGGGGAGGATGGCTGGGAGTTTTTTGGTTCGGAGGAGTCGATTCTTCCCCTTTACCGGATTCTGTCCGAAAAAGGGGGCGATTTAGGATTGCACCAGGCCGGTCTTGGAGCCCGCGATCTTCTCAGGCTGGAGATGGCCTATCCTTTATACGGACAGGAGCTGACCCCCGAAAAGACGGCATTCGACGCCGGCCTCGACTTCGCTGTCAACCTGCGGAAGGGATCTTTTCTGGGAAAAGACAAAATGCTTGAAAAGAGGGCTGAGACGGGAAGGAATCGCCTGACAGGATTTGTTCTGACCGAACGGGGAATTCCTCGGACCCACTGCCCCGTCCTTGATCCTGCCACCGGTCTCCAGGTCGGAGAGGTGACCTCTGGCGGTCACTCGCCACGTGTGGGGGGAGGGTTCGGGCTGGCCTACATGGAGCCCGGTTTTCTAAGGGAATTCGAGCAAGGCAAGGAGGCGGGAGTTGAAATTCACGGCAAGATCCATCGGGCCCGGATTCATGAACGTCCTTTTGTGACTGGCGGCCTTTCGGGAAAAAAGGAGTCCGCTCAGTTGGCAGTCAAGTCGAACGGAACAGCAGATCAAGGAGCGAAAAGGTGAGTTCAGAACGGCGCTATACCCCGACTCATGAGTGGATCCAGTCCTTCGGGGATGCCTCCCGGATGCGTGTGGGAATAACGGAATTTGCCCAGAAGGAGATCACTGACGTCGTCTTTGTCGAGCTCCCAAAAATCGGGAAGAAGGTCCCTCAGGGGGCCGAGGTGGCGATCATCGAGTCTGTGAAAGCCGCTTTTTCGATCTATGCTCCCATGGGCGGGGAAGTCGTGGCGGTCAACGGTTCGATCGAGTCCAATCCGGCTCTGGTCAACGCAGATCCCTATGGGGCAGGCTGGCTTTTCGAGCTCAGGATCGACAATGCCGCGGAGTGGGACTCCCTTCTCGACGAAAAAGGATACCAGGCGCTTCTGTCCTCAGGAACGGCTGGAGGACACTGATCCGATGGCCGATTTCATTCCCCACACAGAGTCGGAAACACGCGAAATGCTTGACCTCCTCGGCCTGGACACCATCGAGGATCTTCTCTCTGTCTTCTCTCAGTCGATGCCGGCCTCCGGTCCGCCGGATCTTTCTCCTTTGGGCGGAGGAAAGGACGAGCGGGCCCTGATGGAATGGTTTTCGTCCCGGGGGGACCGGAATCTTTCCTCTTCCCGTGCGGTCGTTTTCCGGGGGGCGGGGGCCTATGACCATTTCATTCCGGCAGCGGTTTCCGCCCTGGTCGGAAGAGGGGAGTTCCTTACATCCTACACCCCGTATCAGCCGGAGGCTTCCCAGGGACTCCTCCAGGCCATTTTCGAGTTCCAGACCGCAATCGCAAGGCTATACGGAATGGATCTTGCCAATGCCTCTCTGTACGACGGAGCGACGGCCCTGGCCGAGGCCGTTCTTGTGGCTGTCCGTGAAACGGAAAGATCGGTGGTCCTGCTTTCGGAAGGAATCGATCCGGAATACCGTTCTGTAGTGGAGACCTATCTCGAGGGAATGTCCGTCCGGGTGGAGGTCATTCCACTGGAAGGAGGAAAGACCTCCCGTTCTGCACTCGGGAAAAGCGTAGGGCCGAATGTCGCATGCTTTGTCGGCGCAACCCCGACATTCCTGGGAACGATCGATCAGTTCGAAGGGGTGTCCGATCTTCTCCATGAGGCCGGGGGACTATTCATCATTCACGCCAATCCGCATTGTCTGGCTCTTATGAAGTCCCCGGGCGAATGGGGGGCTGACCTTGCCACGGGTGAAGGCCAGCCCCTGGGGCTTCCGCTTTCTTCCGGCGGACCCTATCTCGGGCTTCTTTCCGCCCGGAAAAAATTCGTGCGTCGAATTCCTGGCCGGCTGGCAGGGTTGACGAAAGATCGGGAAGGACGTCAGTGTTTCGTTCTGACCCTTCAGGCCCGGGAGCAGCATATTCGGCGGGAAAAGGCGAATTCGAACATCTGCAGCAATGAGACCCTTCTGGCATTGCAGGCCCTGGTCTATATGTCCCTTCTCGGACCGGAAGGCTTGAGGCGGGCGGCCGCCGGATCGTGGTCCAACGCCCACGACCTTTGCTCAAGGCTCCGGACAATTCCGGGCGTTTCCCTCGTAAACCCCGATGCCGACTTTTTTCACGAATTCGTACTTGAGCTTCCACTGGAGGCCGACGATCTGAGCCGTCATCTTCTGCAGAACGGCATTCTCGGGGGGCTTCCTCTCGGAGCTCTTCTGGGGCCCGCCTGGGGCCGGAGAATGCTTTGGTGTGCGACGGAAGTTCGCTCGGAAACCGAAATCGCACGAACCGTCGAGATCGTTCGGCACTATCTTGTCCACTGATGGGTTTTCATAAAACGAGGTAAAACAGAGATGTCCCCTGAAATGTCCGGTGGCGAGATGCCAGAATCCATGAGGCCTCCGATGGAACCCACCCTCTGGCAGAAAAGCCGTCCGGGAGCCCGAGGTGTATTCCCGCCGGGGGTCCCTCCCGAGATTTTTGAGACCCGCTGTCCCGAAGGTCTAAGAAGGGAATCCCCTCTCTCCCTTCCGGAGCTGTCGGAGCTTGACGTGGTCCGGCACTTTACCCGCCTCTCCCATCTGAATCGCGGGGTCGATACCCATTTCTACCCTCTTGGCTCCTGCACGATGAAATACAATCCCAAAATAATGGACAGGATTCCGGAGATTGCGGGGTTCCGCGACCTCCATCCAAGGATCGCGCCGGAAGGGATGCAGGGATTGCTGGAGTCACTTTACACCCTCGAGGAGTTATTAGGCCATCTCCTCGGGATGGAGGCCGTGACCCTGGCTCCGGCAGCCGGGGCCCATGGAGAACTGACCGGGATCCTGATCGCAAGGCGCTATTTCGAGTCCAGAGGAGACCGGGGACGGACGGAAATCCTGATTCCGGATTCGGCTCACGGGACCAATCCCGCCAGCGCGGCAATGGGTGGATTTTCCGTCCGCGTTCTTCCTTCGGGAAACGATGGCGGAGTGGATCTGGCCCATCTCGAAGAGGCCTTGTCAGAAAGAACGGCGCTTGTGATGATGACTGTCCCGAGCACGCTGGGCATTTTCGAAAAGGATCTCCTCAAGATGGTGGCCATGGTCAAAGCCTCCGGCGCCCTTCTTTACATGGATGGGGCCAATTTCAATGCCTTCATGGGACTTTTGAGACCCGGCGACCTGGGTTTCGACATCGTCCACATCAACACCCACAAGACGTTGGCCACCCCCCACGGGGGCGGCGGACCTGGTTCCGGACCGGTCGGCGTCAAGGCCCATCTGGCGCCTTTCCTGCCCTCTCCCCGCATCCGGAAAGAGGGGGAACGCTTTTCCCTGGTTTCGCCAAAGACCTCAATCGGACCGATCCGGTCATTCATCGGATCTTCCCTTGTGCTTTTGAGAGCCCTCGGA
Source organism: Nitrospiraceae bacterium (assembly GCA_028064945.1). The sequence continues at coordinate 12,812 of JAPTWQ010000149.1, read as the reverse complement.
TATTTGCAGATGCTTGGAGCGGAAGGCGTCCGGCGGGTAGCCCTCTACGCCCTTCTCAACGCAAACTATCTCCGAGCCCGCTTATCGGGGACTCTTCCAAGAACCGGATCCGGACTCTGTGCCCATGAGTTCGTCCTTTCGGCGAAAGAACTAGGCGCCGAAGGCCTTCATGCTTCGGATCTTGCCAAGGAGATACTCGATGCCGGGTATTACGCTCCCACGATATCATTTCCGCTCATTGTCCCCGAGGCCATGATGATCGAGCCCACCGAGACGGAGTCGAAGGAGACGCTGGACCGTTTTGCCGAGGATTTCCGGAAGATCGTCGAACGGGCCCGGAGCAATCCGTCAAGGGTCAAGGAGGCGCCCCGCCGCACACCGGTCTCAAGACCCGACGAGGTGTCGGCGGCCCGGGATCCCGTCCTTGCCGACCCGGCTTCCCTACGCGCTCTCTGATGACCGTGATCGGAGACGCCCATGCGAAAGAGCCGGGGATTGTTTCCGATCGATGGGTTCTGCTGGTCGACGGAGCTGGAACCGCGCTCGGGCAGATGGCGCGTGACAAAGAGCTCAGTTCCCTGGTAAAGCCGGGGCGAACGGGAATCCTGCGGCTCTACAGAATATCTTCCGGGGCCACGGTCGGGCGGACATGGTCCGGAGTCATTCCCCCGGATTGGGGATTGCCCCCGGAAACAATTGCCTTGCGCCAGACAGGTGGCGGGGCGGTTCTCCATGGTCAGGATCTTTGCCTTTCTCTGTTCTTTCCGCGAAACGCGATTTCCCCAGAATCCCGGAACTGGCCCCTTTTTTATGAAAGACTCCACGCTGCCTTTGCGGATTTCCTTCTTTGGGCCGGATATTCCACAACCATGGAGTCCCGGTGTACGTCGACGTCTCCTTCTGACAATTCATCATCAAAAGCATCCAGCGGATCCTTCTGTTTCAGGGAGAGCGTCCGGGGGGACCTGATGCAAAACGGCGTCAAGGTCCTTGGGGGGGCATTGGCCGTCGGACGCGGGGCGATCGTCTACCAGGGGTCCCTTCAGATTCCCGGGGAAAATCCGGAAGTCTTGTCAGGACTCTTCGAAGAATGGTATTGTTCGATAGGTAGGGATAGGATCGACAAGGCCTTAATGGCAAAGGAGATAGCCGGTGGGAGAGGTGGACCCTTTTGTCCGGATTGAACTGACGAAAGAGCATTCCCCACCCGCAGAGCCTTTGGCGGCGGATGTTCGCGACAATCAGGGAAGGCTTGTCGTTCGGGCCGGCGAACGGGTGACGGCATCCCTGATGGACCGCCTCAGAAAAATGGGAATTCTGGAAATCTATGTCACCACTCCGGAAGCTTCTTCGGCCGATTTCTGGCTTCGGTGGGGTGAGGATTGGCTTCGGGCGGCACGGAGCCGCCTTCTCCTTTTGACCCCCGAATCGGGAGTTCCGAAGGATATGCTCGACAGCTTTGACGGGGCGCTTGAAAAAGCCGTCAAGGAGACGGTCCATCAAAGGATCAGTTCGATAGAGCCTTGAGGAAGAAGGGGAGAGAAAATCCCCGGGGATGCCGTTTGATCCTGATCTTCGGGAACATTTCGGAGAAAATTGCATGAATCAGAACCCCTCCTTCTCCCCGAACTCTTCTCAAAAGGCCCGGCCCTCGACCGACAAGCTTTTCGAAAGAATATCCAGCATCGACCATCTGCCAACCCTTCCGGTCATCGTCCGGACGGCTCTCGCCTATCTTGACGACCCTGATGTCTCCATGGCCCGCCTGGCGCGGATTATCGAAGAAGACCAGTCGATGGCCGCCCGAATCCTCAAAGTGGCGAATTCCCCTTATTATGCCCGCTCCGGGAAGATCGGAATGATCCGTGAGGCGATCCTCCTCCTGGGCCTGAACGGAATCCGGGGCCTGATTCTATCGATGTCGGTTCTTCAGCTTGTGGCCGGCCGCGAAGGGGTTATCAAGCTCTGGAAGCATTCCTTTGCCGTTTCGATCCTTTCCCGGATACTCGGAGAAAATCTGGGGGTCGGTCAACCGGAGGATCTGGCGACGGCAGGCTTGCTCCACGACTTCGGGAAGGTGATCTACTATCTTGACTTTGAACCCTGGATCCCCGAGTTGATGAGGAAGGATCCGGGAATTCCGGACTGGAAGTTTGAAGAGGATCTGTTCGGGGCGAGCCACGCCTTTGTCGGATTCCGTCTGGCCTATTTCTGGCATTTTCCCTCCTCGATCCGTGTTCCGATAGGATGGCACAACAATCCTTCGAAGTCTCCTTCATACCAGCTGGAAACATCGATCATCGCTCTTGCGGACGGTCTGGCAACCCTCGCCGGGTTCGGCCTCGAGGAGGCCCCCTGTCCGGAGTCTACGATGTTCGACGCCCTCCGCTCCCTGGATCTGACGGAAAAACAGCTGGAGGTCGTTCTGCAGCTTATGATGGAGAACCTCCCCAAGCTGGAGGCTCCGGATTTCTGACCGTTCCTTTTCTCAAGACCTCTCCGCTCCGGACGTAGTGGCCAGCGATATAATGGAAGCGCTTTCTCCGGCCATGGCCCGCGAGTTTTTCGACTGGGCCGTTCTTGTCGATCCTCCCCCTGCCCCTGAATGGGGGTTTTTCATGGAATGGCTTTCCGGGGGCCGCCAGGGAAGTCTCGAGTATCTTGAGCGAACGGCATCGAGGCGGCGCTCCATCTCTGACGGCTACCCCGGTTACCGGACGCTCGTTCTCGCTCTTCTGCCTTATGACCCGGGAGCCTTCGGGCCTGCTCCGGCCCAAGGGGGTCTCGAGATCGCGCGCTATGCGGTGGGAGAGGATTATCATGTCCGGTTCGAAAAAGCCTTCGGCCGGATCCTCTCGGAAATCTCGCCCTTGTTTCCCCCCGGAGAGAAACCACTGGTCAAGCCGGACCATGGAAGCATTCTTGAAAAGTCCTACGCCCAGATGGCCGGTCTTGGGAAAATGGGTAAAAACACCCTCCTGCTTCATCCGCGTCTTGGCTCCTGGTTTACAATCGGATCCCTTCTCCTGAAGACTCCCCTCCTTGAGAAAACGCTCCCTTCCTCCGACAGGGATCCCTGCGGCCCGTGCTCAAGATGTCTCGATGCCTGTCCGACGAATGCGTTTGAAGCTCCCCATCTTCTCGACGCCAGACGATGTCTCAGCTATCTGACGATCGAACGGCCGGGAGACGACGGGGCTGGTCTCAGAAAATCCCATGGAGGGGGATGGCTGTTTGGATGCGACCTCTGCCAGGAGGTCTGTCCCCACAATGCGGACCGACTTCCCGGCTCCCCGGTGGATGGGATTTCCCGCTTCCTTTCTGTCGAGGATCCGACGGAATCCGACATGCGCGCCTTCAGAAAGACCCATGGAGCTTTGTCCAGGGTTCCGGTTCATCGACTTCTTGAAAGGGTTCGGGAGGCTGCGATGTCCGAAAAAGGGGCAAGCGCTCCGGAGCATGGAGAAAAAAGGTCGAGTCCGATATAATCTTGCGAAAAGAGTGCCTCGTCCTCCGCAGAATGGAGGGGGCGAGATATTGGGACCCGAAGGAGAACCCATGTCAAAGAAAGGTTCCCCCCGCCCGGATTTTTCCGTTCGCTTCATCGGTCGATCCAGGCCGGTTTCGGAACTGCTTGAACTGGTCGCCCGCGTGGCCAGGAGCGAGTCTACGGTTCTGATTACAGGAGAGAGCGGGACGGGAAAGGAAAGAATCGCCCGGATCCTCCACGAAGAAAGTCCGAGAGCCCGCGCACCCTTTGTTCCGGTTAACTGCGGGGCCATTCCCGAGGGGCTCATGGAAAGCGAACTCTTTGGCCATGAAAAAGGAGCCTTTACCGGGGCGTCGAACGGAAGGGCCGGCCGATTCGAGGTCGCGGAGGGAGGAACCATTTTTTTTGACGAGATCGGGGAGTTGGCGGTCACCCTCCAGGTCAAGCTTTTGCGGGTTCTTCAGGAAAAAGTCTATGAAAAGGTGGGAGGGATAAAACCCCGGACCGCCAACGTCCGCGTTCTGGCCGCCACTCACAGAAATCTCGAGGAAATGGTCCGCTCTGGTGGGTTCCGTGAGGATCTCTACTACAGGCTGGCCGTCATTCCCGTTGAAATTCCTCCCTTGCGCAAACGCCCGGAAGACATCCCGCTTCTCATCGATTTTTTTATCAGAAGGTGGCAGGAAGAAGGACGGGGGGATCCGGTCACACTCTCTCCCGCCGCCATGAATGCCCTGACCCTGTATGAATGGCCGGGAAATGTGAGAGAGCTTGAAAACGTGATGGAACGCCTCCTGGTTCTTTCGGGTGGAGAAAAAGTCGACATTTCCGACCTCCCCGAAAAGATATGCCGGCAAGGAACCCCCCTCCTCCCTCCCGAGGCGGAACCGGAAATCATGGAGACGGAGGCCAGAAACTCTTCTCCGGAACCGTTTTCGGCCGGGGCGGAGAGGATGGTGGTCCCAATGGGAGGAGATCTTCTCGGAAAGGACTTCAACCTGGCGTCCTTCCTGGGCGACCTCGAGCGGAGCCTGCTTCTCCAGGCCCTTGAACGAGCCAGTGGAAATCGCTCAAAGGCCGCGGAAATCCTGGGAATCAACCGAACGACATTGATCGAGAAAATCAGGCGATTCCGCATATCGTGAGCAAGAAGTGGTGAGGGTTCCCCGATCTCCCGGTCCGCACGTTCCGGAGAATCCCGAGGCTGATGAACCCAAGGAGAGAGACGATAATGATGGCAAAGAAGGTCGCCTCCAAAAATCGTGTCATCGTCCTCGCGGGCCTCGCTGTTTTCCTGTCGCTTTCCGGATTCTCTACGGGGGCCCTTGGAAGAACGACCCCCGCACCCGTGGGAAGGTTAGGGCCGAAAGACGATCTGACACTCCTTTCCGTGGCGCGGAAGGATTTGAGATCCCAGCACCTCAAAATGGCCGAAGAGGCCATCTCCGAACTTCTTTCCTCCCATCCCCATTCGATTTACCGGGGGCCTGCCCTTCTTCTGCTGGCCAGAATCCATGGCCGAAAGGCCCTGCAAAAAGGAGCCCGGAACTTCAGGGAGCCCCTTGTCTATTTCCGCAGGGCGGAGGCGGTTCTCCCTCCGGGCTGGGACAAGGGAGAGGTCCTTTTCCGCGAGGGGCGCTACCTCATCCGTCAGCGATTCGGAGCGGAAGGGCGGGGGATCCTTTCGCGTCTCCTCACCCTATACCCCGAAAGCCCATGGGGCTTCCGGGCCCGGCTCGCCATTGCCGACTCCTGGCGGGAGCGGGGCAATCTCCGCAGGGCGGAGGCGATGCTGGAGGAAGCGCGGGCGCGTCTGGGCTCCTACGCCACGAAAGAAGACCGCCTCCGCTATGCCTATCTCCGGGGCCATCTCCTTCTGGATCGGGGGAATCTCCCGGGTGCCGAATCCGCTTTCCTCGCCGCTCTTTCCCTCTCGAAACGATATCCCTACCATCATCCGGGATCCCTTCTTCTGCTGGCCCGCACCGCCTACGCCCTTCATCACAACCATCGGGCTGCCGTTCTTTTCCGGAGTTTTGAGCGTCTGTTTCCCGATGATCCCCGGTCGGGAGAAGCCGAGTACTACCTGGCCAGGCTTTCCGGACGTTTCGGCCTCCCCTCTCATGAACGGGCCCGCTTGAGAGCCGTTGTGGCGGACAATCCGGGCAGCACCGCCAGCCATATGGCCCGGATCGAACTGTTGCGGCAGATCCTCCTGCGCGAATCTCCGGCACAGAAAGGCCGGGACCTGCCCGAGCTTCTTTCCCGGGCGATTCGGGAACTCGGCCGGATCGCTCCGGAAGAGCGAAACCAGAGAGTCGCGAATGAAGCGACCCTTCTTCGAATCCGACTTGAGGCTCAGGCGGGCGACTGGGAGGAGGCAATCCGGGAGTCCGCCCGGCTCGAGGGCCGGATCGATCCGGCCTCCCGGCTGGGACAAAGGGTCCGTAAACAGGAGGAAACGCTGGTCCTGGGCCGGATCGCCCATTTTTCAAAACCCCTTCGGGCCCGAAAGGTTCTGGCCCTCTATCGGGCCTACCGCTACCGCCTTCCCCCTCCCACGGATCCCCAAGGGGCTGCGCTCTATCTGGTCCTGGCCAGGGCGGAGAGAAAGGTCGGTCACAGGAAACGCGCTGAAAAGGCGCTAGCGAACCTCCTCGACGTCGTTCGCGACCCGGCCATCCGGGAGGAGGCACGAAGAGTTCGCTACCGGTGGCTGGTGAAGGACGGCCAGAAAGTTCGGGCCTATCAATGGGCGATGATGCTCGCCATCGATTCGACGATTCCTTCTCCGGGACGGGAGAGATGGTTCTCGAATGCCGAGGAACTGGCGCGGACCATGAAAAACCCCGGGCTTGAGCAGCGGGTTCTTTCCCGCTGGTCCGAATCGGGACTTCCCATGGATAACCCGGGCAAGGGCCTGGCCCGTCTTGGCCTTCTCGATATCCGGGCGGGACATGCGGGAAGGGGGCTCGCCCTCCTCAAGCGCGCCCTTCCCGAAATCGAAGACAATCCGAAGGATCAGCCACTCCTCGCAGAGGTCCTCTTTCATCTTGGCCAGGAATCCTTTCTGCGGGGAAAGCGGGCCGAGGCCCGACGCTACTGGCAGAAAATGCTGGCCTGTTGCCCCAACGGTCCCCACGGAGGGTGGGTCACCTACCAGTTGGGCCAGATATCCCTGTCCGAGGGCCATCCCAGGGAAGCTCTCGACTGGTTTGAGAAGACCGTCAGGCAGTATTCCGGGGATGAGGTGGCCAGGATTGCCGAACAGAAGATAAGCGCCCTGAAGCTGGAGAAAAAGGATGGAAAACCCTGAGAACGTATCCGATTCGCAAGTTGCTGCGGAGGACCGCGAGACTATTCTGAAGCAGGCTTTCCTTTCCTTCCAGTCCGCATCCGAGTCCCTTGTCACCTCCTACGCCGCCCTCGAAAAGAGGATCGCCGACCTTTCGGAGGCTCTCTCCCGGAAAAATATGGACTTCGACCGCCAGGGGAGTTTTCTGGAGGCCATCCTGAAAAGCCTCTCCGCCGGTGTTCTTGTTCTTTCGCCGGGAGGTTCCGTTCTTTACCGGAATCCGGCCATGGAGGTTTTTTCCGGGATTTCCGAAGGGTCTATCCTGCCCCTGCTTGAGAGGAAAGGGCTGTGGCCTCCGGACGGGAGCGAGGATGCCGCCTTCGACGACCGGAGTCGGTCCTGGGGAGTGGTGCGACGCCCAGTTCCGGGTCCGGAAGGAGGCGCGATCGGCTATGTCTTCATTTTTACCGATGTGACCCGGATTCGTGAAATGGAGGAGGAGATGGCCCGGGACCGGAGACTTCGGGCGATGGGGGAAATGATCGCCCAAATCGCCCATGAGCTCCGGAACCCTCTCGGAAGTCTCGAGCTGTTTGCTGCCCTGCTGACAAAAGACGCGACAACACCCGAAGGAAGGGAATACCTCGGACATATGACCACCTCGATCGCCTCCATGGATCGTCTGATCGGAAATCTTCTCTATCACACCCGAACTCCGGATCTCCAGGAAGGATGGTTTGACGCCGGGACCCTGATTGGACGCATTGCCGACGATTTCTCCCGCATGGTCCACTCCGCCTCTCGCTCCCGCTCTGCCAGAACACTGACATTCCGTCGGGTGCCCGATTCCTCCAGTGTCCTTCTTTGTGTCGACGAGGAACTTATCACCCATGCCCTTTTCAACCTTCTCGGCAACGGGCTCGAGGCCCTCTTGGGGGTCCCGTCTTCGGAGAATCGATCAAGGGAGCTCCGGCTGGAATCTCTTGTAGCCCGTGACAGGAGTTACCTTTTTATCGTGAAAGACAATGGCATCGGAATTGCTGAAGATGTGGCTGAGCGAATTTTTGACCCCTTTTTCACCACGCGGGCCAAAGGAACCGGGTTGGGGCTTTCCATCGTCCACAACATTGCCGTGGCCCATGGGGGGGAAATTCGCTACGATCGTGAGGGGGAATGGACGGTTTTTTCCCTGTCCCTTCCTCCGGGACGCGTTCGGTCAAAGTCGGCCAATGGAAATGAAGGAGGCGCCAGGTGAGTCCCCAGGAAGCCGGAAGTGTTCTTGTCGTCGATGACGAACCGGAAATGGCGATCGCCCTCAGGGAGACCCTTCGCCGGGACGGTTACAGGGTCAGTCTCGCCCAGAACGGGGCCGAGGCTATCGAGAAAATATCCCGGGAGGAATACGGATGGGTGATCAGCGATGTTCGCATGCCTTCCGTGGACGGTTGGGAGCTTCTCTCCCGCCTGAAGGAGAAATCTCCCCTGACCCGTGTCATTTTGATGACGGCCTACGGAACGGTTCCCCAGGCAGTGGCGGCAATGAAACAGGGGGCAGTCAATTTTTTGACGAAACCCTTCAAGGCCGAGGAATTGAGAAAGATCCTGGAGCCCTCCCCGAATCCTTCACAGGAGGACAGATCGGTGGGCGCCACTGGGGGTACGGGGGGCCGCAGTCCCTGGGAAAGCGTCTCCCGCCCGATCAGAACCCGGAATCCTGCAATGATCAGGATCCTTGGAATGATCGATGCGGTCGCCTCGACTCCTGCGACGATCCTGATCGAAGGAGAAAGCGGAACGGGCAAGGAGCTTCTTGCGCGCTACCTGCACGAGCGTTCGACCCGCGCCCACCGTCCTTTTGTCGCGGTCAACTGCGCCGCTCTCCCGGACAACCTCCTCGAATCGGAGCTCTTCGGGTACGAAAAGGGGGCCTTTTCCGGGGCACTAGCCCGGAAGATCGGCAAGTTCGAACTCGCCCATTCCGGAACACTCCTGTTGGACGAGGTCGGAGAGATGGAACTCGCCCTTCAGGCCAAGCTCCTTCGGGTGATCCAGGAACGCGAGATCGACCGGGTCGGAGGAACGCGTCCGGTTCCGGTCGACATCCGGATCATCGCCACGACGAACCGGAATCTGAAGGAGGAGGTGCGGGCCGGTCGATTCCGGGAAGACCTCTATTACCGTCTGAGGGTCTTTCCCGTCGCCCTTCCCCCCCTTCGGGAGAGGATGGAGGACATCCCCCTCCTCGCGGAACGATTCCGGCAGGCATTCGAGAAGGAACACATGGCGGTGGGCCCATTCGCTCCGGAGACGCTCGAGCTTCTCGGCCGCCACCCCTGGCCCGGCAATGTCCGGGAGCTCGAAAACGTCGTTACGCGGGCGGCCTTCCTGGCCGAGGGACGGACGATCCTTCCCTCCCATGTGTCTGATCTTCTTGATCCTGAGGCAGACGATCCTGCGAGAGGGGAGGAGTCCGATGCGGGGATTCGTCCCGGGCGTTCGGTCTGGGAGGTCGAGCGGGAGCTGATCCTCCGGACCCTGGCATCCTGCGGCGGGAACAAGGCCCAGTCTGCGAGGCTCCTGGGAATCAATGTCCGCACCCTCCGGAACAAGCTTTCCGAATACGGGATCACCGGTGGGGAGGGAGGCGGGGAGGAAATCGCATGACCGGGAAAAAATTTCCCTGCGAAAGAGAGCAAACCTCCGTTTCCCTGACCTTGTTCTTTTTTGGAATTCACTGACCAAAGCCCATTGAGTGCTTGGTATGATTATTGCTTTTTTTTAAGCAGGAGGAGGCGATCATGAGCCAGGTCCATCTTTTTGACAGGACGACCGATCTTCTCAAGGTGACGATGGATCTACGCTCGCGGAGGCATCTTCTCCTGGTGAGCAACATTGCCAACCAGGATACTCCGGGATACATGGCACGGGACCTTTCCTTCAAGGGCGAGCTTGCGAAGGCCATGGAATCGCCGGATCGAAGGGAACTCGAACACACGGAGGGCCGCCTCACCATCAACACGGACGAGACTGTCGGCAATGATCTCAACACCGTCAATATCGAACTTGAAATGCAAAAGCTGGCCGCGAACACCGGCAATTACAACGCCCTGGCCTCCATGGCCGGATGGAAGTACCGGATGATGGGTGACGCCATTTCGGGTGAAGGGAGGTAGTCGTGGGATTTTCAGACGCGCTCAGAATCTCGGGGTCCGGACTCGAAGCCGAACGGGTGAGACTCAACGTTCTGGCGGGAAACCTCGCCAATGCCGATTCCACACGGGGAAATGAGCGGGGAACCTACGAGCGGCGGGATGTCATCTTCGCCGCCGTCGCCCCCGGCCAGTCTTTTTCGGACATTCTCAAGGCTCCGTCGCAAAGCCCCGTCAAGGAGGTCAAGGTTCTCGGCATGGTCCGGGATCCCCGCCCACTCAACAAGGTATACGATCCCCAGAGTCCCGATGCCGACTCCGAGGGATTCGTCTATCGTCCGAATGTTTCGAAGCTCGAGGAGATGACGAATCTGATCGATGCCTCCCGGGCCTATGAAGCCAATCTGACCGCCCTCGACACGACAAAAAGGATGGCCTCGAAGGATCTGACGATCCATGTTTAGGGGGAACGGGGGTAAAAAGGGAGGTTTGGTATGATCGACGAGACGCGGATCGGAAAAACGGAACCTTTTGCGCCGGTATCCCGGGAGGAGACTCCCGAAAGGGCGCAGCCCCCGTCATCGGGGGAAGAGTCTTTCGTCCATGTCCTGAAGGATTCGATCGCCCGGGTCAATTCGCTCCAGACGGAAGCGGACAAGACGATCCAGGAATTCTCGACGGGACAGGACGGGGTGACCCTCCACCAGACGATGATTGAAATGGCCCAGGCCGATGTTTCCTTTCACCTGATGATGCAGGTCCGGGACCGGATCGTGAAGGCCTACCAGGAAATGAACAACATGCCTTTGTAAGGGCTTAAGGATCAAAGAGGGGTCTGATGGACATATTCCGCAAGATTTCCGAAACCGTTTCCCTGTGGTTCGGCCGCCTCACCATGATGCAAAAAATCGTGGCGGGGATTCTGGGCGTCCTGTTGGTCGGCGTCATGATATTCCTGGGATTCGCCGGAAAGACAGTCGACCGGGCGGTCCTCTATTCGGGACTGTCGCCTGTCGACTCTTTCGAAATCCAGCAAAAGCTCGACCGGATGGGTATCCCCTATGCCGTCTCCACCAAGGGAGGAGTGATCCGGGTCCCCAAGAGTCAGGTCTACACGCTCCGGATGGAGCTGGCCGACGAAGGGCTTCCGCGCCATCATGGAGCCGGCTTCGACATCTTCGACCACCCCTCTCTCACGACGACGGATTTCGTGCAGCATGTGCAGTACTTGCAGGCCCTTCAGTCGGAGCTCGACCGGACGATCGAGGAGATGAGTCCGATCGCACTGGCTCGGGTGTCCATCGTCCTTCCCCGCAGGTCAGTTTTTCTCCGCCACCAGAAAGGGGCACACGCCTCCGTGCTGATTCGCCTGAAGCCGGGGCGGACGCTTGCGCGGGACCAGGTGAATGGCATCGTTCATCTGGTGGCCAATGCGGTGGAGGGACTGACCCCCGATCATGTGACGATCGTCGACAACACCGGCACGATCTTAAACCGGAAGAGGCCCGGGCTCCTCCCGGGGGAGCTCACCAAGGCGCAGCTCTCTTACCAGTCCATGGTGGAGCACCGTCTCCGGAAGCGGGTTCAGACCATGCTGGATCAGGTTCTGGGGGAAGGGCAGTCGGTAGTTCGTGTCAATGCGACGCTCAATTTCAGGCGCGTCGAGGAGACGAAGGAACAGTTCGATCCCAAGGGACGGGCGCTCGCGGAACGTGAAAAGCTTCGGGAAAAATCCTCCGGATCGAGAATCGTTCCCGTGGGCGTTCCCGGTGTTCTCAGCAACATTCCCGGCCCCAACGGAAAGGTCGCGAGTCCCCCACTGGGCCCAAAAAACGGAACACAGACCCGGTATTCCAAGAAAAAGGATATCGAGCACTACGACGTGAGCCACACGATGAGCCATATCGTCGAGCCCACCGGCACGATCGCCCGAATCTCCGTCTCCGTTCTGGTCAATGGCAAGACGCGGACGGTGACGGGCAAAAAGGGGGATACGACAGTCTACGAACCGCGAACGCCCGAAGAGATCGCCTCCTTCACCCGCATCGTGCAGAACGCGATCGGGTATGATCCGGCCCGGGGCGATACCGTCGTGGTGGATTCCGTACCCTTCGTAAGGCCCGAGTCGGAAAGACCCCAGAATCAGGAAGCCCGGATGGCCGAGCGGCTCAAACCCTTCATGCCGCTTCTGGAAATATTCCTGGGCGGCCTTCTCGTCCTGGTCTTCAGCCTCTTCATCTTGAAGCCGATTCTCCAGAGCATGGTCACCAAGTCCGTCCCCCTGCCGGCCCAGGGTCCGGCGGGGATTGCGGTCCCCATGCGCGAGGAAGAAGGCGAAGCCGTCAGGTCCAGCAAGGAAGACATTGCCCGCATGACGCAGGAGGATCCCTCCCAAGCCGCGCAGGTCCTGCGGTTGTGGCTCAAGGAAAAATAGGAGGGGTAGGCGTTGGCCAAAAGGAAGCTTTCCGGGCTTGAGAAGGCGGCGATCTTTATCGCGGCCGTCGGACCGGAGGTCGCCGCTGAGATCCTGAAGCAGCTCGACATCAAGGAGGTCGGTGTGATCTCGAGCCTCATCGCACAGATGGGCGAGGTCAGCTCGGAGGAGATCGACGAGGTGATGGGGGAGTTTTCCGTCGTCTACAAGGCGACGCGAGGCCTTCCTCGGATGGGGGAGAAATACATGCGCGAAATTCTGGAAAAGTCACTGGGCAAGGAGCAGGCCGACCAGATTTTCGAAAGCATGAACGATCAGGAAGGGACCAATCTCCAGTCCCTCAAGTGGATGGACCCCAAATCGATCGCCAATCTGATCAGAAACGAGCATCCCCAGACGATCGCCCTGATCCTGAACTATCTGAACCCGAACCAGACGGCCAAC
>JAPTWQ010000053.1 GCA_028064945.1 Nitrospiraceae bacterium | reverse complement strand
TCCCAGGGTCTGCGAAGAAAATCGATCTGGCGTCGCATGTCCGTTCCTCCGACGAGAAGAACGGTGCGGCTCCGGAGATATTTTCCGTATTCCCGAGCGGAGCGCTCGATCTGCCCTGCCAGCTCCCGGGTCGGGGAGAGGACGAGGATCTGATGGCGTGTACGATTTCCCTGGGCGCGTTTGTTCCGGTGGAGGGAGGGGAGAAGGAATCCTCCGGTCTTGCCGGAACCGGTCTGGGCCACTCCGAGTACATCCCGTCCCTCGATGATCGGAGGAATGGTCTGTTTCTGGATGGGTGTGGGGGATTCGTGTTTGAGGTCGGAAAGAGCGCGCAGAAGATCCGGATTGAGGCCAAGGGTCTCAAATGACATTGTTACTCCTAGCAGAATAGACGAACGTGAGTGTGACGGCGGGGATCCCGGGGAGGAATTCATGCTCCATGGTGGAGCGTTCCCGGCACCGCGGCGCCTCCGCCCGAGACAAAAAACGGGGGGGTCGGACGCCGAAGGAACTGTTTTCTCCAACAGAGTGCCGGGAATGATCAGCGGGGGTTGAACAAGCGGTCGGACACGAGTCCATCTGGCAGGGTCAAAACCTTGAATCCGGCGAATTCGGCGCATTCTTGCGCAGCGATACACAATCCACGATGCCCGACGTATATCAACGTTGATTATCCTTCGTGCAGTCCGGAAAGTCAAGAAGAATTTGGGTCATGGAGAAGATCGGCGGCGATCCTTCAGGGAAAATGGAGTGAAGCAGCCGTTCCTATCACGAGAAAACAATGACTTAAGGGGGTTGATCATGAGGGGAGACGAACGCGTGGCCGGGGCAGATCCTCATGAAGAGGGGGCTGGATCGGGAAAGGAAGAGTGCAGGACGGGGATGTCCCGTCCTGCAGGGGTGGGCTATTTGAGTGAGGAAAGCTTTTTGAGCTGGGCTGCCGTAAGAACCTTGGCGGCATTGAGATGGCCCGTCAGATGATCCGCGGTTGCCTGAGCCATGAGCCAGGCAATGTTGTGAAGATCCTTGTGGAGCTTCTTGGGGTCTGCCTGGCTTTTTTCAGCCATGGCGAGATAGGCGGCGCGCTGGGCATTGATCTTCTTGAACTGCGCAAGCGAGCGGGCCAGCATATGGCGACGAATGACCTTAAGGTGCTTGATCTGTGTTCCCGTCAGGCCGAGCTCCTTGGCATGAGAGAGGATAAAGGTCACTCCCGGATGGTTCTTGAAGACTTGGGGGAGGAGAAAGTCCTTTCCGGCCTGGGAGCGAAAGTCGTTGAACATCTTTGCAGTTTTTGCCCCCGTGAGCGGGGGGAGATTGTCGGCATGAGAGATGACAGGTGTGGCGGATATGAGGAGAGCAGAAAAAAGAGGGAGAATGAGAGCCTTTTTTATCATGAGACGCTCCTTCCAAGGATAATGTGAATTTTTCAGGAATAAGAACGATCGGTGTGGTCGATTTGATTCTAGTGGAGGGACAGTGCGAAGACAAGAGAAGCAGGAACGACCTCCTGAAAGGTCATCTCCTGCCCCCCGTCTGATGGGAAACAATGATTTACTTCGTGGCAAGGACCCACTTGGCAACCGCTTCGGCCTGGTCCATGGACATTCCAGGGTGCGGTGGCATCATCACGCCTCCGGTGACATCATTCCAGTGTCCGTTTCCGCCGGCGATGATCTTTTTCGCCAGCATTTCGTCGGCACCTTTCTGTCCCCGGTACTTGTCGGCCACCATCTTAAAGGAGGGACCGACCATTTTTGTGTCGACGGAGTGGCAGGCGAAACAGCCATTGGAATTGATCAGATCCTTGACGCTGGTGGCATAAGAGGTGGAGGAGAGAGCGAGAATGGAAAGAATTCCCAGTGAAATGGTGAGCTTTTTCATCGTTGTTGCGCTTCCCGTCTCCTCTTTTTGGAAGGGGAAAAGGTGCGCTCTCCTTTCTTGAATGGGTCAGGGGCCTTCCACCCTCTCGGTCCGAAAGATTCCGGCTCTGCCAGGCAGTCACCTTCGAAGAGGGAAGAAAACTTTTCCTCTCGAAGATGAAACTGGCTCGCATCTTCATTATAGCCCTGCATGGAGAAATGGCAATATTACGATTATGGTTTTTTGTTAATAACAATAGATTCTTGGCTTGTCCTTGTGTTGCTCTTCGGGGTTCCCCGTCTGCCAAGATGAGGTCTTCCAGAAAAAATCGTTCGGTTTGTTTTTTACTTGGCAGGGGGCTTCTTCTCCTTTCCTGGGCACTCTTCGCCCATCCTTCCGGGAGAGGGCTGATGGCTATCTCCTTTCGTCGAAGGTTCCTGCCCGCTGTCTGAGAGCTCGCTTGAGGTCCCTGATGCCGTCTTCATCCGTATGATCAGCTCCTCAACGGATTTTGATGGGGAGCTGATGGCCAGCCGCTCCCTCCATCGCTGGAAGATCCTTGTTCCGTCCGGAAGTCCATCGGTGAAGACTTCGCGATCCTCGATCATGAAATCCGTTCGCGGAAAGAGATGGATGTGTAGGTGGGGGAGAACCTCTCCAAAGCTCAAGGTGTAAATCTTCCGAACTCCGGGAATTTTGAGGATTTCCCTCGTCGCGTGGGACTGTAGTCGGGCCAGATCCCCTAACTCGGAGTCATGAAGCTCGCCTGCATGTTCCACATGGCGAGTCGGGGCGACGACCAGATATCCCGGCAGGTCGATGCCAGACATGTGGTAGAGAAGGGCGTGAGATGTCTTCCAAAGGGTCATGGAATCGGGTGACGACCGGATGCGATCGCAGAGGCTGCAGGAATCGGACATGATGAATCCTCTGGTAAGCCCTCGTTCCGAGGGCAATTCGATTTTTCTTGGGTAAAGAAAACCCACGTCAAGCGAGGGTCTCAAGAAGTTTGAACATTCCGGAAAGAAACAAAAGCCTCCTGACTTGAACCGCTCGGAGTTGCGAAAGGAGGCATAATGGGAAACGAGGAAAGCTTATGCCATACGAGGCGGGATTGTAAATGCGGCAAAACAGGGGTTCCAAAATACCGGCGAAAAATGTTTGATGGACATTGGGCAGAGAGCTTGCGGAAATGTTTTCTGCCTTGTCGGCTCGATGAGCTGATGCGATGGAGAGAGTATGCGCGTATTTGAGGGAGGAATGATCTTTTGAATTTGGCGCTTTGAACGGCCCACACTCAAATGGACGAAGCGCGCCACTCTCGGGGAATGACTCCCTCCGGGCGAATTTTTGAATGACTTTTCGATCGTAATCCGAAAGGGCGATAAGGAAAAACCGCCTTTAATCGCTTACAAAGGCGTGTGAGGCTGTTCTTCCAGATGGCTCATGGGTTCGGAGATTCATTCCTGCGATCTCATTGGGTGGAAGAAAAAAAGCGCATTGGGTTCCCTTTTAATAGCGTAACGAATGGAAACGTTAATCTCATTACATATGAGCTGTCCATGTTCGAATTTTCTAGTATGATGGGGGCATGAAAGAAAGAGCACCCGAGTTCTGAAGGCAGCAGGCAGATCCCTATAATGAAAGAGGCAGACACCCCTCTACGCTTCTGGCTGCTCACTCTTTTCTGGATGTGGGACCGGCTTTTGTCCGATGGGAGGAGGCTCTATGGAGCGATCCGGATTTACCCCGAAGCGACCCACCTGATGGGCATTCTCTATGAATGCGGGCCGATGATGATGCGCAGTCTGCGGGACCACTCTCCCACAGACCGTCGGGCCAGCATTGTCGAGCCGACCCCGAAGGCGGAGGATGAGTTTTGTTCCGAAAACTGTTCGGCCTTTAAGGATCGGGTCTCACGCATCTTCGATGTCTTTTCCGAGAAGGAGCAGGAACAGTTTCTCGACTTTCTTCTCAGAATGAGGACCGTGATGATCGAGCCTGAGATCCTCGATGAAAAATCCCGGACCATCGATGCAGGAAACCCATGGGAGCCAATCATTGCCAATGAGTAGTCCGATCCCTCTGCCTCAGGTCCCATAGAGTCGACAATGTCCCTTCCTGTCTCTGAAGACACGTTCTCCGGACTGACCACGGAAGAGGCGGCCGAGCTCCTTCGGAGCGTGGGTCCCAATGCCGTCTCTCTGTCCGAACCCTCTCAAATCCGTCTCCTTTTACTCAAGTTCTGGGGGCCGATCCCCTGGATGCTGGAAACCGCTTTCGTCCTGGAATATGCTCTTGGAAAAAGGCTTGAGGCGGGGATCATCATCGTTTTGCTCTTCCTGAATGCTCTTCTGGCATTCGTCAAGGAGCAGAAGGGGCAGGAGGCTCTGGCGCTCCTCAGGAGCCGCCTTGAGATCCGGGCTCGGGTCCAGCGCGACGGCATCTGGCAGGAAATAAATTCGGAAGGTCTGGTCCCGGGAGATCTTGTCCACATCAGGACCGGGGACTTTGTCCCTGCCGACATGGATCTTTTATCCGGCAATCTCTTGGTCGACCAGTCCTCCCTGACGGGGGAGGCCCTCCCTGTAGAGAAGAGTCCGAAAGACGTTCTCTGGTCTGGCTCGCTCGTTCGCAGGGGAGAGGGGAGCGGTCTTGTGAGCCGAACGGGGTCCCGGTGTGCGTTTGGGAAGACCGCCAAGCTCGTGCACGATGCCACGACCCGAAGCCATTTCGAGGAGGTCGTTCTCCAGATCGTTCGCTCTCTTCTTGCCTTTGACCTTCTCCTGGCCATCCTTCTCTTTCCTCTCGCCCTTCATGCGGGGAGATCTCCGGCCAGTCTCATCCCGTTTGTCCTCATCCTTCTTGTGTCGGCAATTCCTGTCGCTCTTCCCCCGACTTTTACCCTGGCCAATTCCCTCTCTGCTGAAGTTCTTTCCCGAAAGGGTGTCCTTGTGACACGTCTCTCCGCCATTTCGGATGCGGCGGTCATGGAAGACCTCCTGTGCGACAAGACGGGGACGCTGACGGAAAACCGGCTGACCGTCCAGGAGCTCCGCCCCTCTTCCGGAGTGTCTGAAAAGGACCTTCTGGAGGCCGCCATGGCGGCGTCAGATATCTCGGCACAAGATCCTCTTGAGATGGCCATTTTTGATGAGGCGAAAAAGAGAGGGGTCAAGCCATCAGGACAGGAGCGAAGAGTCTCCCTGGTTCCCTTCGATCCGGCTACCAAGCGGACAGAAGCTGTCGTTGAGTCGGATCGGGGGGCAAGCTTCCGGATCGTCAAGGGATCTCCGGGAATTATGGCGGAGGCGGGAGTTCCGGAAAAGGATCTGCTGGGGCTCGATCTGACCGGTCAGCGAACGATTGCCGTGGCCAAGGGAGATCTTTTGCCCGAGGCACCGCTTATGATGCTCGGACTCCTCTCCTTTTCGGATCCCCTGCGAAAGGAGACCTCCACGGTCATCCAATCCCTTAGGAATCTTGGGATCCGGATTCGGCTGGTCACCGGTGACACGTCGGAAGCGGCCGTTGCCGTGGCCAAGAGTCTGGATCTTGCCCTGCCGCCCTGTTCGGCGACGGCGATCGCAGACAGTCATGTCATGGATTGTGAGGTTTTTGCCGGCGTCATGCCGGAAGACAAGTTTCATCTTGTGGGGATCTTGCAGAAGAAGGGACGAATTGTCGGAATGACCGGAGATGGCGTCAACGACGCTCCGGCTCTGAAGCAGGCCGAGGTGGGGATTGCCGTGGCGAAGTCCAGCGACATTGCCCGGGCGGCGGCGAGCATGATTCTTGTGGCTCCCGGGCTTGGAGGGCTGGCAGAGGCGGTGGAGGAAGGCCGCAAGGTGTACCACAGGATCCAGAACTATGTCTTGAACAAAATCGTGAAGACCCTCGAAGTGGCCCTCTTTCTGACGGGGGGGCTTCTCCTGTTCCACACCTATGTTGTCGACTCCCGCATGATCCTGCTTCTCATTTTTACGAACGACTTCGTGACCATGTCCCTGGCGAGCGACCATGTCCGCTTTTCCGTTCACCCGAATCGCTGGAACATCCGTCGGCTTATGGCCATGGCCATTCTGATCGCCTTTCTCTGGCTGTCTCTGACACTCTCGGTCTTTTATGCCGGTCGAGCCTGGCTCCACCTCTCTCCTGGCGCCTGTCAGACACTGGCCTTTCTGACTCTGGTCCTCACCGGACTCGGCAATGTTCTGGTGATCCGGGAGCGGGGCCCGCTCTGGATGACAAAGCCCTCCCGCGCATTGTCTCTCGCGATTGTCGGGGACCTGCTTGTGGTGGCTGTCCTGGCAGGAACAAATCTTCTGCTGACGCCCCTTCCGATTTCGGTCCTGTTGGGTGACATTCTGCTTGTTGGCACGACGACCCTGCTGGTCGATCGAGTCAAGGGAGTTTTTCTGAAACCTTGAGTTCTATAGGCGAGTAATGAATGACCTGTCTGGAGTTGATCCGTTTTCTTGCATCCGGGTGCAGGCGTGTGAGTGTCTGCCCCTTTCGGGGACGTTGCGGAACAGCCGTCGAATGACTGGGGCCGGAGACCGGGATCGAACCGGTATGACCTTTCGGTCGAGGGATTTTGAGTCCGATGAGTGACCTGATCTATACCAGAGCATTTCGTGACAATTCAAAGATGTCGGTATTTTCTTGTGAGAACTGATTTTCTGTTCACACAGGATTTCCATTCTGAGTGTCTCATGATTTTTCATGCTAGAGCTTACCTGAAAGATCTTTACCAACATTTTGATTGGCCCATTGAACAAGATATTCGTTTTGATATCATTTCTCTATGAAGCGAGTGATTTGGGTCGGGAGTGCGAAAAAGGATCTTCAGCAACATTTCTCCAGAATGGCTCAAAGAGAAGCCGGACATCAGATCTACCGACTTCAGGAGGGGTTCGATCCGAAAGACTGGAAGCCCTTGCATGGGGTTGGCCCCAGTGTGCGAGATTCGCATCCATGCGGAGAACGAATATCGGATCATCTATGTCGCACAGTTCGAGGAGACTTTGTATATCCTTCACTCGTTCGTGAAGAAAACCCAAAAGACTCCCCAGCGGGATCTTGAGTTGGCTCGGGAAAGATTGAACATAGTTTTAAAGGAGAGACGGACATGAATCCGGAATGGGAAGAGGGGTCGGAGAATATTTTTAAGGATCTGGGATTTTCGGAGGCTGAGGCAGAACATCTCATGATCCGGTCCCGATTGATGATCGAAGTTGAAAAGTTTGTCGAAAGATCGAAGTTGAGCCAAAGAGAGGCGGCAAAAATGCTTGGAATCACGCAGCCCCGTTTAAACGACCTTCTTCAAGGGAAGATTCAGAAGTTCAGCATTGATGCCCTGGTGAAGATGCTTGCTAAAGTGGGAATCCATGTGGATGTGCATGTGAGCGCTGCCTGAGAGATGAGAGAAGGAAGTTCAGGAGAAATCGGAAGGCTGGAGCATGGAGGCTCCCCCCCCTGGAGAAGGAGAACGGGAAAGAGAGCGGGAATATGAGCCGGAGCGGGGAGGGATGGAAATGTGAGCAAATCGCCCTTCTCCGTCCTCTCCCTTCATTGCGCCGCCCGCTTGTGACGCCGAAAATCTAGGGGGGCCCGTGCGCCTCGCTGGCCCTTCGGCCCCGGCTATAATCGTCCGGTCGAGGACTCCGGACGGGCGGTATCGGTACCATTAGAACTGTCTTGACCTCATCAGGCCTCCTCTAATTTGTTGGTGATCCTATAAGGAAGGACCTTCGCATTCTACCCATCATCTTCCCGGGAGTTCTCATGACTTGAGAGAATTACTCTGATGTGATCATAGAGTGTCTAATTCAATGAGGTTAATCTTGTCTGGCCATGTATAAATCGTCGGATTTGAACCTCGTAGCTATTCAGAGGTTATGAGTTTACCGACATACTTAGGGCTTGTAATACAATAAAGTTATCTCTTTCGTGATTTTGAGAGTTTTCATAAAACACAATCTCACATTACTGAACACATCGCCCGCCCGATGATACAATCGGACCATGAAGATGACAGAGGGCCAAAGACAGGAGATTCGATCGCGCTACGAAGCGTCCGCTGGACGCTGAACGAGCGCATGCACCGGTTGTGGGCGGCGACGGAAGCCAAGGTTCTGGGTCATGGAGGCGTGACCGCCCTGTCGGAGATCACGGGACTCTCCCGTATCGTGATCCAACGAGGGATCAAGGAGTTGGAGGAACAGGCGTTTCCGGATCCGGAATCGGGAGCGGGGGGGATCCGACGATCCGGAGCCGGTCCCAAGCCTCTGACGGAAAAGTCTCCGAAGCTTCTTGAGGATCTCGAGTCTCTGGTGGAGCCCGAGACGCGGGGAGATCCGATGTCTCCGCTCCGCTGGACGACGAAGAGTCTGCGGACATTGGCTCGAGAGTTGAGGGGCATGGGGTACGAGATCAGCCACACGACAGTGGGCGAGCTTCTGCACGGGCTGGGTTACAGCCTTCAGGCCAACGACAAGGTGCTGGCGGGGCAGGCCGATCATCCGGACCGGGACGCTCAATTTTCCTTCATCAACGCCCAAGCCGA
>JAPTWQ010000040.1 GCA_028064945.1 Nitrospiraceae bacterium | reverse complement strand
GTCCATGCCCAAAAAGCCGTAGGTTTCGAGGTTTTCCACCCCCGGTTCGGCAAGGTCATTTACGCCAACGATCCGACCGCGTATCTGGCGGTTCCGCTTCGGATCCTGGTCCAGAAGCATGGCAGCAAGGTGGAGGTGATTTACCGGAAACCCTCGGTCGTCCTGGAAGGGTACAGCGGCCTGAGTGATCTCGGCCAACAGCTGGACGGGGTCTTTGCGCGGATCGAAAAGGAAGCGATCCGTTAACCATACTGTCATGAGGGGGAAGCGGCCGAAATGGGCTGTCCCCCCATCGACAGGAATAAAGAGTCGGACCTTTTTTTTCCCTTGCATGAGGACTTCATGACAGATCTCGCGCTTTCCATGGAAAACAAATCCGATTCCTTGCAATCTGTTCTCTGTCCGGCAGGAACGGAAGGTCTGTTTATTTTTCACTGCGACACGATGGTGGCTCTCTTCTGTTCGGGATTGTCCGGAGGAGCCGCCCTCATGTACGAAGTGCTCTGGAACCGGGCCTTCCTGACACTGACCGGTTCCACAACGCTGGCCACCGCTTCCGTTCTGGCGGCGTTTCTGGGAGGACTCGCCCTTGGATCATGGGTCATAGGATCGAAGATGCCGAGGATCCGTCATCCCTATCGATTCTATGCCCTGGCCGAAATCCTTATCGCCGTCTGGGCCCTGACCCTTCAAGAAGCGCTTCCCCAGGAAGGAGGCTGGCTATATGCCGCGGTCTGGCCCCTCCTGAAGGGCGTTCCCGTCCTCCAGGATCTTCTGAATCTGGGGATGGGGGCTCTTTTTCTGGGCCCGGCCGCATTTTTGATGGGGAGCACCTTTCCCCTTCTGCTGGCGACGATGAACCCGTCCCGTTCCTCCGGGAAGGCCGGGATTCTCTACGCAGTCAATGCCCTGGGAGGGGTCGCGGGAAGCCTGTTGGCGGGTTTTGCAACTCTCCCCCGCCTGGGAATGAACGGAACATTGTTGATTGCCGTCAGTCTCAATCTCATGGCCGGCATTCTGGGGTTCTTCGCTCTGTCCCGAAGATCCGGAAAGAGGGAGCGGGTCGGTGTTTGCGACGCAGAAACAACCCTGCCATACACGATTCCCGTCCGGCAGCCCGACAAAACATTGGTCCTTGTTCTCCTGGGTGTTTCGGGAATCGTCTCCCTGGGACTCGAAATCGTGTGGACCCGCCTCCTGGTCCTTATGACGGGATCCTCGACCTATGCGTTCTCGCTCCTCACTGCCGTCGCCATTCTGGGGATTGCAGCGGGAAGTTCCTGGGTCTCGGCCCATGTGGACCGCCTCCGGTCTCCCCGACTGGTGCTGGCGCATATGGAACTGGGGGTCCTGATCGCCTGTATCCTGGCCCTCTCCATTTTTCAAAGGCTGCCGTCCCTTCTTCTGGAATGGCTGGGAACTTTTGGTTTTTCCTACCCGGATACCCTGGCCGCCAACGGAGGCATGGCGATCCTGATCCTGTTCCCGTCTTTTTTTCTTTTCGGAGCTCTTTTTCCCGTGGCGGTCCGGTTGCTCAAGGGCGACGGCGAATCGCCCGATCGACCCGCCGCCCATGTTTATGCCGCGCTGGGCTTTGGCAATATGATCGGGGCATGGGTCATCCCCGCCATCCTGGTTCCCCGGTTCGGTCTGCAAGGGTCGGTTGAATTTCTGGGACTCATCGGTTTGGGAGTCGGCGCCATCCTTGCCATGGGCCTCAGGGAATCCCCACGACAGCGTGCGGGAACATTGATCGCGGGCGGAATCATGGGGCTAGTTCTGTTCTTCGCCCCGTCCTGGCATCCTCTCCTGATGACGGCGGGGATCTATCGGGAAGCCCCCGTTTATTGGAACCTTCTTCAGGAGGGTGTTCCCCTCCGCCAGATCCTTTCTTCCTACCGCCTCCTCTACTACAGGGAAGGGATCCAGACAACGGTTTCGGTCGTCGAGCGCCCCAGTCTGGGCTTGATTCCCTATCGTCTCCTCGCCGTCGACGGCAAGGTCGATGCGTCGACCGGAGCCGACATGAACACCGAAATCCTGTCGGGACATATTCCCCTTCTTCTCCGACCTTCTTCCCGGCACGTGCTGGTTATCGGCCTGGCCAGCGGTGTGACGGCAGGTGCCGTAGAACAACATGCGTCTGTAGAAAAACTGACGGTTGCCGAAATTGAGCCGGCGGTCGTCAGAGCCGCCCAAATCTTCCGGGATTCCAATCAGGGGGCACTGGAGGATCCGCGCCTCCATCTTGTCCTGGATGACGGGCGTCACTACCTGTCCTATACCCGGCAAGTTTTTGACGTCATCGTCTCCGAACCCTCGAATCCCTGGATGAGCGGTCCTTCACGGCTTTTCACCCGGGAATTTTTCCAGACAGCCAAAAGCCATCTCTCCCCGGGCGGTCTCTTTGCCCAATGGTTGCCTCTTTATGGCCTCCCTTCTCGTCTTTTGAAAGCGGAAATTCGCACGTTTCTGGACATCTATCCGCACGCCCTTCTCTTTCAATTGGCCCAGGGAGATCTTCTGCTTGTCGGAAGCCGGTTCCCCCTTCACCGTTGGTCCCGGTCCCGACTGTCCCTCCCGGTCAGGGCCGATTTCGACCGCCTCAAACTCACTCCGCCGGAGGTCTGGGGAATGTTAGTGGCCGGTTCCCGTGGCCTTCGTGAGTGGACCGGAAAGGGCCCCCTGAACACCGATCAGAATGGTCTTCTGGAGTTCGGCTCCCCTCCGTATCTTCTCGATGATACCCTGACCAAAAACCGGCGTGAACTCGAACGAATTCACTGGAAAAGCGACCTGTCCCGGTGGGTCAGGAATTCTGGCGATGAACCGGAGGACCACGCCGCCTATGCCCTGTCCCGCATCGCCCTGCTCCACCACAAGCCGGAGCGTGCCGACTTTCTCGCGCACCTCATTTCGGACCAATCGAAGAGACATGAACTGCTGGGCCGTCTCGCCAACGATCGGGGTGAGTTCCGGGTGGCCGAGGACGAATGGACCGCCTCCGGTGATCCGGCATCCCGCCGTCTTCTGGCGAAGATGGCGCTCGAAGACGGCCAGGGAGATCGGGCATGTCGCCTTCTTTTCGCAACAGCGGAGGACGACGCCAATTTCAGGAACGCCTATCTTTTGGGGCTCGCCTTCATGGAAGAAGGAAAGAACAGGGAAGCCCTATCCGTTTTTTTGAAGGAAACGCCCGGAATCTCCGACAGTCAGCATATCCTGCTTCCTTACCTGACAGCCATTGTGGAACAAAGGCAAGGGGATCTGGCCAGTGCACAACGGTCCTTTCGGGTATTCCGGCATCTCCTCGACCGCTTGAGAGAGGAGCGGGAAGAAGATCGGGGGAATCGCCGGATGAACGTCCTTCTGAAGAGGGTCCAGAGATTCCCGAAGCCTGCGTTGAAAGACGATGAAAGAAACTTCCTGACCCATACCTTGCAAGGGCGCCTTCTCGTTCCCCTCGGTCTTTATTTTCATGGCGTCACGCTTCTCTGGACCGGACACACCTCCAACGCCGTGAATGTCCTGAACGATTATTTGAACCGGTTGCCACCCCGGGAACGCTCCGCATCCCACGCAGTGGTTCTGTTGAAGGAAGCCCGGCAGCATACCACTCACTTTTTGACCGGTTCACGAACGTCATGACATATTCGGCGGATTCGGGAGGAGGGAGTCGTCACGTTCCCAGGGATCTTGGACTCCCCGGTGTCATCGGCATACGTCTCATGTGTTTTACTGATTTCCTCGCGTCGGGGTGGAAAACACCATGGATCGATCCGGCGGTACACCATGATCCGGTCCCCGTCCGGAAAGAGCCCGATATCCTGGGGCACAGGACAGACAGACTTCGGCAAAACCACATGGCACGGATCAAGGAGTCAAGGTGGGTCTGGGTTTTTATTGTCGTGGCATTGACGATCTTCCTTAACTCCATTGTCGGGAAAGCGGCTGAATTGTCTCAGGAAGCTCCGGCCCCCTTTCAGGAGCAAATCTCGGGTGGTGTCGGTCTCAATGAAACCTCGCTCCACGACAAATTCGGAAATCAGGCCCAGGGTTCCGGTCTCTTCGAATCTGTCGGCGGTCTCTTTTTTCTTTCTCCTGAAAAAACCTCCCATTGGGCCTTTGTGACCGACGTCAATATCGGTCTGATCCAGATCCCCTCCGTCTCTGCAACCTATGCGCCGAATCCGGGCAGCGAAAAAGGGACCGTTTCGGGGAACCTGGAGTCGTTCCAGGGAGGTATTGGGGGCGCGATTCATGAAGGGACGCTGACCACAGGGCTGTTGTTTGAAGGAGGGGAGATCGTCCAGGATTTCCTTCCCGGAAACAACGGAAATCCGTCTGTCCCGAACGCGGCGTTTCTCGGATCCATTCCGGTTCCCGTTCTCGGATTTCGGGCCTTTGTCCAGGATCGCTGGAGCTCCTGGGGGGGCTTCTCCAATTTCGCCGCACTCTGGCCCCTGGGGAGTGCCCGTACCTACAACGCTACAACCACTCCCGTAGCGCCCGTCTTTTATCGGGGAGAGGTGGGGGGAGAATACTTCATCCAGCCGGACCGGGCGGTGTTCCTTTCGATGAATCTCCTGTACTGCTCCCTCGTCGAGATGTTTTGGGGACCGAAAATCGGGACGACCTTCTTTTTCTGAAAACGGATTTTTTGGGCGATCGCTCGAACAGGCAAAAAAATCTTTTCTCTGGTCACCGCTCCGGATGACTGGCACCGGCAAGAGAGTGTGGGAAGAATGGGCAATGAAAAGATTCTTGCCGTGGGCGAAACGTTCCACAGACCTCCGGAATGAAGAATCCTGTCGGATGGAAACAACAGCCTGTAAAGGCAAGCGTGTTTTTCCGACTAATCCCTGAAAGACGTTTCCCGAAAAAGCTTCAACAACACTCCATATCCTTAATAGAGGGGAAATTTTTGCCTTATGGGTATTTTCATTTTTGTGTTGTCTATGTTTTTCTTTATGGGAACATCTCTTTTTCTGGAAGGAGAGGTCTGTCTTGCGGCCGCCGCTCCCCCCGCCAACGTGACTCTGGACCCGGATCCGGAAACGTCGACGGAGCAATCCTCCCGGGCCGGAGTCCGGACGATCCTTTTTCCGTCCCAGGATGTCTTCACCCCTCTCCTTGCCGATCCCCGGCAACCGACGTCCGCGGTCCAGTTCTTCAGCGTTTCCAATAATGGATACGGGCAGTTCAACGGGACGTTCGGAGGGGATTTCGGGATCGCCCGGTTCGAATCCCCCACGGAAGGAGTCAATAAAGCGCTCCAAGTCGGTGTCATGGGTGCCGCCTTCAATCGATTCGGGTTCTTCGGTACGTCGACCTACCTGATCGACGCTGACTATGTGATTGGCCTTCCGATCACCGTCCGGTGGGGGAAGTGGTCCGCCCGCGTGTTCTTCTACCACGAAAGTTCACACACCGGGTACAACTTCACCCAGCTTTCCCATCTGAACAAACTCTCCGACTTCGGACAGGAAACGCTTCAGGTCATTCCTTCCTACGATATCACTCCCAATATCCGGATCTACGGGGGAGGAGCTTATCGGGTTGTCTCTCTTGGCTATTATTCTTCTTTTGCGGATGGGCTTGTCGGAATCACAGGGTTCGAACTGTACACCGACCCTCTGGAACGCCTTTTCGGTCAGAACGGACGCGCCTATGCCGCCTTCAACCTCGAATCGCGCGGCATCAACGGATTTTTCCTGAATGAGGACATTCAGACGGGCCTCCTGTTTCACCGTCCGGGATCCTATTTCCAGATCCGGCCGGCCATCGATTTTTATAATGGATATTCTCCGATGGGGGATCTCCTGTTCACCAGGGAGCAGTATCTTTCCGTGGGGGTGTTTTTCGATTACTGATCACAAGAGCTCTTTTTGGGTTCAGACAGACCCGGCGGAGGATCCGGAGCTGCCACAAGAAAAAGACCCGATCGATTTTACGGACCCGGCATCTCCCGTTTTTTAGCCATCGAAGGAAGAGAAGGCTGGAGTTGAAAATGGTCTGGAATAGTGAATCATACCTGTATCAGAAAAGAATTGTTCGGGAGAAGATTAAACGGAAAAAAAGGACTTGACCCTCGCCTTAGGTCGAGGGTGTAGCATGATCTTCATAGTTCATTTGAGGAATTTCAAAAACGTTCATTTCACCGCAGGCGTCGGGCCTTGGCCCCAAGAGCCAATGGAAAAGGGAAACAAGACGGACCGTCATCATTGGCAGATTCATTTTTTGGAGGAAGAAACAATGGAGCAGAACACAACGGAAACACCTCCCCGGTCGGATCTTTCATCTAAAAATCCAGCGACAGGGGTGGGAGTGGGAATCGGAGCGGCGTTCGTGACGCTTTTCGCAGTCCTGTGCTGCGCCGGAATTCCCGCTATTCTCTCTTTTGTCGGGGCAATCGGCCTGGGTGTCCTGATCAAGAAACACCTCCTTTTCCCTTTGATGGTTGGTTCCCTTCTTTTGGGAGGCTGGGGAGCCTGGCGATCCTACCGAAGCCACCGGAACGGTTCTTTTCTGGCGGGATATCTGTTAACCGCCCTAGCCATACCGCTCGGGATGAAATTCTACCATCCGGCCATGTATGCCGGTCTGGTCGGACTTTTGATCCTGACGGGAACCGATCTCGTTCGAAAATTCAGACAACCGGCAGTTTGTGTTCCCGAGGGGGCTCACATCGAAAGGGACAAAACAGATGGCGGTTGTCCTTGAAACGGGAGGAAAAATGCTCATAAAACAGAGAAGGGAGCCTGGCGGGCAGGTTCCCTTGGCGGCCGGTTTTCTGGCCTCGATTCTTTCCGTCGCCTGTTGCGTTGGTCCTCTTTTATTGGTCTCCTTAGGGTTTGGAGGGGCCTGGGCCAGCCGGCTGGCGGCCCTGGATCCCTGGCGGCCCTGGTTTGTCGCGCTCTCCCTTCTCTTTCTGGGCTGGGGGGTCTGGTCCGCGTTCTTTCGGAAATCCCGGAGCTGCACAACAGGAAGCTTTTGCGCAAAACCCGTCAAACGAACATACAGGCTCTTATGGAGCATTCTGCTCTTGAGCTTTTTGCTCCTCACTTTCCCGTGGTATGCGTCGTGGCTGTTTCATGAATGAGGAGGAATAAAGATGCGTCGGCTCTCTCTCTTTGTTGTTCTGTTGTGGTCGATTGTAGCATTGGGCTTTACTTCGGCGGCGTTGGCCGCGGGATCGGTGGTGGAAGAAGTCCGGTTGTCGATTCCCTCGATGCACTGTGAGTTGTGTCCGTTGACCGTCAGGAGATCTCTCGAGAATCTTCCAGGTGTTCTTCGGGTTCGGGCCAGTCTTGAGTCAAAAACGGCCACGGTCTGGATCCAGAAGGAAAAGGTCCGGATCGGGGATCTCGAAAAAGCCACCGGGGATGCCGGATATCCCTCTTCCCTCCTTTCGGTCAGAACGCTTTCGAATTCCGATGACAAACCACCAGTAATGCAATAAACAACCTATCTTTCATTGAATAAGGGGGTATTTCTATGAAATCAATGACGTTCAAAGTTCAAGGCATGACATGCGATCATTGCGCCCGGACCGTGGAAAAAATTCTCCATCAAATTCCCGACGTGTTGGGTGCCCGCGTTTCATTCGAAAAGCGCACCGGTGAGGTCGACTTTAAAAAAGATGTCTCCTTCCCTTTTCTTCGGGAGGCCGTTCGTCACGCCGGCTACGATCTGGAAGAGACAGGGGCGAAAAACCGCACAATCCCTCCGAAGAGTCCTGCCTCCGGGGAGTCGAACCTCCATGTGGCCATCGTTGGTGCGGGGTCAGGAGCGTTTGCGGCGGCGATCCGGGCGGCCGAAGGCGGTGCCCGCGTCACCCTGGTCGAGCGGGGAACCGTGGGAGGAACGTGTGTTAACGTCGGGTGCGTTCCATCCAAAATCCTGATTCGCCAGGCTCATCACGCCTACGAACCTCTTTCGCAACCGTTCCTGGGAATCGTGTCGGATGTGATCCGGAGGGATCCGAATCTTCTGAAGATCCAGCTGGAGACGCGAGTTCTCGAACTTCGCGAAAAAAAATATATCCAGCTCCTGAAAGAGTATCCTTCCATCACTCTGAGGGAGGGATCCGCATCATTCATTGACGACCGCACTCTTTTGGTCAAGGATCCCCACGGATCCGAAACGGTCATTGACGCCGACCGGGTCCTGATCGCGACGGGGAGCCGTCCTGCGACATCTGACATTCCCGGTCTCGCGTCGACGCCTTTCTGGACCTCGACCGAAGCTTTGTTTTCGGGGAAGATCCCGGACCATCTGATCATTGTGGGAGGGGGATTTGTTGCGCTCGAACTGGGGCAGTCCTATCGTCGTCTGGGGGCAAAGGTCACCGTCATTCAACGTAGGGACCAACTTCTCAAACGCATGGATCCGGACCTCGGAAAGGAATTGCAAACGTATCTGGAGGCAGAGGGCATTCGGGTCCTTCTGAACACCGTTCCCCGGTCCGTGGAGCACCGACAAGGCTTCTTTCACGTGGATCTCGAAAAGGAAAGCCTGAAAGGCGATGCCTTGCTGGTGGCGACCGGACGGATTCCCAACACGGAAGGGCTGGGGTTGGAGCGAGTCGGA
>JAPTWQ010000049.1 GCA_028064945.1 Nitrospiraceae bacterium | reverse complement strand
GAAGAGCACGGCCCTTGTCCCGGTCCGGTACGCCCTGGAATCCTCCGGGTTCGAAGTCGTCGGGGCCAGTCTTCAGGGAAAGAAGGCCGCGGGGTTCGAAAAGGACACCGCCATCAAGAGCCAGACCATCGCGAGCCTTCTCCGGGATCTCCGGGGATACGAGCGGGAAGACGGAACGACGGTTCCCCCGACGAAGAGTCTGACGGAAAAGACCGTCGTCGTCGTGGACGAGGCGGCCATGAACGACACGCGGCTCATGGCCGGCCTGATCCGGGAGACCGAAAAGGCGGGGGCGAAGCTCCTGCTGGTCGGAGACGAATCTCAGGTGCCTCCGGTTGCCGCCGGGAATCCCTTCAAGACCCTCAAGCAAGAACTCGGGTGGGCCGAGTTGACGGAGAACCGCCGGCAGCGTCAGGGCTGGCAGAAGGACGCCAGTCGGGAGATCCGGGCCGGGAAGATTGCGGAAGGGCTCCAGAAGTACCTCGACGCCGGCATGATCACGATCGTCCGGGACCGGAACGAGGCGATCAAAGAAACGGTCGAGGGCTTTCTGGATCGATTCAATGCCGAAGACCCGACCAAAACCCTGCTCACCGCGTACAAGAGGGCCGACGTGGCCGAACTGAACGCCCGAGTTCGAGAGGAAATCGGGGATTTCCTGACCGGGCCCCGGGTCGAGACGACCGTCCGGGACCGGGACGGGAACAGTGAAGGGAAGAGGGAATTCCAGGCCGGAGACCGGCTCTATTTCAAGAAGAACGACAAGAAGATGGGGGTCATGAACGGGGAGACCGGGACCCTGACGAAGATCGACGTGACGAGCGACGGGAAGGACTGCGTTTTCACCGTGAAGATGGACAAGGGGTCGGAGGTCCGGTTCGATCCGAGGGACTATGCGCAGATCGACTACGGATACGCGATCACGATTCACAAGAGCCAGGGGGAAACCGTCGACTTTTCCTCGAACCTGGTCACGGGGATGGGGCTGAACGCTCTCTATGTCCAGTTGACCCGCCACCGGGACGGCACGCGGATCGTGCTGACGGAGGACCAGCTCGACAGAATGGTCCAAAACCAGGGGATCGAACTGGCACCCACAGACAAGATGATCGATTTCGTCGAGCGGATCAAGGCCTCCAAGCCGGGCCTTGAACTTCCGGAAGACTGGAACAAGAATTTCGATGTCTGCCGGGAATTTCTCGACGAACATTTCGGGGTCGAACTCGGCGGACGGAAGGGTCAGGAAGAACAGGATGATCGCAGGCTGGAGAAGGTCAAGTCCCTTCTCACCTCGATCCGAAAAAACGAGAAGATGAACGTTCTGGACTTCGAGGTCCTGGACGAAAAAGAAAGGAAAGAAGAACGGATGATCGGGAAAGAAGTCCCAGGGAGATCGGAGGGCCGGAGCGAAGATCTTTCCACGGAGCGAAAGATCGAGAACGAAGGGAGAGGGCCTGCGGAACGAGAAAGAGAGCGGGAATACGAGCCGGAACGTGGAGGGATGGAGATGGGAATGTGAAAGGGAGGGCGATAGGAAGACCCATGAAAATCCGTCCCAGACGGATTTTCATGGTCGAGGACCAATTGAACCGGATTGCCGACGAGGCGGGGGATCGAGATGACCCCCAAGAATGCGGAGGTGCGGAAGCGTCGTTTTTCCGCCAAATTCGGGAGGGTTGCAGGGAAAACCTGGGGAGAAAGAAGGTGTGGAAGTCGGCCAGCGACCGGGCCACGGCCTCCCGGAAGCGGCGGGAAGCTATCGACGGGGGAAGGCTCTCAAGCTGATGCAGTTTTCCCTCACGCTGGCAAACAAGTTCGTTTTGGAGGATCTCCGGGAGGCATGGGGGTGTACAGGGTCGGAGGTCGTCGCCAAGCTCCTGAAAGAGGCCGAAAGTCGATACAGGAAGGAGATCAGGACGGCCCAGGAAAAACGGTGGGAAGCTCAGAAGAGACAAATCGAATCATGATTCGATACAAGAATCTAACGTGTAATGTGGAAAGAGAGCAAACAATTTTAACCCATAAAATAAATCTGAACAAACAGAGGGAAGGGGTTACTTATCCGTAAAGCGTTGCTAAAATGATGTATCCATTAAAGAGGGGGTGCGATGGCTAGTGGAAAGATTCTGAGACAGATCATCAAATCAGGAATTCGTGGTGACCTAGCTGCTTTTCGTGTGGCATCGGAAGCCGTAATCAAGGAAGAGCGTGAGAAAAACCACCATCTACTTGCCAATGATCTAGAGCGCCTTCTCTATGGTGATCAGGCAAATTTTGGTCCGTCTGCTCGAAAACTTTCGATTATCAGTGAAATGCCGGCCAACAAGGACAACGGTTTAGTTTTGTTGGAAGAGCGTCCGTCTGTTCGTGAGGAAAAAGACATCATCTTGTCCGATACGACTCAATCTGTGATCGATGAAATCCTTATCGAACACAATCGAGCGGATGTGCTCCTATCTTATGGATTGCAACCTGCTCGAAAACTGCTATTTTGTGGTCCCCCTGGTTGCGGTAAGACATTAGCGGCAGAAGTTATTGCCCACAATTTATCTTTGCCATTGGTGCTTGTGCGTTTGGACTCGGTAATTTCATCTTTTTTAGGCGAAACAGCAGCCAATCTCCGGAAGGTATTTGATTATGCTACCAAGTCTCCTGTCGTGGCATTATTTGACGAGTTTGACGCTTTGGTTAAAGACAGGGGGGATTCGGCCGATCACGGCGAACTCAAGCGATCAGTCAATTCCGTATTGCAGATGATGGATAGCTATCGAGGTGAAAGCATCCTTATAGCAACCACGAACTACGATTCCTTGCTAGATCATGCTGTATGGAGACGTTTCGACGAAGTCGTCCGGTTCGAAATGCCCAACCTAGAACAGATCAAGCGTCTATTGGGACTGAAACTCTCAGGGGTTCGTCGTAATTTTGACATTGAGGATGCTCATATTGCTTCAGTGTTCAAAGGACTCTCCCATGCCGATATCGAGCGTGTTCTGCGCCGAGCTGTGAAAGATATGATTTTGACGGGTCGCGAATTTCTGGAAACGACACATCTGGATGCTTCATTGGCACGAGAATATCGGCATAAAGAATAAAATCGGGGGAGTGAAGTATGCCATATGAACATCTGCGTTTTTCGCGTGAAATATCCCTAACTGATCGGCACCGACGCCAAGATAAACGTCCACGTTTTCGTCCAGAGAACCCTAGAGCATTTGGGGAATCTCTTCGTCTGAGCCTAACTTCGGCTCTCCAACGGGCGGAACGAGAAGATGTGGGCGGATTCGATGATCGGACGCTTATCAAAATACAACTTCGGGAAGGCGAAACGGTTCCAGACCTCAATCGCATACCTGGTGTAGAACTTCTCAGTCAGGAAAACAAATTTGTTGTTCTAGCTTTTGCCACGCAAGAGGGCCTTACAGGGTTTGAAAGTCGTCTGACCAGCCTTGTAATGGAGGGAAGAACTACCCGCGCAGAATTGCTCTATGCTCTAGAAGGCTTCGATCATTGGACATCCGATGATCGCCAGGGCTCTGCCCTTCGGCAACATGGTTTTCCAAGAAGCCCGACTTTTGTACTCGATATTGAGCTCTGGCCACAAGATCGTTCTGATAGACGAGATGCGATCTTGAATGCGTTTTTAGGATGGATTCGAGAGCAAGCCATTGAGCGGCTTGACGATCTCAAGCAACCTTCTCTTATCATGGTCCGAGTGCGCTGTAATTGGGAACAGGCTGATAAACTACTCCTTCATCGGGATGTACGTACCATTGATCTCCCTCCGAGGGCCGGAATATCTATCGAGATCTTACGGACCAGTCTTGATCAAATAAGATCTCCTGATGCTCCCCCTGCCGATGCACCGGCAATCGCTGTGCTCGACTCCGGACTTACAAGCGGACATCCACTTCTAGCACCAGCCGTAGGAGATACCCAAGGATATCTCGCCCCGCATCGTCATCCACATGATGAGTCGCCTAATTGGCATGGAACTTTTGTAGCTGGATTGGCCCTTTACGGTGATATTGCCGAATGTTTGCGTCAAGGCCGGTTTGTGCCGCAACTGCGTCTATTCGCAGGAAAGGTATTTCAGGACAATGGAGATCACCAAACCGAGTTCATTGAAAAATCTGTTGAAGAAGCGGTAATAGAATTGAATAGACAATACGGTTGCCGAGTTTTTAACCTGAGCTACGGGGATCTCAACAAGGTCTATGATGGACGCCATGTGCGTGGGTTGGCTTACACTCTTGACAGGCTGTCGCGCGAGTTAGGTGTTTTATTTATCGTACCTACCGGCAATATACCGATATCTGAACTACCCGAAAATCCACGTGACCTTTATCCAGACTACTTGATGGAGGAATCTGCCCGCTTACTTGATCCGGCCACCGCACTCAATGTCTTGACTGTTGGTGGTCTTGCTTTAAATACGGCAACACGTGATGCACAGCGATACCCAAATGGGATAGAGGATTTTCCTATAGCAATAGAAGATCAGCCGTTTCCCCTGAGTCGTCGCGGTTTTTCGATCAATGAAGCGATTAAGCCAGATGTAGTCGAACATGCTGGAAATCTTGCAGTCATGCGCAGCGGGGGAAGAATCCGTCCCGATGGCTTGGGGGTAATATCGACTTGTGGTGATTTTGTCGGAGGGCGACTTTTTTCCGAAGCCATAGGAACCAGTTACGCTGCGCCTTTGGTAGCCCATCGAGCTGCTCGATTATCTCAAGAAATTCCTGAAGCTTCTTCCAACCTGTTACGCTCATTGTTGGGGGCACATGCTCGGTGGCCAAGAGCTTCTAGCGAGTTATTGGATCCTATAGGAAATGCAGACGGAAAAAAACGACTTATGCAACTCATAGGCTATGGACGTATCGGAAATGATGCTCTATACCGTTCCACCGAACAAACTGTGACCATGATAACCGAAGACAATATCGACAATAATAAATGTCTCTTTTATGAACTGCCGATTCCTGATAGTTTCTGGTCGACTGGACGGCGATCACGAGAAGTCACTGTATCATTGGCATACAGCCCAGAAGTTCGGACCACTCGGCTCGATTATCGAATGAGCAAACTATGGTTCACATTGGTCACTGCAACCAATCTTGAAGAGGTCGAGCGATCATTTCAGCGCAACCGGGAAGAAGGTATGGGAGAACGAAATTTAGGCCGATGGCTGTCGAACAACGACCGGAAAAATAGTACATTACAAGTCTCTCGTTGGACTTTCACACAACCACGATTAAATTATCGCGTGTTTGTTGTCGTCACTAGGCAAGATACCCCTTGGGGCACGGTAGATGACAACCCCGAACCCTACGCATTGGCTGTTGTACTTGCGGACCGCGAAAATACTACTACCAACCTTTATGCCAAAACAAAGGCAAAACTTGAACAGCGAGCCCAAGCTCGTGCTCGAACACGTGTGTGAGGACGGAGTTTTTAAGAGAGAGCCTTACAAATCGAACCAATATTGCTATCCTATGTTTGGGTAGTGGGTATTTCCATTAGACTTTCGTTTTCCAAACTCCTCGTATACCCATCGTCTCACAAGTTTCCTGAATCCTTCCCTTACCCTTTCATCTGAGAGCACCTGTCCAGACATTTTCTGATTCCTGTCGTGGTTCTCGAGGATGGTGTTCATGAACTCCTGGTCGAAATCCCCCAGGATGAACTGCTCGAACGTATTGTTCTTGGCCTGCTCTTCGAGTTTCCGATTTTCCAGGAGTTTTTCCTTGGTATGGGTGGCATAGCCGATCAGGTCTGCGTCGGTCAGATCTCCCGAGAACAGGTCGTTCATTTTTCGGACGATCTCGGAAAGCTTTCCCGTTTCGGATTCCCTGACCACACCGGTTCCTACGTCCGATGAGGGGATCAGATAGGGGGTCTCACCTTCTTCCAG
The DNA here is from genome assembly GCA_028064945.1 of Nitrospiraceae bacterium. The sequence continues at coordinate 2,939 of JAPTWQ010000049.1, read as the reverse complement.
AGAAAGCTTTCGTTCTCCCTGTTTTTGAAGCCGGAAATGCGTGAGACGGACATCCTCTGAAATATCGATCGCTTCCACATCGGCCTTGAGAGCAAGACGGGGGAGCAGATTCCTCCCGAAAGCGTAAAGTTTTTCGAGATCCGGATCGTTGTAGGGAACGATCTGGGAAAGGAATTCGTAAAGCCGAAGAAAGGAGATCAGGTCCTTTCGAAAGAGAACCTGCTCTTCCTCCTTCAGTTCCCGATAACGGTCGGCCGCCGGTTTCAGCCAGGGATGAAGGGAGGCCTGTGTCCGTTTGGGATCGAAGAAGGCTTCGGCGAACCGTTCCACTTCGTTCCAGAAATACACATGGGTTCCGTCGAGCTTGATCTTGAGTTCATGGATCAGGTTGGGATCCGTTCGTACTTCCAGTCTTGCCGTCCGGAAGTACGGTTTGAAGGCCTCCAGGATCTCCTCCGGATCGTTCACGAAGTCGAGGACGAAGGTGTCTTCCTTTCCTGGGAAGATGCGGTTCAACCGGGAGAGGGTCTGGACAGCCAGCACTCCTGCCAGTCTCTTGTCGACATACATCGAATGGAGAAGGGGCTGATCGAACCCCGTCTGGAACTTGTTGGCCACGATCAGAACCCTGTAGTCGTCGGTGTCGAAGGCATCGCGTATATCCTGTCCCCGAAGATCCGGATTCATGTTGGTTTCCGAGAATTCCAGGGATCCGCTTTCGGGATCGGAGACTTTTCCGGAAAAGGCCACAAGAGCCCGGCAATCCCGATACCCGTGTTCGGCGATGTACTTGTCGAAGGCAATTTTGTAGCGGACGGCCGCTTTTCGGGAGTCGGTGACGACCATTGCCTTGGCTTTTCCTCCGATTTTGGGAAGCACCTTTTCCCGGAAATGTTCGATGATGATCGCCACCTTCTGGGCAATATTGTGAGGGTGGAGCCGGAGGTAACGTCCAAGGGCCTTCGAAGCCTTGTCTACGGGAATTTCTTTATCCTCTTTTCCGGTATGGGCCAGTTTGTAGAAGGCCTTGTAGCTCACATAGTTTTGGAGGACATCGAGGATAAACCCTTCTTCAATCGCCTGACGCATGGAATAGACATGAAAGGGTTCCGGTTTCCCGTCCGGTCCGGGACAGCCGAAGATCTCCAGGGTCTTGGCTTTTGGTGTGGCGGTAAAGGCAAAGGTGGAAAGATTCTCCGGACGCTTTCGGGAGGCCATGATTCGATTGACGACATCCTCCGATGTGAGTTCTTCTTCCGGATCCGTTTCTTCACCCTCGCTCGAAGAGAGAACGGACTGAAGCTTCTGGGCGGCCGATCCGGTCTGGGAGGAATGGGCCTCGTCGATGATCAGGGCGAATCGGCGTTTTGAGAGGTCTCCGACTTTCTCCATCACGAACGGAAACTTCTGGAGAGTAGTGATGATGATGGGTTTTCCTTCCGACAAGGCTTGGGCCAGTTGCCCGGAATTCTCATCGATCTTCTGGACGACCCCTTCCTTGTGCTCGAACTGGTAGATCGTCTCCTGAAGTTGCTTATCGAGAACCTTCCGGTCGGTGATGACCACGATGGAATCGAAGACCTTCTCCCCACGCTCGTTGTGGAGCGAGGCCATTCGATGGGCGACCCACCCGATGGTGTTGGATTTCCCGGATCCGGCGGAATGCTGGATGAGATAGGAGTGGCCCACAGCATCCTTTTTGGCCGCCTCTACCAGAAGCCGGACCGCTTCCCATTGGTGGTAGCGGGGAAAGATCAGAGTTTCCTGGATCTTCTTCTTGCCCTCGGATTCGTTTTCCTTTTTCTCTATGGTGAGTAAATTCCCCAGAATGTCGAGCCAGTTGTCTCGCTGCCAGATCTTCTCCCAGAGATAGGAAGTGGCATAGCCGTGAGGGTTTGGAGGATTCCCCGCTCCCTCGTCGTGGCCCTGGTTGAAGGGAAGAAAACGCGTATGAGCCCCTTCAAGCCGCGTCGTAATAAAGACCTCATCCGTGGAGACGGCAAAGTGAACCAATGCCCGTGTCTTGAAGGCCAACAGAGGTTCATTTTCTTTGGCGACAGGATCCCTTGGAAGCCGGTCTTTTTGATATTGCCGGATGGCATCCCGGACGTTCTGGGTCAGGTCGGTCTTGAGTTCGGCGGTGGCCACCGGAAGACCGTTTACGAAAAGTCCCAGGTCAAGAGAGTTCTGGTTATGCCGGGAATAATGGAGTTGACGGACAACGGTCAGTCGGTTGGCCGAATAGTTGGTCCAGAGGTCTGGATTCGCATCGTGGGCGGGTCGGAACTGGCAGAGAGAGAATCTTGCGTCCCGGTCCTTGAAGCCATGCCGAAGAAGAAAGAGTGTTCCGTGCCTGTCGAGCTGTTCGGCGACTCTTTTTAGAAACATGGATTCGGAGTGGCTGTTGTGCCAACGGACAAACTTGGCCCATTCAGTGGGTTGGGTTTCCTTGACGAAATCCAGGAGGTCTTCGGGATAAAGAGCCAGTTCTTTGTTGTATTTGGTGTCGGATCCTTCCTTCCAGCCATGGGTCCCCAGGTATTCGACGAGTTCCTTCTCGAAGACGTTTTCCTTGTGGACCTGGTGGAGGTCGGTCATAGGGACCAATCCTGGACGATCACCCCGGGGAGCCTCCCAAAATGAGAGGTGTTATGCGTGGCGATCGCCATCCCGTTGGCCAAGGCGATGCCGGCGATCAGAAGGTCGATGTCGTCTACGGGCGTCCCTTCTTTTCGCATCAGGGCATACAGGCGGGCGGCATGATCGGCGGCAGCTTGTGTCAGGGGAAGAATTCGGTGAATGGACGCAAAGGCAAGAAAGGCGTTCAGTTGTCTCCCGGCATCCCGATACTGCAAGCCGCTCAGGATTTCGTAATAGGAGACGATAGAAAGAGAGACGGCCCCATGTTCTTCGACATATCTTTTCACCTGTTCCACGAC
>JAPTWQ010000130.1 GCA_028064945.1 Nitrospiraceae bacterium | reverse complement strand
ATGAGGTCAAGCATCCGAGCAAGATCATGGCCGTCGGGGATACCGTCGAAGCAAAGGTTCTGAAGATCGACGAAAAGAACCGGAAGATTTCCCTCGGTCTCAAGCAGCTTGGCCCCAATCCCTGGGATCTCGTTGAGGATCGCTACCCGATCGGGACGATCGTCTCCGGAAAGGTCAAGAGCCTTACCGACTTTGGCGTCTTTGTCGGTCTGGACGAAGGAATTGACGGATTGATTCATATTTCGGATCTTTCCTGGACCCGTCATGTTCGCCACCCCTCCGAAATGTTCAAGAAGGGACAGAAGGTTGAGGCCATTGTCCTGAAGATTGAAAAGGAGCGTCAGCGCCTTTCTCTGGGGTACAAGCAGATGGCGTCCGATCCTTGGGAGACAGATATTCCCGAGCGCTTCCAGGTCGGTCAGTCCATGAAGGGCAAGGTAACAAAGGTCATGGATTTTGGCTTCTTCGTGGAAATCGCCGAGGGGGTTGAGGGCCTTGTTCATGTCAGCGAGGTCGACTTGCCCAACGGAGAGCGGCTAGACCAGCTCTTCCCGGTCGGAACCGAACTTCAGGTCCGTATCGTCAAGGTCGACAAGGGCGAGCGAAAGATTGGCCTGTCGGTCAAAGGAGCGGATGAGGGGGCTTAACCCCCTGAGATCCTGATCGTCCTGGCCTGCAGCCCGAACTTCCGGTTTCATTGTACGGAAGGGAAACGGGTTGCGAGCGAGTTGTCCGGAGAGGGAAGGAGACTTCCCTCTCTCTCTTTTTTCCTTGGGATATGGGATGCTCTTCAAGAAGATTTTTAGGGCTTTTTTTGTTATTGTGGTTGTCTTGGGTGTCCTTTTCGTTTTGGGAAGAGGTGCGGCCTTTTTTAGCCGTTCCGTTCCCCTCGTGGGAGGGGCCGAGATTGGAGTTGTTCGCATCTCGGGCGTCATTCTTTCCTCACGAAAGCCCATCCGACAGATCCGCGCCTTGGCGCGCGATCCGAGGGTCAAGGCCATTCTTCTCCGGATTGACAGTCCAGGAGGAGCCGTCGTGCCCTCTCAGGATATTTATGAAGAAGTGATGAAGGCGAGGAAGTCAGGAAAGCCCGTCATTGCATCGATCGGAACGGTGGGTGCGTCCGGTGCCTATTATATCGCTTCTGCCTGTGATCGTATTATTGCCTCTCCCGGCTCTTTGACGGGAAGTATCGGGGTCATTATGGAATTGGCCCAGTTTGAAGATCTGATGAAAAAGATTGGTGTCCAAAGCGAGGTCATGAAGAGTGGCTCCCTCAAGGATGCCGGCTCTCCCTTTCGTCCGATGACGCCGGAAGAGAAGGCCTATCTTCAATCTGTTCTGGATGAAATGCATCGCCAGTTCATTCGGGACGTTGCCAAGGGCCGCCATCTTCAGGTCTCGGCGATTGAACCATTGGCGGATGGCCGTGTCTTTACCGGTGCCTCAGCCATTGGAAACCATCTCGTCGATTCTTTGGGTGACTACAACGATGCTCTTGATGAGGCCGCCAAAATGGCCCATATCTCTGGGAAGCCGGTGGTTCGGCGCTTTCCGGAAAAAAGCTTTTTAGACAAGATGGTGTCTTCCCAGGTCGGACATCTCTGGGAAACACTCGGGAAGGAATCCTTCGGATTTTGGTCTGTCATGCCGGAGTTTTCCGGGGTCCGATAGCATTTATCCATTCTCAAGCGGTAGGGAAGGAGTGTTGGGAATCCATGACCAAAGGTGAGCTTGTGCAAAAACTGGCCAGACAGTTTCCCGGAATTCGTCGGGAAGATGCACGCATCATGATTGATCTCTTCCTCGAGTCGATGAAGGAAGGATTGCGCGAAGGGGATACGGTTGAGCTTCGCGACTTCGGTGTTCTTCGTGTGAGGACACGGTCGGAGCGGAAGGCGCGGAACCCCCGGACCGGAACCTCGGTGGTTGTCGGCTCGAAGAAGGTTCCCTACTTCAAGCAGAGCCGCATTCTGAAGGCAATGCTCAAATCCAAGCCGACTGAGTAATGCCCCATGTTTGAAAGTCTGACAGGCCGTCTTGAAGGAATCTTCAAGAAGCTTACCGGGCGTGGCGGGCTGACAGAGCAGCTTGTGGGGGAGACCCTCGAAGAAATTCGGGTGGCACTCCTCGAGGCGGATGTGAGCCTCGATGTCGTCAAGTCTTTTACGGAGGCCCTTTCCTCAAGACTTGTGGGACAGGCTCAGACGTCAGGACTGACGGGCGCCCAGCAGGTCATTGCCGAGGTCTACCAGGAGATGGTTCATATTCTGGGGGACCACCGTGCGACCATCGCCCTTGCCTCAAAGCCGCCGACAATCATCTTCATGATGGGACTTCAGGGGTCGGGAAAGACGACCACCGCAGCAAAGCTGGCCTTGCACTTTAAGGGACAGAACCGGCGTGTTCTTCTTGTGGCGAGTGACCTGGCCCGTCTGGCGGCCATTGATCAGCTCAAGGTTCTGGGCGAACAGATTGGCGTTCCCGTTTTTCTTCCTCCTGACGGGACCACCCGCCCTTCCGATCTTTACCCCCTCGTGAAGCGTCGTGTGATTGAGGGAATGTATGAAGTCGTGATTGTGGATACCGCAGGGCGTCTCACGGTTGACTCGGCCCTGATGGGAGAGCTCAAGGAACTTCGTCGCCTCTATTCTCCCAAGGAATGCCTCTTGGTGGTGGATGCCATGCAAGGGCAGGAGGCGGTGGGCGTTGCCAAGACCTTCGATGAGGAAATCGGGGTCGATGGTGTGGTCTTCACCAAGCTTGATGGCGATACCCGTGGCGGTGCGGTTCTCTCGATCCGACAGGTCCTCAAGAAACCGATCAAGTTTGTCGGGATGGGAGAGAAGCTCGATCGCCTTGAGGCCTTTTTCCCTGACCGCATGGCCTCTCGGATCATTGGAATGGGGGATATCCAGACCCTCCTTGAGAAGGCCAAGAATGTTGTCTCCCAGGACGAGGCCGAAGCTCTTGCCCGCAAGATGGGCAAGCGCAAGATGGATCTGGACGACTTCCTGCAGCAAATCCAGAGCATGAAGAAGATCGGTTCCATCGACGACCTGATGGGGATGATCCCCGGCGCCGCCTCGCTAAAAGCGAAAATCGACATGGGCGTCATGGAGGCAGAGCTCAAGCGTGTCGAGGCGATGATCTTTTCGATGACGAAGAAGGAACGTGCCAATCCGGATCTCATTGATGGAAATCGCAGAAAAAGAATTGCGCAAGGGTCAGGAACAAGTGTGCAGCAGGTCAACCAGCTTCTGCGCCAGTTCGACCAGGCCCGTCGAATGATGAAGACGGCCCTCAAGACAAAAGGAAGCCGATCACTAAGGTCGATGTTTCCGTTTTGACAATCACAACAGGCTCCTGATTCCAGGATCGGGAGAAATGTAAGGAGAAATCATGGCTGTTCATATCAGACTCGCCCGGCATGGTCGCAGGAAGATGCCGGTTTACAGGATTGTCGTTGCCGATTCCCGTATGCCTCGGGATGGACGGTTTATCGAGGTGGTGGGAACCTATGCTCCCCAACAGTCCGAAGGCGAGCTACGCATTAATCAGGAAAAGGTCGACAGCTGGGTTTCCAATGGAGCCGTTCCCACGGATACCGTGGCCCGTCTGATCAAGAGAGCCGCGTCCAAATCCTAGGGGAGACACAACGATTCTGAGAGAGGAACACTCCAAGGGGGCTCCCCTTCTTGTGGGTCGGATGGGTCGATCCTTTGGGGTTGTCGGCTATGGACGCGTTCATCTTCTCTCGGACAACCCCGATCGGTTCTATGGGGATGTCGGTCAGACCTTTCTCTTGAGAACTTCTGTCAGAGGTGGGGGCCAAACCTTCCGGAGTCGCTCGCTTCTTCTTGAAGATGCGGTGGACAAGTCGGGATCTCTTCTGGTCAAATGGAAAGGTTTCGACTCTCCGGAGTCTCTTCGCGAAATCGTAGGGTGGGAGATTTTCTGGGAGGGAGAGGATAACTGGGTTCCTGATGATCCAGAGACCGAAAGACTCGACGATCTTATTGGATTTATCGTTCGGGATTGCGACAGCGAGCAGACGGTCGGTCTCATCAGCGGATACTATGACAGGCCAGGACAGGATCTTCTCGCGATAGAAACAGCAACAGGTCAGGAAGTGCTCTGTCCCTTTGTTCTGGAGCTCGTTCCCAAAGTCGACAGGGGGAACAGGGAGGTCTTCGTCCGTTGGAGCATTGTCGGCACATCGGGGTGATCACCCTTTTTCCCGAGATGCTGAAGAGCGTGCTCGGCACCAGCATCCCTGACAGGGCTCGACAAAAAGGTCTTGTAGAGTATCATGTTTGGGATCTGCGCTCATTTGGCATCGGATCCTACCATTCCGTTGATGACTACCCATTCGGGGGCGGCGGCGGCATGGTCCTGAAGCCCGAGCCGATTTCAGCCGCGCTGGATGTGGCGATTTCCGAACTGGAAACCCTTTCGGACGGGAAGCTTCCGCGACTTATTTATCCCTCCCCGCAGGGACGGGTCTTTGTCCAGCCGGTGGCAAAGTCCTGGTCGGAAGATTCTCGGCCGATGATTTTTCTTTGCGGTCATTATGAAGGGGTCGACCAAAGGATTCTCGACAGTTATCCCTTTGAAGAATGGTCATGTGGCGACTATGTCCTCTCGGGGGGGGAGTTGCCCTTCTCCCTCATGGTCGATGCGGTGGTGCGGCTCATTCCGGGAGTCCTGTCCAATTCAGACTCTCCGCAGAACGAGACATTTTCTAACGGTTCGTTCGACTTTCCACAATATACCCGCCCCCGGGTCTTTCGGGGACGGGAGGTTCCTCCCGTTCTTCTGTCGGGAAACCATGAGGCCATCAAATCATTCCGGGAGGCTCTCGCCCGGAAAAAACAACAGGAAGTTCGTCCCGACCTCGGAGAGGCCCAGTCGGGGATTTCCGTTTAACCACGTCATCTTGGATGGCGAAAACGAGGTGTATGATGCAGGTTCTTGACCAGATCGAACAACTATTCATGAAGGAAACCACCCCTAAGGTCAGTGTTGGAGACACTGTTAAGGTGCACAGCAAGGTCGTTGAAGGGGAAAAGGAGCGCATTCAGGTTTTCGAGGGTGTTGTGATTGGACTTCGTGGGGGCGGGACCCGGTCCATGATGACCGTGCGCAAGATTTCCTTTGGTGTGGGAGTGGAGAGAACCTTCCCCCTGCACTCTCCCCAGGTGATCAAGGTTGACCGTGTTCGTTCGGGTCGTGTCCGCCGCGCCAAGCTCTATTTTCTTCGGGACAAGAAGGGAAAGGCTGCTCGTCTCAAAGAGGTCAAGAACGAGGAATAGCTCTCTCCCTTCTCTTCCCTTTCCCGATGGCTCCTGGGAGGATTCTCTCCTGTCTCCTGGGGGGACGATGGCTCTTGTTGTGGGAGTGGATGAAGTGGGGCGAGGCCCTCTTGCGGGCCCCGTTGTGGCAGCATGCGTGGTTTTTTTTTCACCGGTGTCTCGTCTCTCCCAGTGGGGGATTGCCGATTCAAAGAGCCTCTCTCCAGACAGACGTGATGAGCTTTCCCGTCTGATCCATAGCGAGGCCGCTCATGTGACGCTCGGATGGTCCAGTGTTGATGAGGTCAATGAACTGAATGTTCGGCAGGCAACATTTTTGGCCATGAATCGGGCATTGCGGCAACTCCCGCCTTCCTTGATGAAAGATCCCCGGCTTTGCGTGGCCGTTGATGGACGCGACAAAATTCCGGGGGTGGAGAGCCAGCAGCGGACCGTTGTGGGCGGTGATCGAACCGTTCTCTCCGTTGCAGCCGCGTCGATTGTGGCCAAGGTTGCCCGGGATTCCTACATGGAAAAGCTTGATACGCTCTTTCCGGGATACGGCTTTGCAAAGCATAAGGGATACGGCACGGAGGAGCACCGAAACGCCATTCTCCGCCTTGGACTCTCTCCCCACCATCGGCCCCTCTTTTGCCGGAAGTTACTGACGCAGGCAAAATCCCTATGAATTCTGATCCATCCCATAAGATATCCAGCGTTGAGGGGGCGACCGACTCCTTCTCAGTCGGTCGCCCGGAGAGTGTCTCCGATCCGACCTCTTTTCGATCCCTTTCTTTCGTCCTTGCCCATCTCCTTTTTTCCTCGTTTCTCCTTCTGTCGATTTTTTGGACATTTTCGACCTATACGATTCTTGACGCCATGCGAATCCGGGACGCATCCTCGGCCCATCTCCTGATTGTCTTTGATCGGCCTCCTCCGAAGAAGGAGGCATCGGGACTTCAAGTGACCCTTGAAAAGATTGTGGGCGCTGGAAATGTCTCTCCCATGCCGATTCAATCCGGTCAAGGACCGACAGAACGTCGGACGCGACAACGCGTACTCTCTGTCTTGCTTGTCCCGGGAAAAGCCCCTGACGGGACTCCCGTGAGTCTCTCCGAAATGGTGCGTTCCATCTCCCAGGTTGTCCATAATGACGCCAGGATTCAGGACATTGTCTACAGTCCGGACTGGATCTCACGGGTGGACTCCCTCATGTCTCTTTCTTTCCAGCTTCGAAAAGGATTGCTTCTTGTCCTTTTCATGTCGGCCTTCTCCCTTTCCCTCTATTGGGGTGTGGTGGGAGCCCCCCTTGTCGCCCGTCTTGGCCATCTCTCCCGTTCGGGAGAGGGGGCAGAATCCTTCCCTCGGACCGGGACCTTTCGGACGGACCCTTCTCGTCCTGAGATCGAATCGACTCCTCGAAGGCGGACGCCACCGTCCTTTTTCCGGAGAGTCTTTTCTTCTGTCCTTATGGGAGGCACCTCCTCCCTCATCGTTCTCTTGTTCGCCTGGTCCCTCAAAAATGTTCTTTTTCCTGAACCCTTCTCTCCCTTAACGGCTCTTCCGCTTCCGATCCCTTTTGGGGGACGATTGTGGCTCCTGTTCATTGTGGGCTCGCTGCTCGGAGGCTTGGGGGGGGGAGTCATCGCTGCCCTCTTCTCTTCTAGGCCGCAAAGCCACGGAGACTCTTCTCGGTGAAGACGGGATCTCCCGGTGAATCTTCCCTGTCTCCCCGTCAATGGATGGATTCAAGCCGAACGTTGAGGATGCTCATCTTTTTTCTTTTTTGCTCTCTCACGTTTTTTCACTCGACATCTTTGTCTCTCGCGGATGAAACATCCATTGATCGCCAGCTGGAAAAAAGACAAAAAGAGATGACCGCGCTCAAAAAACGCCTCCTTGAAAACAAGCACCAAATCATCTTGGTCCGGGGACGTCGTCATAAACTCAAAAAAAAGATCCTCTCCCTCAAGGTTCTGTCCGAAGAGTTTCACCTGAAGATCGAACGTCTCCAGATACGGGAGATTCGCGACAAGCAGGCCATTCGGAGGGTCCAGCATGCCATTGACAGGCTTGACACAATTGTCGATGCGGATCTCCGGGAGAAAGGCTCCCTTGAGAGCGTTCTCCTCTCCCGAAAGGCCGAGCAGGCCCTCTCCCGGATGGACGGCGTAGACATTGTTCCGGAAAGCGTTGTCCACTCCTATGTGCTCTCCGATCAGTCCCAGCATCTTTCCTCCCTTGTGCATGGATATCGTCACAAGGAGCATCATCTGAAAGGCAGCCGAAGCCAGCTGAAAGATCTTGAGAAGAGGGAGGTTTCTCTTCTCAAGCGGCAGCAGGCGGAGGAGGCGGGACTGACTACAAAGATGGAACACATAAAAACGGAGATCGCGCAACTCAAGAAACAGGAAGGATCCATCCACGCGGACAACAAGTCGATACTCCGCCGTCGCAAGAAACTCATGGAGCTCATTGTCCGTCTTGAGAAAAGGAGAAGGCGAGAGGGCCGACGGGATATCTATCGAAATCCCCCAGTTTTGGGAAGAAGCCGCTTCCTTTGGCCGCTGCGAGGGAAAATCATTGAGCCGTTTGGAACGTTTCATGACGGCATCGACATTGCCGCCTCCATCGGAGAGAAGGTCAGGGCGGCTTGGTCGGGAAAGGTTCTTTTTGCCCGATCCTACACGGGATATGGTCGATTAATCATTCTCTCCCATGGCAACCATCTCTATACGCTCTATGGCCACCTCGACCGGCTCTATGCGCGTGAGGGGGAGCACGTATCGGCAGGGCGGATCCTCGGGACGGTCGGTCGGGGGGGGACCAAAGGAAAGTCGACACTTTTCTTTGGCGTGACCCATCGTGGGCACCCGATGAGCCCGATGCGTTTTCTGGCGCACTAGAGAGACGTTGAAGATCTTGCGAGGAATTCCCTTCCTTTTTCAATGCTGGCGAAGGATTTTTCTTTGATTTTTTCTTGTAATGCGCAAAAATGAATGATAATCTTACTACTCGGGCACGTGTGGAGGGGATAGTGTCAGAGGCTGGAACTTGTCCGGAGATGCCGGGATTGGGATTGAGGATTATTGATGCGTCTTTTTGAATTTATGAAGGGTCCAAAACGTAGTGGCTGGAAAATTCTGATGAAGACAGGAAATGTCATACTTCTTCTTCTTGTGGGGATTCTCGCCGGGGGAGTGGGCCATGCTGTTCTTGCCGACGGGGGAACCGATAAAAGCCTCAAGATCTTTTCCATGGTCTATGCTCTGATCCAGAACGACTATGTGGACCGCATTCCTGCCCGCCCTGTTCTCGACAGTGCCATCCGGGGGATGGTGGCTTCACTTGACCCCCATTCCGAGTACATGACTCCCCAGGAGTATCATGACCTCGAGATCAATACCCAGGGACGTTTTGGGGGCGTGGGAATCAAGATCACAACCTCCGGAAACCATATTCTTGTCCAGGCCCCCATTAACGGGTCTCCGGCCTTCAATGCGGGAATCAAGAGCGGTGATGAGATCATCCGGGTGAATGGAGTCGGAACGGCAACCCTGGGTCTGGCCAAGGCCGTTCGAAAGATGCGCGGCAAGCCAGGGACCC
>JAPTWQ010000062.1 GCA_028064945.1 Nitrospiraceae bacterium | reverse complement strand
TGCCAGGATCAGTCTCCCAGCATTCATCTCAATTGATATTCCGCAGGTCAAAAAAAGCATAGGAGTGAATTTTTTTAGCCCGAATCCAGGGGGTTTCAGGCCATTCTGACGAATTTCTGGGGGCTGGACACGCGATCCGGACTCTGATAGAGTGATTTTCATGAACGAATCCTCCGACCACATCTTTTCCGATGCCCGCCCGAACCCAGTGGTTTCCGGCGCCCCCCTGATCCGCGCGATGTGCGAGGAGATCGGGCTTCGGGAAATCGTCGACCGAAACGTCGTCTGGGACCGGGAGCGGTGCAAGCTCTCCCCCGGAGAGCGGATCACGGTTCTGGTGGTCAATATGCTGACCACCCAGAACCCCCTGTATCGCGTGGAAGAGAGCTTCGAGGTCTCCGACTGCGAGCTTCTGTTCGGAGAAGGGATACTGGGTTCGGATCTGAACGACGACTGCCTCGGACGGGGACTGGACCGGCTTTGGGAGGGGGGACCGGGAAAGATCTTCTCCATGATCGTGGCCAACGCCCTGACGCGGGAGGATGTGGATCGCCGCTTCACTCATTTCGACACCACCACCCGCACCGTATTTGGGGAGTACAAGGAAGAGATCCCGAAGACGGATGAGGCCCCGGCCGGACAGGAGGAGACCCCGAAGAAGAGGAAACCGGTCCAGCCGAAGCACGGGCACTCCAAGGACCACCGGCCGGATCTCAAGCAGATCCTCTTCAAGCTGTTCGTGAACCGGGAAGGGATCCCGCTCTTCGGAGAGGTCCGGGACGGGAACCTCTCCGACAAGACGGCGAATGGCGAAATGATCTCGGAGCTCTGCCGGCTGTTTGGCCCGGAAGAGCTGAAGAAAATGGTCTATGTGGCCGATTCGGCCCTGGTGACGGGAAAGAATCTGATGGCGATGCGGGAGCGGGAGATCTCCTTTCTCTCCCGGCTTCCGGAGAACTATGGCGCAAGCGGCACAGCAAAGACCAAGGCCTTCACGAATGAAGAGTGGATCGAAATCGGCCGGATCTCGGAGCGGACCCAATCCGCGCTCTACCGGGCCTCCGAGCAGGAAGAGGAGATCGACGGTCACCCGTACCGTCTCGTGGTCTACCACTCGAGCCAGCTTGACCGTCGCAAGGAGAAGAGCTTCGCGACAGAATTGACGAAAGAACAGGAGAGGATCGTAAAGTCCGCGGGGCTCCTGGGCTTGCAGTCCTTCTCCTGCGAAGCCGACGCGAAGCGGGAGGCGGAGAGCTTTCTCGAGCAGTTCAAAGACGCCTTCCATCACGTGACGGCGTCCGTCCTCCCCCGGGAAAGGGAAATCCCCCGCACGGCCCCAGGACGACCCAAAAAGGGGGAGGAGGCTCAGAGCGAAACGGTCTATGTCGTCTCGGCCCGGCCGGGAGAGCGGAAGATTGAGAAGATGAAGGCGGAGCGCCAGAGGCGGTCCACCTTCACCCTGATCACGACGCTTTCAAAGGAAGATGTTCCGGCGGGAGAACTCCTGAGGGAGTACAAGGAACAGTCAACCTGCGAGAGACGGTTTTCCTTCATGAAAGATCCGGCCTTCATTGACGGAGTTTTCCTGAAGAACAGAGAACGGGTCGAGGCACTGGGGTATGTGATGCTTCTGGCCTGCCTGGTCTTCTCTCTTCTCGAGCGAAGAATCCGGAAGGCGGAAAAGCCGCTCACCAGCGCCGTGCGCGGGAAACTCAAAAATCCCACTGGGCAGGAGATCCTGAAGCACCTTGCCGGGGTTCAGGTCGTTGTGACCGGAAGCAAAACCCGGCAGATCCTGGTGCCCCAGAGCAAACAGACGGCTTTTCGGGAGATCCTGTCCATGGCCGGGATCGGGTTCGAGGCCTACACCCGGGTTCCGGAGCCCGCCTGCCGGTCGGGATGATGTCTCCAGAAACGGAGGCGAAGCTGAGGAAAGAGGGAACGATCAAAGGGCGCACGCGGTGCGCCCGCAGTCGTTGCTGAAAAGACCTGAACCCTCGTTTTTATGCTTGACTTTGCTCGGAAGCGAGTCTGAAGGGCATCGGACCTGAGTCACTCAGAGGGGGCATCGAGAAAAACTCATTTGGCAGGACAAAAACAACCGGGTTTTCAAAAGAAATCGTCAAAAAAATGCTTGGAGAGCACTGATCCTACATGCGGAATGTAAGTTCACATTGAGCTTGCTTCTGATATTTCAATCTTTGTTGGATCAAACAACAGCGGAAAAACATCTGCGACGCAGGCTATTTATACCTTCGTATCCGGATCAAAGGACAAATTTTCCTTATATGATTTTCACTCGACCTGCTGGAAGAATTTCGATGAACTTGGTGATTGTGCCGAGGATAGATCGGAACAGTCAGAGTTATCTTCGATAAGCCTTGATTTGTGGTTCGAAGTGGTGTTGAGCGACTTGTACCTAGTGGTACCACTGCTGCCGAGTACAGCGTGGGCTGGAACACAGGTTGGCATTCGCATAGAGTTTGCAGCGCGCAATGGTACAGAACTTCTGCGGAAATTTCGTAAGGTTCGCATGGAAGCTCAGAGGAATGCAGCTGCCTTGGAGAGGCGGGAAAACGAGAAGTACGTCCCGTGGCCCACAAAATTGACCGATTATCTCAAGAAAGAACTTCTAAGCGAGTATGAGTTTAAATATTACGTACTCGATCGAGCTCAGTTTGATGGCAACCATAAACCTATAGAGGGATACGAGCCATTGCCGCTTGGGAAGGATCCTGGCGGTGCAGCGATTCTAAAATCTATCATAAAGGTCGATAATCTCAGTGCACAACGGCATTTGGCAGATCCAGCACCGGGCACCATTTCGGCCTCAGGGCGGTCTGAAGACCTCTCAAAACGCCTCAGTAGGTTCTACAAGAGGAATCTCGATCAACGATCAGAAGATCACAGCGCATTAAGGGCTCTATTTGATTCGGAGATAGGACTCAATGAGCACTTGGCCGAGGTATTTAAGGATATCTTTGGCAGTTTTTCTAAACTCGGTATTCCGGGTCTCCACAATCCTCGGCTGGAGATTAAGTCGGCTCTTAACCCGGTCACGATCATGAATAGCCAGGATGCTCGCGTTTATTATGTTCTTGGGGATGGGGAGGATGCTTTGAGACTTCCCGACACTTATAACGGCCTCGGATTCAAAAACCTGATCTATATGGTGGTCGAGATACTCGACCTTCACGCAAGATGGATCTCCGATAAAGAGGATCGTGCGCCGCTGCACTTAATTTTCATTGAAGAGCCCGAAGTGCATCTTCATGCCCAACTCCAGCAAGTTTTCATTCGTAACGTCCTTGATCTTGTGAAGGATAACGATTCTTTTCATAGTCAAATAGTTGTATCGACTCATTCTCCTCACATTCTTTATGAACGGGGCTTTAAACCTATCCGTTATTTCAGACGACAGAATACTGATGGCGAACAAACAACTGAAGTTCTAAATCTTTCCTCGTTCAACAGCCAAAGCCCGAATGAACGAGACTTCTTGGAAAGGTACCTTAAGCTAACCCATTGCGATTTATTTTTTGCGGACGCAGCTATCCTTGTCGAAGGCAATGTTGAGCGGTTGCTCCTCCCTGTGATGATAGAGAAAGAAGCGGTTTCCTTGCGATCGGCGTGTTTGTCTATTCTGGAAGTTGGCGGTGCCTTCGGACATCGTTTTAAATCCCTTATTGAGTTTCTTGGCCTTGTTGCGCTCGTGATCACTGACCTAGATAGCGTGAAGCCCATTTGTCGGGAAGATGAGAATGAAGATGAGGTTACCGAGTTTGAGATCCCAAATCCCGACACAAGTCAGTCGCCTGTGAAGAAGTCTGGTAAAGCGTGCTTACCGTCTGAACCGGGCGCTCTCACCTCGAACCAAACCTTGATCCAATGGTTGCCGAAGATGCAAACCGTTGCGGAGTTGCTTGTTGCGAAGGAATCGGAGAAGGTTCAGGAGGCAGCGGGAGGCAACGGTTTTAAGGTACGTGTGACCTACCAAGTCCCGACGGATGTTATGTGGAATGGAATAGTGAAAAGTTTGTGTGGGCGCACTCTGGAGGAGTCCTTCGGGCTTGAAAACGCGGCATGGTGTCAGTCTGAACTCCATCGACATATTGGTTTGAAACTTCGGGGAGCCTTCGAGACCCCCGATGACCTGGCTCGCGGTCTTCATAATCGGGTCGCCGGGAAGTCGTTCGATAAAACAAGATTTGCACTAGGCGTTCTGACTGAATCCCCTAAGAACTGGCATGTACCGCTCTATATCAAAGAGGGTTTGCGCTGGCTCAATAGCGCGGTCAATCTCGAATTGCCCGCGCCGCTTCCAGAAACAACTGAGACCTCTGCGGCAGCCACAATAGACGATGCTATATCTGCTATGGAAACAGCGAAATGACCAGCCGCGCCGTTCAAAAAGATACCGAAGCGGATAGGGAGCTTTATGCCTGCCTGAACTCATCCCCACCGAGCAGCTTCCTAATGATCGCCGGGGCCGGATCAGGGAAGACAACATCCTTAATCAAGGGACTCACCGAAATCCTCAACAGGCACGGCGAGAAGCTGAAGCTGCGTCGACAGAAAGTTGCGTGCATCACTTACACGGAAATCGCCGCTGGAGAAATTTGGGCGGATGTTGGAAAAAACCCTCTCGTCCATGTTTCAACAATTCATAGCTTTCTGTGGCTGCTGGTCCGGTCTTTCCAGTCAGATATCCAAGCATGGGTAGCAAACCGGATCGATGAAAAACTCGGAGAGTTAAGGACAACGGCAGAGAACTTCGGTCCTCGAGTTCAACAGCGCACGCGGGAGAAAAACAAGATTGATATAACCCGCTATACTCAACAGCGGGCGCGGATTGGCCAAGTACGTTCGTTTACCTACGGAACAGGTAGCGACTATGTGAATGGCGTCTTGGGTCACGACGACATTATAAAAATGGTGCCTCAGTTCATCCTTGAGAGGACGTTGATGCGCAGTCTTATTATCCAACAATATCCGTTTCTGTTTGTCGACGAGAGTCAGGACACAACTGAGAATGTGGTGGCTGCACTCAAAGCGGTAGATGAAGAGTTTGGAGATCGATTCTGTCTCGGTTTCTTTGGCGACCCGATGCAACGCATTTATCTGACCGGGATCGGAGAAATTCAGATGGGTTCAGATTGGGTTAAAATTACAAAGCCTGAGAATTTCAGATGTCCAACCACTGTGCTCAATGTTGCAAATGCGATTCGACGAGACGGAGATGGATTGCTTCAAACTCGTGGTCGGATGGTAGGATTGGAAGATGATCTGCTCAGTGTAAAGGGCAGCGCGCACATCTTTATCCTTCCCATTGACGAGAAACGTGATCAACGGATTGGACAGGTGCGAGTGTGGGCTGCTAGGAAGAACGATGATCCTGCATGGCATATCGATGAGGGCGATAAAGGTGTAAAACTCCTTGTCATCGTCCACCGAATGGCTGCCAAGCGACTTGGCTTTGGCGATCTGTATGCGGCACTGAATGATAAGGCTCCAGAGAAGTTCAAGAATGGATTTTTGGATGGGACAGCGTGGCCGGTGCGTCCATTTATCAACTTTGTTCTACCTCTTGTGAGCGCCAGTAAAAAGGGCAACGAATTCGACGCGATACAGGTTCTTAGAAGTCAATCGCCGCTCTTATCCCGCAACACCCTGAATAGGATCAACGTTGCGGAACGGCTAAGTGAACTACGGCAATTTACCAAGACTCTTCAGCAAATGATGGAGATGGAATCAGGCGCGACAAATGGCGATGTTCTCCGGTATGTTCATGAATCGAACGTGATCAACCTCGACCAGAGGATACTCTCGTATTTGAAGCTGCCAAGCCCGGCCAAGGTGGAGAAAGGGGAAAACTCTTTCGTAGCTGAGGATGAGAACGATGGCGAAGATCTGAGCAAGGAAATTGCGGCCATGGATGCGTTTCTCGGGTGTCCTGCACCGCAATTCTGGGGGTACTATAAATACGTGAACAACGATTCTCCGTTTTCGACACAGCAAGGCATTAAAGGTGCTGAATTTGAGCGCGTACTCGTAATTCTCGACGACGACGAGGGTACACATGTCCAATTTTCCTATGACAAATATTGGGGGATCAAGGCGCTTTCGGACAAAGACCTGGAGAACAAGCGTGAAGGCAAGGAAACAGCCGTCGAAAGGACAAGACGTTTGTTTTACGTATGTTGCACCCGCGCTTTAAAGGATCTGATCGTCGTGCTTTTCACTGCTGATGTTGCGCTCGCTGAGCACAAGATTGCTGCACTCAAGATTTTTCCGGCAGATGCAATCCATCTTCAAGGCGAGATTGCGGATATTTGATATACGACTCCTCTATCAGCGCTTATGAAGATAAATTTATTGGAATGTTAGGGTTTCGGGCTCATGGGCTTTGTGTACCAGGGTCTTCACAGGGATATCACGGAAAGGGACGACCCGAGACTCCCTTGGGCAATTTCAACCAGATGGCGGTGATGAGTGAAAAAGATCACCTGCGTTTTCTCTGCTAGTTGGCTCAGGACTTTGAATCCCGCAGTAGCACGCTCATCGTCGAAGTTGATGAACAGGTCATCGGTTATAAACGGAAGAGTCGGCGCCCGATCAAGGTATTCCAGAACCGATGCGACCCGTAGAGCGAGATAAAGCTGGTCGGCTGTTCCCGTGCTCAATCCTGAGACGTTGACTGTTGATCCGTCAGGCCGTACTCCGACCAGTTGAGGCCGGTCCTGGTCGTCGAAGTCGATTCGGAGTGAGATGAATGAATGTCCCGTCAGCAGGGAGAACAAACTGCTGGCGGTTTTCAGGAGAGGAGCCTGTTTTTCGCGCCGGTAGCGGTCGATGGCCCATTTGAGGAGAATGGCCGAGGCCCGCACGTGAGTGTAGCGAGCTGCGATCTCCTTCATTTCGGCAAGGGCCTCCTGCCTCTTGGCCTCGGCCTTCGCCGCAGTGTCGTCGCCTCCCACCGATTCGAAAGCCCTCCGAGTCTCCGTTCGAAGGTCCCGGGCTTCGAGAAGCCGTTTGCGCAAAACTTCGAGATCCTGAGACACCGACTCTTCCCTTGCAAAGATTTGATCAAGGTCAACGCCTTCGCATTCGGCCAGGAGATCCGGAACGGGAAGCCCGTCCCCCTCTTCGGTTAAAACCTGAAGAAGCCGGCTTTTATCCTTTTGAAGACTGCTTGACCGATCGGATTTAGAGATCGCAGCCTTCAATTCCGAAATCTCCTCAACCCCTGCCAGTGACTTGAGACGGGAAATGGTTTCTCGAGCTTCGTTCAGGGAGGTCTCGAATGTGCCGATCTCTTTTTCGAGATCGAGGATCGACGCATCCTTCTCCTTCTTGCTCTCATTTAATCTCTTTGCATCGTCCAGCCGTTTCTCGAGCCTTAAGACCGCTTCTTCGGCGTCCAGCGAGGTCAGGTCTGGAGCCAGAATCGGAAAAATCCTCTGGACTTCCTGGGCGAACGCCTCGCAATCCCGCTGAATCGTTCCGATTCTCTTGTGACGGAGTTCGTTGATCTGCACGGCGACTGTACGCATGTCCTCGATCGAATCTACTTGTCCTGTAACGGTTTCGTGGGAGGAACGAGGGTCGAGTCCGAGATCCGAGACCGCTGCGGACCATTGCCCTTCCCAATCCGACCAGGCTTTTTCAGCCTTTTCGAGGGAGGTTTTTTTCCGGGAGATCTGGGTTCTGGCCTGGAGAATCTCAGCTTCGAGATTCTGCTTCTGTTCCTGGATCCGGTCATTCTCGGAAAGAATCGCATCAGCCCTTTTAAGGAGAACGGAAAGAGGCAATTCGGAAAGGGCCGACGGATCGATGCCGGCTGAAGTGATTCCAGAAAGGACGGACAGCCGTGTCTCCTCCTCCTGTCGAAGAAGAACCGAAAGCTTTCGTTCGATTTCCATCTTCCGTTCGAGAGCTCCGAGCCACTCCTTTCGAATCCCGAGCCATTCGAGCATGACGTCTGGGGCAAGAGGCTCGGAAGGCAATCCGGACCACATCTTTTTCCATTCTTCGGCGCGAGATTGAGCGTCTTTGTCGAGGGCGAACTTTTCGTTTTCAAGTCCCAGGATATTTTCCTCCTGCTCCTGGATTTGGCGAGCCATCACCACAAGGCGGGCGGCGGCTTCGGCCTTTTCGACCCGTAGATCGGCCAGCTCGTCCGCCCTGGCGATGGCGGCCTCATAGGGTTCGATCAGTTCCTCCCCTTCCTTCGTGAATTTCCGGACCGTATCCGAAGGGACGGAAAGATGCTCGATGTAAATCTGGCGGATCAAGGTCCATCCGTCGTCACGGTGTCGGCGGGCTTGTCCTAAAACCTCCGGTGCGATTCCTTCCTCGTCATGGACAAGGCGTTCATAGGCCTTGCGTTGTCGGTTGAGGTCCTGTCTGGCCGAACGAATCCGTTCTGTTATGTCCTGTCGTTTCTTTTCAAGATCCCTGACGGTGTCTCGGTGTGCCTGAACCATGTCTCGGGGAGGCAGAGCATTCCCCGAGAGGATCGCCACGTCGGGAGGGGGGATTGTCGAACCGGCTAGTCGCTTGAGTTCCTCAAGGGCCGCATCGAGTTCTGCTTTGGCGATCCGGATCTGGGCCGAGAGATCCCCTTGATCGCCGGCGCTATTTGTGACTGCGGCCAATATGGACAGATCGGCTGAAGTCCCCAGGGATTCCAGTGACCGGGAAAGGCTTCCGAGATTGTCCTCCGCTTCTCCGAGGGCCTGTCGGGCGGCTTCGAGCGCAGCCTGGAGCGTGCCCCTGTTTGTCAGAAGACGACGGACCTCGATCGTCTTGGCCCGCGGGGGAATGAGTTCTATCAAAGTGCCGACTTCTTGGGCTTTCCATCCGAGGGCCGATGCCAAAAGTAAAAATTGGCCATTTGCCGCGGCAAGTTCAGTTTCTCGCTTCGGAAGAGACGCTTTCCCATCTCGTACATGGATCCTTCCTTCGTGGAGTTTCTGGATGTCTTCTTCA
>JAPTWQ010000111.1 GCA_028064945.1 Nitrospiraceae bacterium | reverse complement strand
TAAGAATTACTACACTAGACAATACGGACCGGCAGGGAATCGATTGTTCGCCAGTCTTTCACCCGACAGGACAGGATCCGGTCCAGAAACTCAACCGATCTGCCCAGGACCGGGTCATCCCCGGGTATCTCCGCCTTGTTTCCCGCAATTCTTTCAAGAAAACGCAAGACCTTCACCTCCACTTTCAGTCCCTCTTCCATGTCTCCGGGATTCTCGAGACAGCGGGAACACAGGACCCTTCCATCCATTGGATAATAAAAAAGGGAATTTCCGAAAGGAGCTTCTTTGCAAAAACTGCAGTCGTCTGCCCGGATCTGATATCCAAGGAGGTCCAGAGCGGATGCCGCAAAACGGAGCCAGGAAAAAGCCGGCGAGATCTCTTGTGCAGAGAGGAGTTCCAGATAGTTGACAGCAATATCAAAAACGGGCGGTTCCGGCAAGGCAGCGGGAAGAAGTCCCAATAAAAGACGGATCCCCATTCCCGCCCAGTAGCATCGGTCCAGGTCAGACTTGATGGATGAGAACGGGTTCACTATAGAGGCTTTATGAATCCGATAAAGAGTTCCCTCCAGGTGGAACCTTCCCAGTATTCTTGAAAGAGTCAGGGGTTCCAGGGAAGCGCCAAACCGGTTTGACATCCCCGCAGCTCCCCTGGCAAATCCTGTGAGAACTCCTTCTTCCCTGGAAAAGAAGGTCACCACCTTGTCGGACTCAAGATATCGGACCGATCGCAGAACCAGGGCGCACTGCTCCAAGGAGTCTCCTCGTTATTCGGGCATATATCCAAGCTCCCGAAGCATACCGGGATTTTCCCGCCAACCTTCGGAAACCCGCACATCCAGACGCAAAAAAACTTTTCCTCCCACAAGTCTTTCGATATCCATCCGTGCTGCCTGACTGATTTCACGGATCCTCTCTCCCTTCTGTCCGATCAGAATGCCTTTCTGGGAGAGTCGCTCGACAAAAACTGTGCCCGTAATTCGCGTAATTTCGCCAGGAGACTGCGGTTCCTCAAACTCCTCGATCAAGACAGCGGCCTGATGGGGAACTTCCTCTCTCAGTTGCAAGAAAATTTTTTCCTGAATATACTCGCGCGCCAACTGACGGACGGTCTGGCTTGTATACCATTCCCGGTCGAAGACGGGCTCTCCGGCAGGAAGAAGGTCGAAGAGAAGATTGACAAACCGGTCAAGATTTTTTTCTTTTAAACCGGAAACCGGTATGATTTCACCCGGGAACCCCCATTTTTCAATTTCCAGAAGGCGTGGAATCATCCCCTGGGACTTCGCCCGGTCCATTTTTGTCGCAGCGATCACCAACGGCCTCCCCCCCAGAGCGGGAAGAAGAATCTGGCGCATTTTCTCCACATCCTGCGGCCCCGGCAAAGGATCGAGACTCACGACCCAGACGACAACATCGGCTGAGAGAAGAGCTTCTTTCGCCACAGTCCCCATAAGCTGGTTGAAGGCATGCGACAAACGGTGAAATCCCGGCGTATCATAGAAGACAATCTGGCCGCGCGTGGTGGTGTGGATCCCCTGGATCAAGGTTCGGGTAGTCTGGGCAACGGGTGAGGTTGCCGCAATTTTTTCTCCAACGATTGCGTTGACCAGAGTCGATTTTCCGGAGTTCGGAAGTCCTACCAGAGACACAAATCCCGAACGAGAATGGGCGCTGTTCGGGGCTTGCTCCTCCCCGACAGGCAAGGATGGAATGGAGTTTTTCGGCATTTCGGGCCTTTCAGGTCATCAGCAGACGATTTTTCGTTTGCCAGAGTGAATTGTCTCAAGTTCAGAAACTTTATCATGGGCCAGGTCGAGAATGGAAATCCATCCGGAATGTACCGGGAACAGTCCCCCAGAAAAAACGTCATCCCGCACACCTCTCTTCTCCCGGATTTTTCTGACAGGCGCATCGTCTGGCCTGGGAAAAGCCCTGGCGCTGGAATCCGCCCATCCCGGTGTCTCCATGGGGTTATTGGCTCGCCGGACAAGTCTCCTGGAGTCTCTCGCCGGAGAAATCCGGAAAAAAGGAGTCAACGTGATAACCTACACGGGAGACGTCCGTGACAAAACCTTTCTGCAAGAAGCGGGAATGGACTTTCAAGACCGTTACGGTGTTCCCGATTGTCTGATTGTTAACGCCGGGATCCGGGGGCCTTTATATGCAGGGATGGCCGATCGATGTGAAGAGGACGTGATGGAGACGAACTTTCACGGTGCGAGAAATACAATTCTGCCTTTTCTTCCTGGAATGACAAGCAACCGGAATGGATCGATCCTTGTCATCTCCAGTCTTGCGTCCTATCTTGCGCTGCCGGAAGCCGGAGGCTACTGTGCATCAAAAGCAGCCCTGAACCTCTGGTGCGGGTCCCTTCGGTATGACCTGAAACAGCATGGGGTCACTCTCACACTCGTGAATCCCGGCTTTATCCGGACAGAGATGACCCGGGACAATCCCTACCCCATGCCCTTTGTCCTGGAACCGGAAAAAGCCGCCCAACTCATTCTTAAAGCGGCCAGGAAGAAAAAATCGGTTTATTCCTTCCCCCCTGGTCTGGCCTGGCCCTTGAGATTTCTGGGGTCTCTCCCCATGCCCACGCGGGAGTTTCTCCTGTCGCGAATACTCCGGAGAAAACATCCTCCCCGAACGTGACACCTGCCCCCGGAGAACGTCATGGGAAGGGCGCCACTGAATCCTTTGGGCATGCCGACCGGACGTCTTCGAGGACCTGGTCATAAAAAAGTCCATCCCCGTATTCTTCAGAAATTTCCCTCCCTGCTGCTTTTTGCCGGTCTTCCCACCCCGAATACTGCGCATGTGGCAGGGAAAAGATATGAAGAAGATGCTCGCCCGTCTGGCGGCATTCTTTCAAAGAATGGCAATCTCCCCGCCAGACACCTGGTTTCAGAAAAGTCCGGGGAAAAAGACGGTTCATGAATTCATCCTGGGAATACTCGGGCTCGATGACCGGAGTTCCCTTCGCCCATCGCACCGCACTGTCATAAATCGGTCGACTGATGGAGAACCATCGGCTTCCCGGGCAGATTTCCGCTCCGAAAAACCGGTTCTGTACAATGACCACTTTTGTCCCCGGATAAATCGACAAATCCGGAAGCGGAAAAGAAACCCGATCGCGCTCACATTCCTGGATCAAATCCCAGACACAGGGGACCTCGCACACAAATTCCTGGGGACGGGCCCGGTTGCTTGCCACAAGCTTTTGAATCTCTTCCGGAGAGATCTTTCTCTTGTCTCCCTCCGGTGTCAGACGAAAAAAAGCGGCCTTGGGGAGGTTCGGACTTTCCCCCAAATACCAGAAAGCTTCATTAACGGCATCTTGCCCCTTCACACGAATCATGATCCACCTCCCTGGCTGATCTGACGGTTGTTGGCGAGAAACAGTTAACATATTGCCCAATTCTTGCAGCTCTCTTCTAAACTATACCCCCGGAAAAAACCATTTAATGACTGGATTCAGGCCGGAATCCGCGGACGATGGCTTCCCGGAAAAACCTTCGACAAACCCAAGCGCTGAAAGAATGCCCGTCGATCGACAGCGCTTCCCCGATAGGGGTTTTCCCGTCTTTGCGCATAAGAACATTCTTCACACATGCCAGAACTGTGGATCGAAGCCCACTCGTCCGGGATCCTTTTTTCCCGGCAGACAGGACAGATCAGAAAATCGGACAACCGCAGGACCCCGTGGGATAGGGCCTTTCTGTCCAGCACGATAGACCAGGGAACCATCTTGTGACCTCCCGACGGGTTATCAGGCTTCAAGACAAGACATCTTCGAATGGCCCGATTGTTTTGCCGTCTCTTGATGAAATCTTTATTATTCGGACCCCTTACCTCCTGAAACTTTTCCTGTCACGCACCTCCCCCTCTCGACCGGTCATCCCTTTGTCATGAATTATTGAAACCGATCCGTCCTGCATTGCTGCAGTCAGAATATCTGGATGGAAGGCACGAAGGAAAAAAACCCTGATTTTGAGAGAAATATTTTCATACCGATCTTTCCGGATGGTGTCACAATACCACCGAAGAGGTGTCTGTCAAGAAACTCCGGGGACGGAATCTTTCCGTCAAATTGCGAAAAAATGGCAATTTTGATAGGTTTAGAACTATTGGTTTTTATACGGAAGACCGACAAGACTGCGTGCCATGACCCCGAAAATGCAGTCTTCCTAACCCGAAAAAGAAGGAGCCCCGGCGATGTGGTTCGGCATTATTATGGCGGGCGGCTCAGGCACCCGTTTCTGGCCCCTGAGCAGAGAGCTTTACCCCAAACAGTTCCTGTCTCTTGACGGAGGCTCTTCGCTTCTCCAGGGCACGATCGACAGAGTCATGCCGCTGATTCCCCAGGAGAGACTCTGGATCATGGTGGGGCCAAAGCACGAAGCCGAAACCCGTCGCGTTTTGCGATTGGCAGAACGGGAAGGACTTCCGGCAAAAGTGTTTGTCGAGCCGCAATCCAAGAATACCCTGACACCTCTCGCCGTTGCAGCTGCCTGTCTTGCTCGCACCGACCCGGAGGCCGTTCTGGCCGTGATGGCCAGCGACCACCTGATCGCCCCGCAGGAAAAGTTTCTCGCCCTTCTCAAACAGGCCTGTTCCATCGCGGAAAAACAGGATGTGCTCCTGACGTTTGGCGTTTTGCCCACCCGTCCGGAAACGGGTTTTGGTTATATCGAATTGGGAGAAGTCGTTCGCGAAGAATCGACCGGGCTCTCTCCTGTCTTTCGGGTCAAAAGCTTTGTTGAAAAACCGGACCGCGAAAGAGCAGAACGCTATCTCGCCGGGAAACGCCATCTCTGGAACAGCGGAATGCTTGCTTTTCGAGCCCGTGTTTTTCTGGAGGAACTCCTCCAACATCAGCCCGAATTTCACAAAGCCCTTGTCACCTACGCGGACGCGATCGGAACAAAAGAGGAAAACAGTCTTCTGAAGGAGCTTTACGCCAAGGCTCCGCTGACGTCCGTCGACTATGGTCTTCTGGAAAAGTCAAAAAATGTCTGGACGATTTCGGCGGAGCTTGACTGGAAGGACGTCGGTTCATGGAGCGCCCTGGACGACATTGCCGAAAAAGATGAGGGGGGAAACATCCTGCGCGGAAATGTTGTCTCCCTTCACAACCGGAATTGCATCCTTTACGGGGACAAACGCATTCTCGCCACCATCGGGCTGAAGGATCTTGTCATTGTCGACACGGATGACGCCACCCTCGTCTGCCACAAGGATGAAGCACAGAAAGTGCGCGATGTGGTCAACGAACTTAAAAGCCGGAACCGCGTCGAAGCCCAGGAGCACCGGACAACCCACCGGCCCTGGGGGCATTATACGATTCTGGACCAGGGGCCAAACTACAAGATCAAAAACGTGACGGTCAATCCCCGGTCGCGGCTCAGCTATCAGATGCACCTGCATCGTTCCGAACATTGGGTCGTCATCGCAGGTACTGCCCGGATCACGCTCGAAGACCAGGAGATTTTTCTCCACGTCAACCAGAGCATCGACATTCCGAAAACCACGCGTCATCGGATCGAAAATCCCGGCAAGGTTCCTCTTGTCATCATCGAGGTGCAGAACGGGGAATACCTTGAAGAGGACGACATCATCCGATTTTCGGACGACTATCAGAGGCAGACAGAAGAAACCCGCACAGGTCCGGCCGCGGGAGAAAAATCATGATTCATCCTGATCCAAAGATTTTTCGGGAATACGACATTCGGGGAAATGCAGACCGCGACCTTTCGGATGCGACTGTTTATTCGATCGGAAAGGCCTATGCCTCTCTTCTGAAAGAGTCTGGCGGAAAACGGGTGGCTCTTGGACAGGACGTCCGGCTGTCTTCGCCAAGAATCGCGCGATCAATGGAAGAGGCCCTCCTGGCGTCGGGAATCGACGTTCTTGACGTCGGCAAGGTTCCGACTCCTCTCCTCTATTTTTCTCTTTTCAAGCTTCCGGTGGACGGAGGCGTCATGATCACCGGAAGTCATAACCCCTCCGCCGACAATGGCATCAAGATGGCCATCGGGAAGGAGACCATTTTCGGCAACACCATTCAGGAAATCCGAAAACGGACCTCTTTTACCCCCTCCACCAACGGTCATCCCTCCAAAAAAGGGGTTCGGACAAACTCTCCCATACGGGAAACTTATCTTTCGGAAATGACCACCAACTTTGGAAAGCTGCCACTTTTTCACAATCGTCCCCTGCGCGTGGTCCTTGATTGCGGGAACGGAACAGCAGGACTCGTCGCACAGGATCTTTTCTCCCCCCTGGGAATCGAATTGCACTGCCTTTACCAGGATCCGGACGGACATTTTCCGCACCATCATCCGGACCCGACTGTCCCGGAAAATCTCTCCGACCTGATCGCCCACGTCAAAAAAAACCAGGCGGACCTTGGAATCGCCTTTGACGGAGACTCCGACCGGATCGGCGTCGTGACAGAATCGGGACACATTCTGTTTGGGGATCAGCTTCTTCTGTTGTTCGCACAGCAGGTCCTGGAATCCCGTCCGGGCTCGGTAATCCTCTCGGAAGTCAAGGCATCCCGGATTCTCTATGATGAAGTTGCCCGAATGGGAGGGAAACCGTTGATGTGGAAAGCAGGTCATTCCCTGATCAAGGCCAAGATGAAAGAAACAAAAGCCCCTCTCGCTGGAGAAATGAGCGGGCACATCTTCTTTGCGGATCGCTATTACGGGTACGACGATGCCCTCTATGCCGGAATTCGGCTTCTTGAACTTTTGACCCTTCGGCAAAAGTCCTTGTCCGAATTACTCGCTCCCTTTCCAAAAGCAGTTTCGACACCGGAAATCAGAAGAGACTCCACCGATGAGCGCAAATTTCTGGTGGTGTCCCGGCTACGCGAGATCCTCCTGCAAAAGAAATACACGTTTTCCGACATCGATGGTGTCCGGATCAATTTTTCGGATGGCTGGGGGCTTGTGCGTGCCTCCAACACCCAACCGGTGCTTGTTCTGAGATTTGAAGGTCCCACTCCTGAAAGAAGAGACGCTATCCAGGAAGAAATCGAAGCTCTTCTGTCCGAAGCCGAAAAGACTCTCCCTCCGAACCTCTGACAGGGGCTCCTTCTTCTTACTCCTCCATGTCCTCAAACCTCGCAAAATCTGAGGGAACCCCGTGCATGAGGATCCCGCCCGCTTGATTTATTCATCTTAAATATATTATATATTTAAAATGCATCTTAACGGAGGTGCAACAATCCACTCAACGGGCCCAGTCCCCTGAACAAAGGAGTTTTTCAGGATGGCGATCAACACGGAAGCAATCAAGAAGAGCGTCGATGTATTGGCACCCCATGGAACAAAAGTCACGGAGTATTTTTACAACTATCTGTTTCAAAAATATCCCGAAGTTCGCCCCATGTTTCCCAACGATATGGGACCCCAGGCGAAACGTCTCCTGGATTCGATTGTCTACATTGCCAGCAATATCGACAACCTGGACAAGCTTGTTCCCTACCTGGAAAGGCTTGGGGCGGGGCACACCAAATACAATACACGCCCCGAACACTATCCCGCTGTTGGAGATGCTCTTCTGGCCACCCTCAGCCATTTCGCCGGTGCCGCATGGACTCCCGAACTGAGGGAATCCTGGACGGAAGCCTATTCCGTTGCATCGAACGTGATGATCAAGGCCGCCCGATAAAAGCCGGTCCCGCTTGACCAGGCCCCTGAAGGAAGGGTTTTGCCTTTTCAGGCTGACCTCTCTCCGATTGATCGGCATCGCCGTCATACCAAAAAAACCCGGGCCCACCGTTGTTTCCCCGGAGGGACCCGGGCTCTCCTACTCGGATTTGAACTGGATCCGGGAATGCGTTCCATCGCAAAAAGGTTTTTTCGATGATCCTCCGCAACGACAGAGGTGGTACGTTCCGGGGCCGTCCTTGCTCACTTTCTTCCCATTTGCATCGGTGATTTCGACCTCTCCCTGGATTTCATACGGACCATTTTTGAAACACTTTACGACTGTCTTTTCCATGGAATCCTCCTTTTCCTGATAGAAAAAGATTGCCTCCGGAGTCTGGATGCGACAGGGGTGATCCGGCCCGGCAACGTCGGGTCTTCTCCGCTTTTCTCCGGAAAAAGCGGAGGTTTATTTTGGACGAAATGTCTTGATGTAGGCGAACACATCCTGGATGTCCTGCTTTGAAATCACATCCCACCATGGCGGCATCTTCCCGTAGTTGTATCCGTTCGTGATCACATCAATAAAAAAAGAATCGGGCTTTCCTTTCCAGAGCTCCGGGTCTCGAAAGTTGGCTGGGGGAGGAAACGCAACCCCTCCGACTTCTCCCTTGCCATCCCCATTCATTCCATGACATTTGTAACAATACTGGTTGTAAACTTCCTTGCCACGTGCAGGGTCACCCGGCTGGAGCGCCCAGGCGGTAATCCCCGAACCAGCAAACGTCCCGACAAGAAGACCGACGAACAGACAAATCCGAAAAACGCGCACGCTATTTCCCTCCTGCTTTTCCAAAAGGATCTCTCTGAAAGTGACACCCTGAAGCCCCGATGGGGTCATCATAACGATTGGCGGAAGGAACAATCAACCAGTTTTTCCCATTTTCCTCCTCGTCTGCCCTCCCGGTATGAAGACTCCTTTTTTAAGGATCCTCCGTTTCTCCGATCCAGGACTGGAGGAAAAGACTGTTCCGGGATATTGTTATGGTATCCTTCACAAAAAGACAGAAAGGTCGTTGCAGGAGATCAAAAAAGGGAGGGGCCGGACAGATGGAGACGGTCGGGACTTTTTTCCGCAAAGGTCTGATTGCAGAGAACACACTTTTTTTTCAGGTCGTTCTCCCCCCCGACACGAGAGACCGGTTTGATCCGGGTCAATACGCTCACCTGGAATGGGCTTCCCCGGAAAGTCCCGAAGAAAAAGGGGACGGACGCGACTTTTCAATCGCCTCCCCCCCCGAGGAATGGCCCGTCCTGTCTTTTGCGACCAGACTGACGGGATCGTCTTTCAAAAAACATCTGGAAAATGCTCCCGATGGGACACCTCTCCGTGTATCCGGACCTTACGGAGAGTTCA